>CAINOB010000008.1 GCA_903851365.1 uncultured Bacteroidota bacterium
AGTCGTAATCTTCTGATCAGGTCAAATTCTGTGAGCAGTTCTTCCAGATGCATGTTCCTGGCTCGCAGATACCTGTTTTCGATAACAAGCTGTTCATTCTGCCGCAGGATCCATTCAAGGCTTTTCATGTAATCCCATGCATATTTCATTATATCGGATGTCCTTTTCCAGAAAAGCCAGGATTCTGTTTTTCCGGATTTCAATTCGGATTTTCCAAGGAGCGCATTTACCTCATGAATCCGATCCATGAGCATACCCGGGGCACCTCCATAAATGGTTTGTGCATCTATATCCATGAAATAAATTATTAATGAAGTGCGATTTGAAGCTGAACTCCTAGAATATACTCATAGAACACCATCGTTAGTTTAAGGTCGAAGGTCCCCATAGTGTCAAATGTCTTCATCAGGAAGGGTTATTAAGACGTTCAATCCTGTGACACAATTTATTTATCTGGATAGCCTCTTCTTCTACAACATTTATTGCTTCTTCTATGATGGTCTGGTTGTAATCCGGGTGGATGGGGTTAAGGCAACGGGAAATATATTGTATAGAGAACCTGATGTCTTTTTCATTTAGCCTTGATTGTATTCTCTTAAAGCTTCCGTAAGGCAGTTTTTTCCTGAGTTCTGATAATGATTCATTTCTGTTTTTCATAAGTAATTCTGGAGTTATTAATAGTTAAAACGCTCCTGTTTCAGGCCTTTGATCAATAGGTGTATCAGCATTTTTTAAGGTCCTCCATCACCTCACTTTCAAAGTAGAAAAGTTTACCTCCGATTTTATGAGAGCGGACGATTCCTGCCTTGCTCCATTTATGGAGTGCAGGACGACTGACCCCGATCATTCGACAGACATGAGGGGCAGTTACTGGTTTTTCGATGATTGATTTTTCGTTCATGGGGTTTATCAAATTTTACGAGCGGCAAAAGTATCAAACGGGAAATTACCAAACAGGATAAGTTATCAACAACTAACTGATTTGTAACCTGATAGTAACCTTAATGTAAACTCAAACTAACCTGTTATTAACATTAAAGACCCGAAACAGATTATTGCATAGCCATTTAGAAAAGCAGATTTTTTTTGAAAAAAATTGATAAAAAAATTTGTGGCCGAAAATTAGTTATCAACAGTCCAGACTTTGTCATCCGTCAAAAACGAAGATGTTGTCTTGAAACACCAGTAAAATAAGGGTGTACAAAGGAATTCGATAATGAAATCGAGGATGAATGGAAAGACTTATTCCGGTTTTGGCAACGAAATTTTACAGATATTTACAGTACAAAACAGGCAATTACCGGGGCTTTAAAATCATTATAAAGAACCGGTAAAACAGGGGATACCTGACTGTGAAGTTGACATATTTTGACCAACACACTCCGAAACATCTGTAAATACTGCCTGTTCAGAGATGGCAATAATTCAGCATAGGAATTACACAAAGACCACAGTCATCAAATTTCTGTAACTACCGTCAAGGAACAGGAAAACAGAAGTGCTGAATGATCAACGGAATAATGCTCGCAGAGTTTTACAATCACAGGATAAACATCACCGAAAGCGCCTAATCCCGGGTAAATTAATGCCTACAGCTGTTGACGAGCATGAAAAAAGCCGCTTGGGTTTCCCCCAGCAGCTTAAGAATCGAATTACCGGTACTGACTGTTGTACCTCTCTTCATCTTCAAAGGAAGCCAAGGAATTACGGTAATCAGCTTCATCACAGGCTAAATGGCCGGCATGCTTGCCGTTTGGCCAATAGATAATTTGTTCGCCTTTCTTAATTGGCTTGCCGCATGTATGGCAGGTTGAATTGAATCGGGCATCCATCTGACGGGGATCTCCACCTTGTTTTCTTGAATTTCTCATTTTGTTGGTTTTTAGGATAAATAAAGAAGCCATCCCGGGTTCCCGGGATGGCTCTATGATTAATGTATGTTAAGTTATTGGGTGATCAGATCAGGCAAGGGCTGGAACCTCTTCGGTGCTACGTTCCTCTTCCTTTGCTTCAGGTGAAGAATCTATTCCCAGGATGTGATCAGCTGCTTTCTCGGCCCTGGCAGCTGCCCAGGTGATCCATTTCTGATTGTCCCGAAGAGCTGAAGACCAACCTCTGATATAAGCGGCTGAATTACGGATATCCATGTCAAGGTGAGCGATACCGGCAAGGAAGGAAGAACAAAGTTCAGCTACCAGTTCCTCTTTGGAATATGGGATATCACCAAAACTGTTCGACATTCCGTCAAAACGGTTGAGTCGCTTGGGATGTCCACTTGCATGCCCAAATTCGTGGAATAAAGTGCGGTAAAAAGCTGAAGAGTTCGTGAAATATTTTTTGTCCGGAATGGAGATCAGGTCAGCCATCGGAGCGTAATAGGCCCGATCATCTTTGTCGGAATAGTGAATATCCGGACCGTTTGTAAAGCCTTCGATGATAGCTTCAGCTTCCTGATGGTCGGAGTTGATTTTTTCATCAACCAGTTTCTGAAGATCGGCAACCTTTTTTGTTCCTGGTTCATCAAAATCTGCTTGTTCGGAGTTGAATACATGGTAGAATTTTAGGAGAAACATTTTCCTGGTCAATCCGGTTGCTTCATCCTTCTCAATGGAATTCTTCCAGAATACCACGATTGTGGACTTTTCGCCCTTGCGAACCTGTCCACCGTTGGAGCGGATCTGTTGAAATGTGCCATATACACGGCTTTTGTAAGGATCTGAGGAAAGGACCAGGCGATTGATGCCCCGGTAATAGTGACCATTCATGCTCACCGGTGAGGGGATCTGCCAGAGCTTCATCCAGCTTCCGGCTGTTTCAAGGTTTGCGATGATCTTTTCTGTGATGGCTGCATAGATCTGGGAATTATTCATGTTGTATGCTACTGCCCTGTAGACTTATCTAGGTTTCTGGCCCACCTGGTTAAAATTGAAATTTTTGCCAAGTGAATACCGAGAAAAATAAATAATGTCAAGGG
>CAINOB010000009.1 GCA_903851365.1 uncultured Bacteroidota bacterium
ATTCAACCAATCACTATTGCAAACCATTCCATTTGGAATGGATATCGTTGATGAATTTGGGAATATTCTTTATTTGAGTGAAAAAATTAAACAGCATTTTGGGGATGATTCACTGGGTAAGAAATGCTGGGATTTGTACCGGGATGATAAAAAACAGTGTTCCGACTGCCCGCTGCATTCCGGTATCAATGTTGGCGAAACCAAAGCATATGAAACCAATGGCGTGTTGGGTGGGAAAACCTTCGAGATATACCATACCGGGATGATTTTTAATGGGCAAAAAGCAATGCTCGAAGCCTTTATCGATATCACCGAGCGCAGACATACCGAACAGTTGCTTGAGAAGAGCGAAGAAAAGTACCGTACCATTTTCGAAAATGTACAAGACGTTTTTTACCAAACCGATCTTAATGGAATCGTTCTTGAAATAAGTCCATCCATCAAGCATTTCTCCGAATTTAACAGGGAGGAAATGATCGGATTCCCTGTTTCCAACCTTTACCATAACCCTGATGACCGGGAAGTTCTGCTAAAAGCGATAAAGATAACAGGAGAACTCAGGGATTATGAATTAATGCTTAAAACCAAAACAGGTAATGTGAAGTATGTTTCAATTAATGCTAGTTTAATTTCTGATCCTGACGGCAAACCGATGCATATCGATGGGGCAATCAGGGACATCACCGAGCGCAAATGGGCGGAAGAAGCAATGCGAACATGGAATGCCCGATTTAAAAAACTTTCTGAAAATGCACCCGGATTGATTTATCAGTTTACCAGGAGACCTGACGGAACCTATTTCGTTCCTTTAGCATCAGAAGGTATTAAGGATATTTTTGGTTGTTCACCGGAAGATGTAATTGATGACTTCGCTCCGATTGGCAGGGTAGTATACCCCGGGGATTTAGCCAGAGTGATCAGCGACATTGAATATTCTGCAGAACATCTGTCTTATTTTACCAGTGAATTCAGGGTGCAAATTCCGGGCAGGGAAATCCAATGGATATATTCCAAATCTACCCCCGAGAAACTTCCAGATGGAAGTATAACCTGGTACGGCTTTAATACCGACATCACCGAGCGCATACAAAAAGAAAAAGAGATCCTCGACCTCAACAGCAATCTGGAACTGCGGGTCAAACAACGCACCTTGGAACTGGAAGCAGCCATCAAAGAACTGGAAACATTTTCTTATTCCATTTCACATGATCTGAAAGCCCCGTTAAGACATATCACCGGGTTTATCGGTCTTTTCCTCGAGAATAAATCAAAAGAACTATCTAAAGAAGACCTTGGATACCTTGAAGTTATTTCTTCTTCAGCCTCGGAAATGGGGAAACTGGTCGATGGAATACTGAATTTCTCCAAGCTGAATGCAATCGAATTGCAAAAAACAAGGATCCGTTCATCAGAGATTGTTCAGCAGGTCATTAAGTTCTTTGATCCTGAAATTCAAAACAGGAAAATCACCTTCCAGGTTGAAACCCTGCCTGAGGTAAAAGCAGATGAAGAACTTATCCGGCAGGTATGGATCAACCTGATCTCGAATGCCATCAAATATACCATGAAAAAACCGGAAGCAGTAATAGAGATCGGCAGCAGTTCAACTGACAACGAGATTACTTTTTACATAAAAGATAACGGGGCCGGCTTTAACATGAAATATGCTGAGAAATTATTCGGGGTATTCCAGCGACTACACAAAACCAGTGATTTTGAAGGAGTCGGCATCGGACTGGCCAATGTGAACCGGATCGTTACCCGTCACGGGGGCCATTGCCGTGCCGAAGGGGACGTGGATAAAGGAGCGACTTTTTATTTTAGTCTGCCGAAATAGGCATCAGACCACATATAAAACAGATGAACGTAAGAAACTTTCTACAAAATATCACTTTTAAAAATGGTTGGAAGTCCTTTGCAATTCTAATCGTTGGACTTGTTTTGACTGCTGCATCCACATTGTATTACGAACGCAGCGTTGAACGCCAGTCAAATAACGCATTTGCCTTGGTTTGCCAGGAAATGCAAACGAAAATAGTCTCGAGACTTTATACACATGCTCAGCTTTTACGCTTTGGATCATCGTTGTTTGCAGTTAACCAAACTGTTACACGAAATGATTGGAAAACATTTATCGAACATTCTAAATTGAATAGAAATTTGCCGGGTATTCAGGGAGTCGGATTTTCATTCATCATTCAAAAAGAACAATTAATGCAGCATGTACAAAACATGCGTAATGAGGGATTTCCTGAATATAAAGTCAAACCTGAAGGAGAAAGAGAGCTATACACTTCTATAATTTACCTTGAACCTTTTAATGATAGAAATCGGAGGGCTTTTGGTTATGATATGTATTCTGAACCTGTTAGAAGAAAAGCCATGGAACAAGCCCGCGACTATGATGTGGCAGTGCTTTCAGGAAAGGTCACTCTTGTCCAGGAAACCGATAAGGATTTGCAGGCAGGTACTTTGATGTATGTTCCGGTTTACCGCAATGCAATGCCAACAACCTCCGTTGCAGAACGGCGAGCTGCCATTATTGGCTGGGTGTACAGTCCCTACCGGATGTACGATTTAATGCTTGGGATTTTGGGAAGCAGAGATTCGATGAACAACAGCAGAATTCATATGCGAGTATATGATAATGATAGCATTACTACCAGTACATTATTGTTCGACAGCCAAAGGAATGACTCAATTAACCGGAATGATTTATCCACCCGGATGCTGACAATTCCAATAGAGTTTAATGGGAAAAGATGGACTTTGCTTTTTAGCCAGCCCAAAGAACGATTTCCTTTTTATCAAAGCAAAGTGATTATCGTGTTGTTTAGCGGTATCGTTATTTGTTTTTTATTATTTTCTTTGTCCTTATCCTTATTTAACACCCGTTACAGGGCAAATCAAATAGCCTTGCAGTTAACATCGGAACTTACAGTCAGTGAAAAGCATTTTCGGGAACTTTCCGACAGCATTACCGATGTATTTTTCGAAATGGACAAAGATTTGCGGTACCTTTACTGGAACAAGGCATCGGAAAACCTTACCGGAATTCCGGCCCACTCTGCTATCGGAAAAACCATCTTTGACCTCTTCCCGGATTCTCCTGAAAACAGAAATGCGGTAAAGGTTTATCAGGAGGTTTTACAAACGAGGCAACCCCGGTTTTTTGAGAATATTTACCAGGCAGGAAATAAGAGGTTTACTCTTGAAATCCGCATATACCCCACTGTGCTTGGCATTGCAGTTTTTACCTCCGACATCACCGACCGGAAACAAGCCGAAAACGAAATTCGCCTGCAGAATGAAACCCTTGAACAACGCGTAAAAGAACGTACCAGGCAACTCGAAGAGAGCAATATGAAACTCGAATTTCAAATAAAGGAAATCGAACAGTTTGCCTATATTATCACCCATGACCTGACAGAACCGATGATGGCGCTTAATAATTTAGCCCGGCTCCTTCATGAAGAGTATGCCGGGAAATTAGATGATGACGGAAATAAAAGCATTGATCTTATCTCTAACTCTGCAACCCGGATGAGGTTGTTGTTAAAGTCCTTACTCGATTACTCACTATTGGGGAAAGATAGTGACAAGACCGATGTTGACTGCAATAAACTTGTCGGGGAAGTTCTTGATGATTTGACCGATTCCATAATAGAAAGTGATGCAATAATAACCACGGAGGATCTGCCTGCAATAAAGGGCTATGCAACAGAATTGAGGCTCCTTTTCCGGCACCTGATTATAAATGCGATCAAATTCCGGAAGAAGGACATTCCTCCTGAAATAAAAATTTCAGTAGAACTTCTTGACCAGAAATGGAAGTTTGCTGTTCAAGACAATGGCATGGGTATTAAAGAAAGAGACCGGGAGAATGTTTTTATGATCTTCAAGCGGATGGTTAAACGCGATGACTATGAAGGAATCGGTATTGGTCTTGCACAGTGTAAAAAAATAGTGGAATTGCATGGAGGTGAAATCTGGGTAGAATCCATTGAAAATAGTTGTTCGACCTTCATGTTTACCATTCCTGTTTCAAGTTGATGAATTGATGAGTTATATATTGCTAATGCCAAATACCTAAAATCTAATTCATGATAATATGAAAAAGAAACTGAATTGTGTGTTACTCGTGGATGATAGTGCAACTGATAATTTTCTGCACAAAAGGATTATTCAAAAAGCCGATATAACCAACCACATAGAAATTGCAGAGAATGGAGAAGAAGCGCTTAATTTTCTCGTCAAAAAAGGGAAATGGGAGAAACCGGAAAGCTCGTATTGTCA
Source organism: uncultured Bacteroidota bacterium (assembly GCA_903851365.1). GTDB lineage: Bacteria > Bacteroidota > Bacteroidia > Bacteroidales > UBA12481 > UBA12481. The sequence continues at coordinate 4,297 of CAINOB010000009.1, forward strand.
GCCTGAATTAATTCTTCTTGATATCAACATGCCGGTCATGGACGGATGGCAATTTCTTGAAGAATACAACAAACTTGAGGAGGTACAAAAAGGTAAAATAGTCATCATCATGCTGACTACATCTTTAAACCCTTCCGATAAGATAAAAGCAGAAACCATGTTAGAAAGTGAATGTTTTAGATATAAACCCTTGACTCCAGAAGTGATCAGTGAGATTATACAGATACACTTTCCTGAATATCTTTAAATATCCGCTTCAATTGGAATCGATAATGAAAGTCAAATGATTATTGACATTTTTTTGTCCTTTACCATATAGAGCATTGAGCTTTTCTTTGCTCAATGCTAACACCTCAATCCAGACTTTCTGAACGTGAAATAGCCCAGGCCTGGGCTAAGATCACCATTATCAAATGGAAAAAGAAGCTCGCCATTAATAAGGTTGGCAATTCCGGTGCACTTCTCCAAAGCTTTCAGTACAATGTTCTGGCATCAGCACAAGGAAATGTGCTGAAAATCACCCTGCTTTTCGAGTATTACGGTCGCTTTGTCGATATGGGAGTCGGCAGAGGTGTCAAAATTGGGGATGTAAAAGAATCTGCCACATCTCGTAGACTTTCCGGGAAAATGCTTGGCAACCGAAGGAGACCAAAGAAATGGTACTCCAAGACCTTTCATGCCGAGGTGATGAAGCTGAGCGAAATATTTGCCAAAGAGTATGGCCACAGAGGTGTGATCGCTATCACCGAGAATGTATCCGATAAATCAATCAACAATGGCTAAAAACGAAACTTCCACAGCCACCGTCATTTTTAACGGTGAAAAAGCCAATGCCACACTCAAACAGCTGGAGGCTGAAGCCAGAAAACTGAATGCAGAACTCCGCCAACTGAATATAAACTCAAAGGATTTTGGCGATAAAGAACGTGAGTTCCAAAAAGTAAACGGCAGACTAAAAGATCTTAGGGGAGAAATAAACCAAACCGGAGGCGCTTTTTCAAAACTGGCTGATCAGGCCAACAAATACCAGCAGGTTCTTCAGATGATTTCCATTGGCATTATTGCGATCGGGGCTGCAGCCTGGGGTTTGATCACTGGAAATGCAAAACTGGAGGATTCTCTGGCAGATATTCGCAAAACAACCAAACTAACGATTGATGAAGTCAAGAAACTGAATTCAGAACTGGGCAAGATCGATACCCGGACATCCCGCAGCGACCTTCGCGAAATGGCTGTGGTTGCCGGTCAGCTTGGCATTGCTCAGAAAGATATCCTTCCGTTTGTCGATTCAATAGATAAACTTAATGTCGCTCTTGGTGCAGAAATTCAGGGAGGGGCCAGTGAAGTCGCAACTCAAATGGGAACCCTCAGAAATGTTCTGACGGACATGAAGACCTCTGCGGTTTCTGATGATATGCTCCGTTTGGGCAATGCGATCAATGTTCTGGGAGCAGACGGATTCGCCACGGCGCCGGTACTGGTCGATCTTTCAAACAGAATTGGAGGGGTAGGCATGTCACTTGGATTATCCTCTGCTGAAGTGATGGGCATTTCTGCCACACTCCAGGAGCTTGCAGTTTCCACCGAAAGAGGCGGAACAGCAATGACGAAGATCCTGATGAAGATGACATACAACACCGCCGACTTCGCCAAGGTGGCCGGAATTCCGTTGAAAGACTTTACCACGCTGGTAAATACAAATCTGTATGAAGCATTTGTGAAAGTTGTCGAAGGATCGAAGAGAGGCGGTGAGGGTGCAACAGTATTGGGGAAACTGATCCGGGAACTGGAAATTTCCGGGGCAGGCGCTTCTGAGGTCTTCGCTAAGCTGGGAAATAATACTGCCATGCTCCAACAGAAAGTCCTCCTGGCAGGCAAGTCTTTACAAGGTACCGATGAAATTCTAAGGCAGTTCAACGACAAGAACACCACCCTGGGCGCCACCCTGGATAAACTTGGGAAAGAGTTTTATCGGCTGATAACTATGCCCAGCGTCACAGAGTTCTTGAAAACAATGGTCGGAGCAGTAGTAAACCTGGTGGCATGGCTCAAGGTACTGCCCCAGTGGATCGACAAGTACCGGATACAACTTATAATTTTAACCGGTGCTATTGGCGTTTACATTGCTGCTCAGACAAGATCAATCCAGGTTGCAATTTTGAATAACCTGACATTAAAGGAAGGAATCCTGCTGAAAATGAAAGATGCCGTTGTTCTTGAATACCTCATCGTCAAAGAACAGCTTCTTGCCATTTGGAAAGGAAATGGCACGATCGCCACCAAGCTGGCGACAACTGCCCAGTGGCTATGGAATGCTGCCATGGCAGCGAACCCGATAGGACTGGTTATTGCTGCTATTACCGCCTTGGTTGCAGGGATCAAGACATACGAAACGTACAATAGCCAGGCAATTGCCCTGGAGAAATTAAAAGCTTCAACCACTGTTTTACTGGCCGAGGCCAATAAGAAGCTCGAAGATGCTTACGAAAAAGTGGCCGGAACCGTCAGAAATCTCAACCTACTTTCCGTCCAGGAGAAAAAGGATCTTCAGGAAAAGATCGACCTGACCATTGGTCAGGCAGAAGCAGAACTGCTTTTGATGCAAACAAAACAGAAAGCGATTGGAGAGTCAGCGGCAAAACCAACGATTCTGCAAAGGGTTTGGAACACGGTAAAAGGTGGCGCCGGTCCGGTTGGAGCTGCAATGGCTGCCACTGACAATGCCATTGATGCCCAGGAGAACCGCACCGAAGCGACAAAACCTTATGATGAAGGGATCAATAAACTACAGGACAAAATCTCACAATTCAAGGATGCAAAACAATCCCTGAGTGATGTCCTGAATGCAGAAAGCATCGGTGATAAAATCGTCGGAGAATCGCTCGACAACCTGGAAGCGAAACTTTCAAAATACCAGGTTGCGCTGAAGACCGCTGTTGCCGGTAGCGAAGATTTTATTCGCGTCCAGGGAAAGATAAAGGACCTGAATAAAAAGATTCAGTCGTTCGACAAATCAGATCCATCCACCGGGACTCCGGCGGATGTTGAATCCAGAGCAAAGAAACAGGCTGATTATCTTCTCGACATTAAAAAACAACTGGCCCAGGCAAGAGCAGCTGTCACCGAAGGAGAAATGGAGAGGGAACTGGCCATTGAAGAAGAAAAACTTGGTGAGCGTCTTGACAAAATTAAGGGCAACTCTGCCGATGAAGTCGAACTCAGACGAGTTCTCACAGATCAGCTCATTGATAAGCAGGACGAAATTCGTCTCAAATATGCTGAAAAGGAAATCCAGTCCCAGTATAAAATCGAAAAGGAAAAAGCGGATGCAAAAATGGAATCCCTGGACAAGAATTCTGATGAGTACTTACGGGCAGTTCTTGATTCCCTTCAGTTGGAGATGGAATATACGCTTTCGGTCACCAAGGCAACAGAACAGCAGAAACAAACCATCAAGGATACATTCGCCCAGAAAGGCACGAATGTCGTAGCCAAGCATAAGGATAATGATGACAAGAATCTTTTCGATTACCAGGAGCAGCTAAAGAGTCTGCGCCTCAAATCGGATATCGACCTGGCAGAAAAACAAGTCAAAATAAAGCTTGAGGTCGATGCAAAGTACCGCAAGATTCTTGAGGATAACATTAAGGATGAAGCCCGCACAGCCGAAATCAAACAACAGATGGCTGAAGAAGTCGCGGCCAAACAAATTCAACTTTCAAGGGAGACTGCCTTAAAAGTTGCCGATAATGCAATTTCCCTGGCAAAAGGCGCTGTCGATGGACTTGCGGCCATCTTCTCGATGCAAACCGATACCGAAAACCAGCAGCTAAAGCAGGATGAACAGGCCAACGACAAGAAGAGATCAAACCTTCAGGCGCAGCTTGATGCAAATCTCATCACCAAAGCCCAGTATGATTCGAAGGTTGATAAAATGGATAAGGAGCTGGACAAGAAACGCAAGAAGATGGAGCATGATCAGGCTGTTCGCAGCAAAGAGGTTGCACTCTTCAATGCCCTAATCAGCGTTGCCACGGCGGTTGCATCTGCACTGAGCGCCGGTCCCGGAGTCGGGATCGTGCTCAGCATCATTACTGCCGCCCTTGGTGCCATTCAGATCGGGTACATCCTGAGCCAGAAGGTACCGGAAGCTGCCAGGGGCCGCTATTCGGTAATAGGCCAGGATGATAATAAACTCTACCGTGATGTTCCGTTTGTTGATTCTCCACAGACCGGATTGTATGCCTCGCCGACACTGATCAGTGAGACTGGCCAGGAGATTGTCATTGATCCCAAAACGACCAGGAACCTGATGGTCAACTACCCTCATGTTATTGATGCGATCAATTTTGCAAGGGTGCCGCAAAGGGCCGCCGGCAATTATCCACAGAATTCTACTGCATCAATCCCCGCCCAGCAAACTCAGCCAATATACGAGCAGGGATTACTTGCAGCGCTCAGTGAATTCAATGCACACGCCAGGGAAGGTGTCAGAACATTTGTCGTTTACGATGATATCCGCGATGCTTCCAAAATCATGACTGATATTGAAAAGAATACTAAAATAGGCTGATATGCTCTCACTTGTCGTTAACGGAACTTCGCTTGATTTAAGCCAGGATTTTTCAATCACCTTGAAATTTTCATCGCCGATTTTCAATACCGTCGGTGATTATACCTATCCATTCAAGATCCCGGTAACACCCTTAAACCTCTCTACGCTTGGTTTTAAACACAGGGTGGAAAATTCAGGCGATCCCTATGAGGAATATGACGCTTCATTATTTTATAACGATCTGCTTTTGCTTGAAGGTATTTTGCGTATTACCAAGGCTCAGACTGACTTCTATGAAGCCACGCTCTACTTGAATAAAGGCGATTTCTATTATAAACTAAAAAATCAGAGCCTTCAGGATGTTGATTTTGGTACCATGTCATGGACCGGTGAAACGCTCAAAATGGATTGGATAAATTCTTGCAAAAACAAGTTTTATCCCGAGCGAAATCTCGCTTTCCCAATGCTTCTTAACAAATCCTATTTCGATGAACTTCCACCGGAGCCGCAATTGCAGTATTTCAATTACTATGATTACGGCACCATGTACTATTTCACCCCAAGCGCTCAGCCATATGACAGGACTGTAATTGTACCAATGCTCTTTCTCAGGTATGTCCTGGATAAATTATTTGAGTATTTGCAGTTTGAACTTGACGATTCATTCTTTTCTTCCGACCCTGATTATAACGCCCTCATTCTCTACAACCTGGTTGACTGCAATACCGGACCCACCGGTTATTTCAGCTATGATAAATTGAAAATATTTCTCAACTACCATGTTCCAAGAATATCCCTGAAAGATTTCTTCATCAATCTCGAAACTTATTTCAACATTCGTTTCTTTGTCAATAATACCACCAAAGTTGCAAAGCTTG
>CAINOB010000010.1 GCA_903851365.1 uncultured Bacteroidota bacterium
TGGGACGCATTCTCCGGGCGCTCAAGGTGCTGCAACCTCGCTACGAAGTCCTGGCGGTCTTTAATCCGCAGCTCCAGGACAAGCGGCGGCAAGGATCGAAGGGATCAAAAACATTTGCGGAGTCAGCCATTTATTCTCCTGTTCCTCCTGCAGTCCCACATTAAGCATCATAACCACGAAAATAAAGAGAACCATGATTGCTCCTGCGTATACAATAACTTCAAGTGCAGCAATGAATGGAGCTCCCAGCGTATAAAAAATAACCGATATCGACAGGAGCGACAGAATAAGATACAGGAGGGCATGAATCGGATTCTTGTTTGTAATGGCCAGCAGTGAAGAAATGATCGCTACTGCCGCCGTGATATAGAATATTGTATTCATTCAGATAGATTCTCTTATTGATTCAGCTATTCATTATCAGTGTATCAGACTTTTCAGGTCGACTGGTTGATTTTCATTTTCACCTCCGCCGGTGGCCTTGACACCCATATTCACTCCGGCTTCCTTATAAAAATTGAAGCCATGATATTTTCCCTGACCGCTGATCAGCAGATGTTCCTTTTCATACACCATATTCTGACGGTTGTAGTCGGCCATTTCAAAATCGGGAATCAGCTGTATGGCATAGGTAGGACATGCCTCCTCACATAAGCCGCAGTAGATGCATCTCGAAAAATTGATTCTGAAAAACTCAGGATATCTTCTTCCATCATCGCCTTCCGCAGCTTGCAGGGAAATGCAGTCGACAGGGCAAACTGCCGCGCAAAGGTTGCAGGCCACACATCTTTCCTTACCATCGGGATCACGGGAAAGGATAATCCTTCCCCTGTATCTCGGTGGGAGGTACGGCATTTTTTCAGGATAATCCTGTGTTTCTCGCTTATGAAAAGCATGCAGGAATGTGTAAAATATGCTTCTTATCAGGCTTAGCATTTCCGTTTATTATCAGGTAGTATGTTTTAAAAGTAATATTGCCCCGGTTGCCAGAATATTAAGCAGCACCAATGGCAGAAGCACTTTCCAGCCGGCTTCCATCAGCTGGTCGTAGCGGGGCCTCGGCAGCGAAGCACGTATCAGGATAAACAGGCAGATAAATATTCCTGTCTTAAAAAAGAACCAGAAGGCAGGTGGGAGAAAGGCCGGACCGAGCCATCCGCCAAAAAACAAGGTGGTGATGAGGGCCGAAATCATGGTGACCCCCATATATTCTCCAACAAAGAACATCCCGAATTTCATACCTGAATATTCCGAATGATATCCGGCAACCAGTTCTCCATCAGCCTCGGGAATATCAAAAGGTGCGCGATGGGTCTCCGCTATGCCGGCGATAAAAAATGTCATAAAACCAAGAAACTGGGGAAATACAAACCAACCATTTTTCTGAACTTCAACAATTTCGCGCAAGCTGAAACTGTCGGCCATCATCACAACCCCCACCAGGGATAACCCCATGAATACTTCGTAGGTGAGCATCTGGGCCGAGGCCCTGATAGCTCCGAGCAGTGAATATTTATTATTAGAGGCCCATCCGCCCAGCACCACGCTGTAAACCCCGAGCGATGAGTTTCCCAGAAAGAAAAGCAGTCCGATATTTGAATCGAGGACCAGAAACTTGTCGGTAAATGGAATCACCGCGAAAGTCAGGAAAATTGAGGTGATCAGAATTCCGGGGGCCATGATGAATACTGCCTTATCGGCAAATGGCGGCACCCAGTCCTCCTTGAAAAATATCTTTATCATGTCGGCCACCACCTGAAATACGCCGAAAGGTCCAACCCTGTTCGGGCCACGCCGGTCCTGAAACAGGGCAAGCAGCCGGCGCTCGACATATATCAGGCCTGCGGCAATGGTGAGCACCACTATCATTACTCCGGCGATAATAAATACGTACTTCATATCAATATCATTCTTTATCAATATCATCAAACAGCCTGACACCCGGATCACCTCCGTTCCGGACATGACCGTCCGGCTCATCGAGGTATTTATTGGTTGCCTGTACGGAATTCCACCCCGACGACCAATAATAAGGAATCAGCCCGGATGGCGGTGAACCTTTATACCCTTCCATGCTGAAAGCCAATGGAGAATCATTATCCTGCGGCGGTTTGGGTTCGCTCACCGATATGTTTGCATTCATTGCAGTGCGACCGCTGGACCGCATGGTTTGCCTGGCTATTTTTTCATTTGAGCACCTGAAATCCGCATCCGGCATCTGGTTTTTAATGGCAGAAAAAACCGGATAGGCATCGACAAGGGCATTCACTACCTGATCAAGGTTTTCCCATTGATCATTGCACCAGCTCCAACCCGGTTTCAATTGCCCGGTCAACGGAACAGCACTGTAAAATCGCTGGGCCCGGCCTTCATTATTGACCACCGTACCTGCTGATTCGGCAAAGGCTGCGGCAGGTAATAATACATCCGCCTGCCTGGCAGTTTCATTCATAAGATGATCAATCACAATGACCTGCCTGCATTTCTTTAGCATTGCATCGATTCGCTCTTTTGAAGCCCTTTTGTATAAATCATTCTCCAAAATTATTACCGTGTCTATCTTTTCTTCCGCCTTTTGTCTTCCGTCTATCCTCTCTTCTGTCTCCTCCAGTGTAAGTCCGTCGAGCAGCGCCAACCCAACACTGTTGCATTCCGGAAATACTATGCTGACCGACAATTTTTTCCCCTGCTTTTTCAGGGCATCGGCAATAGTTGAACATGCGTCGAGAATATCCTCATTACCGCCTGAGATTCCTGTAATAATCAATGGATTTTCGGCTTTGGCGAAAGCCTGACCGGCCATTTCGACCAGTTCGTGGATTTTTGTGGCAGATGGGGTTACAATAAAATCCGGTCCCTGATGATTCTGATCCAGCTCTCGCACAGCGTAGTCATTCCATTCAGGAATTCCCAGCTTTTCTCCCAGTTTGATGGATTCTGACCTGGCTGCCTGCCTTACTGCAAGGGCCATCATTGGTGCGGTTTTGGCAATATCTTCACCCAGTACCAATATAGCATCGCTCTTCTCAATCTCTTTGAGCGAAGGGGAATAAACCTTCCTGCTTTGCAACAGCCGGATTGACTGGTTAGTCAATTTATGTTCAGCTTCGGAAATTCCATGCGAAAAATTCTCTTTTCCTACCAGGTTGAGCAGGGCAAAGTTCGACTCGAGTGAAGCGCCAGGTGAACCAATACCTATTACCTTTTTACCCATAAAGTCAGATAGCGTACAACTTTCATCCACCTCCAGCAGCTCACTTGCCTTGGATGCCCTCAGGTGGACCTTTTTTATCCTGTCGGGACTATTGATAAATTCATGACCGAACCTGCCGCGGTCGCAGATAAAATACCCGTTTACCGATCCGTTATATCGGTTCATCACTCTTCTTATCATTCCATAGCGTTCACTCACAATGATATTGCAACCGAGGCTGCATTGCTGGCAAACCGATGGAGTATGGGCAAGATCCCATTTACGGGCATAATGTTTATTGAAAATCTTATCGGTAAACACCCCGGTTGGGCACACCTCCACCAGGTTACCGCTGAATTCACTCTCCAGGGCACCATCTTGCTGGCGGCCAAAATATACGCGGTTACCTGATCCGAAAACATTCAGATCCTTGCCTCCTGCATAATTCCGATAGAACCTCACGCATCGGTAGCACTGGATGCACCGGTTCATTTCATGCTTTATGTAGGGTCCGAGGTATTGATTGTTGTGGGTACGTTTTTTAAAGGTGTAGCGCCGATAATTATGCCCTGTCATCACGGTCATATCCTGCAGATGGCACTCACCCCCCTCGTCGCATACGGGGCAGTCGTGCGGGTGATTCGCCATCAGGCCCTCGAGAATAGATTCCCTGAATGCCTTAACATCAGGATCATCCGTAGAAATAATCATCCCTTCGACCACGGGTTCCATGCACGACATTACGATACGCCCCCTTTTGTCATCGGCATTGGCAAACTTTTTCACTGCACAGAGGCGGCAGGCTCCTATCGATCCCATGGCCGGATGAAAGCAGAAATAGGGTATGTCAAAACCCAGTGCCAGACAGTTGTCCAGCAGGTTTTTCTCTGATTTCACCTCATAAAATGTTCCGTCTATCTGTATTTTGGCCATAGTCACCTCCAGGGGCAGCGTTTTTCATTAATATGCCTGTCAAAATCATCGCGGAAATATTTCAGACCGCTCTGAAGGGGCTCCATAGCGCCTGGCGCATGGGCACAAAAAGTATTTCCCGGACCCATGTAGCGGGTAAGATGTTCCAGTATTCCGATATCCTCAGGTTGTGCGGTTCCCTGCTCAAATGATTCCAGGATTTTCTGCGCCCAGGGAAGCCCTTCACGACAGGGCGTACACCATCCGCAGCTCTCATCAGCAAAGAATTTTATCAGGTTATGCACAAATTTCACGGGACAGGTTTTATCGTCGAGGATAATCATGGTGCCGGTACCCAACCGGCTTCCGGCCGATCTGACAGAGGCATAATCCATTGGTATATCCAAATGCGATTCTACCAGAAAATCCGTGGATGCACCACCCGGGATGATACCCCGGAGTTTATATCCATCCTGCATTCCTCCTGCGTAACCTTCAATTATTTCACGCACCGTGGTGCCCATCGGCAGCTCCCACAACCCAGGGTTTTTCACTCTGCCGCTCACCCCGTAAAGCTTGGTGCCCCCTTCACCTGTGGCACTGAGGTCAAGGAACCACTGTGGTCCATTCTCGATTATATGACTTATCCAGCTTAGTGTTTCAACGTTATTCACCACCGATGGCTGTCCAAACAGACCACTGGTAGCCGGGAAAGGAGGTTTGGCTCGTGGAATACCCCTTTTACCCTCCAGTGAATTTATAAGGGCCGATTCTTCTCCGCAGATGTACCGGCCGGCACTGCTATGAACATACAGGTCAAGATTAAATCCGGTTCCAAGAATATTTTCCCCCAGATATCCTGCTTCATAAGCTTCAGCAATGGCTTTCCGGAGTATCGCTTCTGCTTTTTTATAGGCCCAGCGAATAAAAATGTATGCCTTCTGCGCCTGGATGGCATAAGCAGCAATGATCATCCCGGCGATCAGTTGGTGCGGGTTTCCTTCCAAAAGATACCTGTCCTTGAAGGTCCCGGGTTCCATCTCATCGGCATTGGCAATCAGATATTTCATTCCTGATCCGGCGGCTTCCTGCGGAACCAGGCCCCATTTCACGCCGGTTGGAAAACCGGCACCGCCGCGGCCCATCAGGTTGGATCCTTTAACAGTAAAAATAACATCGGCAGGCTTCATCTCTCTGAGAGCTTTATGCAAACCCTTAAAGCCTCCGGCATTCTCAAATTCCTTCAGGGATAATGGGCCTCTGCCGGGTTGTATATGTTGTGTTAATGGGGTTTCCATAATCAGCTACCGGTATTTTTCGAGTATTTCATCAATATGGCCCAGAGTGAGGTTATTATGCAAATCATCATTGATCATCAGCGCCGGGGCATGGTCGCAATCCCCCAGACAGGTGATGGGCAAAAGCGTAAAGCGGTCGTCGGCAGAGGTCTCGCCAAAACGGATGGAAAGCTTATCAGAGATATATTGATAAACCGATTCGGAGCCCATGATCATGCAGGTCGGGCTGTCGCAAACCAGGATCACATTTCGCCCAACCGGCTTGCGATATATCCTGGTATAAAAAGTGGCTACGCTATCCACCTCCGCAGCCGAAAGTTCCAACTCTGCCGCAATATCTTCGATAGCTTCATCAGAGATCCATCCCCGGTGATGCTGAACAATCTTCAACGCATCAATGCAGGCTGCGCCCGGATAAGGATAAAGCCTTGTCTCCTCCAATATCTCTTCTCTCTCGTGGTTACTCAGCATAGTTTTTTCTTTTATCTGTCCAGATCTGCAAGAACAAAATCCGTCGCCCCCAGAATCGACATCAGATCGGGAATGGTATAACCCTTGCTAATCATCGGAATCATCTGGATATGTGGGAACGATGGAGTGCGTATCCGTGAGCGGTACGAAGAAGTGCCGCCATCACTGATCATATAATATGCATTGCATCCTTTTGATGCTTCCACCGGCACCATGGCTTCACCCGAAGGAATAACCGGACCCCAGGTAACGCCCAGAAAATGGGTGATCAGGGTCTCGATATCCTTCATCGTTCTTTCTTTAAGCGGGGGTGTGGTAAGCGGATGCAGCGACTTATACGAACCTTCGGGCATATGATCGATGCATTGCTGAATGATCCGCAGGCTCTGCCGCATCTCTTCCATGCGAACGAGCGACCGGTCATAGCAATCACCATTTTTCCCTACCGGGATATCGAATTCAAAATTTTCGAAACCTGAATAGGGTCTCTGCTTCCGGTAATCCCAGCTAACACCTGTTGAGCGCAACCCGGGCCCGGTTATTCCCCATTCGATAGCTTCATTGGCAGTATATACTCCGATCCCAACCGTTCTTTCCTTAAATATCCTGTTGTTGATCGTTACTTTTTCATATTCCCTGATTCGTTTCGGGAAGAAATTGACAAAATCCTGTGCCATTTTTTTCCAGCCGTCTGGCAGATCGTGAGCCACACCGCCGATCCTGAACCAGGAGGGATGCATCCGACCACCTGTCACAGCACCAACGATATCAAGAATTTTCTCTCTGTCATTAAAGGCAAAAAATACCGGCGACATCTGGCCAAGATCCTGGGCATAGGTTCCGAACCAAACCAGGTGGCTGGCAATCCTGAAAAACTCGCTCATCATAATCCGGATATAATTGGCCCGGTCGGGAACAACAATGCCGGCAAGCTTTTCGACTGACAGTAGATAAGGAAGGTTATTCATTACTCCACCCAGATAATCAATCCGGTCGGTATAAGGGATATAGGAGTGCCACGACTGCCGTTCGCCCATCTTTTCAGCACCACGGTGGTGAAAGCCGATATCAGGAACAATATCCACGATATCTTCGCCATCGAGCTGCAGGATCAACCGCAATAAACCATGAGTTCCCGGGTGTTGCGGGCCGAGGTTCAGGAACATGAAATCCGTTTCCTCCGTATGCGTTTCCAGTCCCCACTCTGCCGGATCAAACTTCAGGTCATGATCAGCAATTTCCCGCATCTGTTCATCCAGTACAAAAGGACCGGCTTCGGTTGCGCGGGCTGGATATTCTTTCCTCAATGGATGGCCGTTCCAGGATTTTGGCAGCAGGATGCGTCTCAAACAGGGATGTCCTGCAAATTTAATCCCAAATAGGTCGAACACTTCACGCTCGTACCAGTTGGCCGATGGCCATATATCGGTTATAGTGCCGGTTTCAGGATATTCGCCAATCAGTGGAACTTTTATCCTGATATCCTCATTTCTACCGAAAGAGGTGAGGTGGTAAACGATAGTAAAGTCGCTGTATGGCTGACCGGGCCTTTTTAACCTCCTGCGCTCATCGATGGCGGTAAGGTCAAAAAGCATCTGGTAGGGTTGAATCAACTCACATTTCAGAAATATCAGCAGCTCCTTGATATGATTATTGCCGGTCCAGAGGGTGAGCGTTTCGTCGGCCGTGGTTTGCACAGCGAGGATGATTGATTCACCGAATCGGGCTTTTATTTCTGTTAACGGGGATTGATCGCCATTCATAATTTGTTCAGATTGAATTCATGGTTCTGATATCGCCCATCTTCATACGCTCGGCGTTTTTCAAGTCTCTCACAACAACTTTTTCCTGCTGTGTAATTCCCTGAGGGCCGATCACCCAACTGAGTGGTCTTTCCTCTTTGCCGATGGAATCACGCAGTAGCAGAAGGCCTTCGAGAAAGGCATCCGGACGCGGCGGGCAACCGGAAACATATACATCGACAGGAAGTATTTTATCGACTCCCTGAACCACGCTGTAGATATCAAACATTCCGCCCGAATTGGCACAGGAGCCCATGGAGATCACCCATTTTGGAGCCATCATCTGTTCATGAAGCCTTTTAATGATCGGGGCCATTTTTATGAATACAGTACCGGCAACGATCATCAGATCAGCTTCTCGCGGAGTTCCCCGGATGACTTCTCCGCCAAACCGTGCAATATCGTATCGGCTGGTAATCGCCGTTGCCATCTCTACAAAACAGCACGATAATCCAAAAGCGAAAGGCCAGATCGAGTTTTTCCTGCCCCAAGCCACCATATCATCGAGACGGCTGAACAGGACAGATTTCCTGATAACCTCATCGATGTCGGGCGACAGGGCCATAGATTGCGGATCGGTTGGTTTATGCAGAGTATAGTTCATTTCTTGAGTCTGTTTTTATTTCGGAGAATACGTTTCCCCTGCGGGCCGAAATCCAGTGCCTTAATACCGATTTCGTATACCAGCACCACAATCAATATCCCAATGAAAACAAGTATTCCCAGATATCCTGGAACCCCGAGTTCCCTGAAAGATACTGCCCACGACATGATAAATACGGCATCAAGATCGAAGATGACAAAAAATATGGCGATCAGATAAAAATGTGAGGAGAACCTCAGGCGGGCATTTCCTGTTGGGGGGATTCCTGATTCGTAAGGTTCATCGGTCATCTTTTCCTTATGCCTTTCACCCAGTACCCACGAAAGGCCGATCATAATACCCACAAGTACCAGAACGGCTGCGGCATAAATTAGGAAAGGCCAGAATACTATTGGTTTAGCAACAATCAGAATGATGGCCATCTGTTTTAAATTATTACTTGTTGACCAAAGATAGTTTTTTACGAAAACGAATAGAACATTTTTTGACCAAAATGGTTTTGAAAGCCTACCAATTTATGGAAGCTTCGGGAGCATCCGCCAGGGTTTTGGAAACCCAATCAGCGTGCATGAGCCTATCTGCAGGAAAGCTGGTGGCCAGTGCCAGGCATTTGCAGCCCGCCGCCCTTGCTGAATCGATGCCGCTGAGGGCATCCTCCACCACCAGGCACTCTTCGGGTTTCAGTCCTAGCCTGCGCGCGGCTTCCAGATAAATATCAGGGAATGGCTTTTTACGTTCCACCTCGAGCCCGTTAACGGTGAGATCTAATGCATTGTCGGGAAGTGCGAGCGCCTTCAGGTTGATTTCCATTTTCACCTTATCGGCACTGGTAGCCACCGCCAGTTTCAAGGATTTATTTTTGCAGCGCCTGATAAAATCGTGAACTCCGGGCAGCGGGACGAGCTTTCCTTTCGTTATTTCAGCATAGATTTCATAGGCTCTTGCCTTATCAATATCGAGGTTAAATTCACATCCGTATTGTTCTGCGACACCACCGAGGTAGCGGTTTTCGCCCATTCCGACAAAGGGCTCAAAATCTTTTTTTGTGACTGTCAAACCCTTTTCAGAAAACATGCGGATAGCAGATTCGCACATGAACTCTTCCGAATCCAGCAATACGCCATCCATATCGAACAATACTCCTTTAATCATTTTGCATTTTTACAAGGCAATATGCATGCAATTTTAAAATAATACAAGGCGGAATTTCTATTTCTGTCCCTACAGGATTGCTACAGATTTAGTATAGATATTTGCAAGACAAATTATAAAAGATCACAACCATGAAGAATCTATTTATTTTTTCGATGCTGGTTGCAGCTGTGAGCGTTGGAGCCAACGGACAGGTTAACGTTCCGGAAGCTGCAAAAACAGCCCTGGCAAAAAAGTTCCCGACCGCACAAACCGTAAAATGGGGAGAAGAAAAGGAAGGAAAACCTGCAGTTGTAGTATATGAGGCTGAATTCAAATTGAACGGGAAAGATGCCTCCGCTAATTTTAATGCTAAAGGTGAGTGGCAGGAAACCGAATTAACTCTTGCAAAAACTGATGTCCCGGCCGAAGTTCTGAAAACCATTGAAAGCCAGTTTGCAGGCTACAAAACCGGCGAAATGGTTTCGGTAGAAACTCCAAAAGGAAAGTCTTTTGAATTTCTGCTTTCGAAGGATAAAGCAAAAATCGAAGTGGTTATTGATCCTCAGGGAAAAGTAATCAAGAAGGCAGACGTGAAAGAAGAAAAAGAATAAAGTTTCAGGTCAGTCACAAAACCATCAGACCAAAAGAGAGCCCTCGGGCTCTTTTTTGGTATTGTTAGTATTGTCAATAAAAATAAAATAAATCACTAATGATCAGGCACTTATTAATCCTACTGCTATCAGCGGGTTCAATCCTTTCGTTGCAGAGCCAGAGCAATAAAACCGGTACCGTTTCCGGCAAAATCTTCGACAGCCAGACAAAAATGCCAGTTGAGTCGGCTACCATATCACTCTTGCGAAGTGCGGATGACAAGCTGGTCGACGGAACGGTTACTGATGCCAAAGGAAAATTCAGGATTGATAATATTGCTGATGGTGAGTATTATATCAGTTTCAGTTTTATCGGTTATTTAAAAAAATCAAGCCCCTCCTTTACGATCGATCTACAGCACAAGGCAATTGATCTTGGGGAGCTTACACTTGAAGTATCTGTAAAGGAGTTGAACAGTGTTGAAGTGGTTGGAGAAAAATCAACTTTCGTGAATTCCATCGATCGAAAAACTTTCAATGTCGGCAAGGATGTTATGACAACTTCCGGATCGGTGAGTGAGTTGATGCAGCATATTCCCTCACTGCAGGTTGATATAGAAGGTAATGTAAGTTTACGCGGATCGGAGAATGTTCTGATTCTGATAAACGGGCGCCCATCGAGCCTCATGGGAGCCAACCGTGCTGCCGTATTACAACAAATGCCGGCAAACACCATTGAGAAAATCGAAATTATCACCAATCCGTCGGCAAAATTCAAGCCCGACGGCACATCCGGGATCATCAATATCATTCTAAAGAAGAATAAAGACACTGGTTTTAACGGAACTATTATCGCAAATGCAGGAAATAACTGGCGCGAGAATGCCAGCATTACCACTAACTATAACACTGGAAAATTCAACTTTTTCGGAAGCTACAGCATCAGGCAGGATGAAAGAGTGCGCCTGACGAACGATTTCCGACAACGCAGGGATAGTTTGTCTAATATCCTTGGCACCACGAGGCAAATCGATTCCGATACCTCCCGTCCCTTGTCACACATCATCCGTGGCGGGGTTGATTTTAATCTGAATAAGAAAAACTCATTTGGTGTATCAGGGAGTTTTAATTACCGCAGTTTCATACGTAATGAAATGAATTCCAACCTGATTTCCGATGGCACGGGTGTAACGACGTCGGATTACAACCGGTTTCGCCGCGACCCTGAATTCGAGGAAGATCGTGAGTATACGGCCACTTATCAGCACGTATTTGCCGAGGACCATGAGCTGAACATCGACTTTACCCATTCAAGATCGGATGAGGTGGAGGACAATCATTACACCACTTATTACCGCTTTCCCACTACGATGCAGTCACTCGATAATACCCTGATCAAGCAGAGCGGAACAGAATCGCAGCTGACTGTCGAGTATAAAAATCCCATATCTGAAAATACAAAACTTGAAACCGGATACGTACTTGAATCGGCAACGAGCGACAACAATTTTTACGGTGAATTTTTCAACTCCCTCTCAGGCACCTGGATCAAGGATATCGCGAAATCCAATGAATTCAAGTATATCCAGAATGTTCATGCCCTATACGCGACGGTTGAGCATACCATCGGCAAATTCGGATTCGTGGCAGGTTTGCGCGCTGAACAGGCATTTATCACATCGCACCTGATAACCACCGATTCCATTATCCCAAACAATTACTTTAAAATCTATCCCACTCTTCATTTATCCTATCATTTAAACGATAAGAGTGAATTTCAGCTTAACTACAGCCACCGGGTGAACCGCCCGGAAGGTGATGAGCTGAACCCTTTTCCCGAATATGCCGATCCGCTGAATCTCAGGGCCGGAAACCCGTTACTAAAACCGGAAGATATTCATTCCCTGGAGGCAGGTTACAGTTTTAAGCATAGCAAAACGACTTTTATCGCCACTTTGTATGATCGGTACACTTACAACGGAAAGACCCAGATAACCCGTTACATTAACGATTCTGTCCTGCTTACCACCCGTGAAAACCTTTCCAAAAGCAATTCAGCAGGTTTGGAGCTCATCCTTTCCTCTGAAATAGGAAAAAATACCACGGTGAATCTGAGTTCCAATACCTATTACAATAAGATTGATGCTTCGAGTCTGGGTTATTCGAGTGCCCGGTCGAACTTCGTATGGAATGTTGCACTGAATGGAAACACCAAAATCACGAAAACAACTGTTTTCCAGCTAAATGCAAATTATGTTTCAGCCAGGCTGACCCCACAGGGTAAAATGTTTCCCTCCTACTTCATGAATATAGGTATCCGCCAGGATCTCTGGAAAAAGAGGGCTTCGCTGATACTCACTGTTTCAGATGTTTTCAATACGCTGCGAAATAATTCCGAGGTCGATACGCCGCTTCTTTACCAGAAAACCATACGACAGAGAAGTCCACGGATTATTTATCTGGGTTTTGTTTTTAATTTTGGCAAAAATACTGGAAAACAGAAGGATGACCTGCTTAAATTTGAAACTGAAAAATTGAATTAGGGTATGCAAACCGGCAGTGCTGTTCCAAAAAACATTGATGAGTATATTGCCTGCTTTCCTCCGGAGATTCAGGATATTCTGCAAAGGGTAAGATCGGCGATTAGAAAAGCGGCTCCGCAGGCAACCGAAAAAATCAGTTACCAGATGCCCTGTTTTTACTTGCATGGGAACCTTGTATATTTTGCTGCGTTCAAAAAGCACATCGGCTTTTATCCGGTTTCCTCAGGTATTGCGGCTTTCAAAAATGAGTTAGATGGATTAACCAGTGGAAAAGGATCCGTTCAGTTCCCCCTGAACAAACCAATTCCATACGATCTGATAACCCGGATTACTGAATTCAGGGTAGCCGAGAACAGTGAAAACGCAAAAGCAAAGTTGAAAAAGGGTTAAGGTTTACTTTTTGAGGGAAAAGGCCAGCCCCAGTCCGAATAGCTCCTTAAATTGAACACGGGGTTTGAAACTATCAGACGTTCCATCGCCATTTGTATCTTTCCCGATAATAATGTCATGGTCATAAATCAGGAGCGTGTTGATGTTGACTGACAAATACTTATTGATTCTCATATTGACCAATACTTCCCAGTTAACATCTATGTATTGCGGATCTTTCAGGTAATTGGAAAAAAGGTCGAGCTTGGTCAACAGGCCAACATTCTTCACCACGTCATGTTTCCACATGACCCTGAGATAACCTCCGAGTTCGGTCCGGAATTTTTTGCCTGGCACAACGCCAAATGCCCCAGCATTGGAAAGACTGTCATTGAGAACGAAAGTCATTTTTGTAGTTATTGGTGAGGCGAACAGCGTAAAATTTTCACCCTTTTTCAAATCTACCCCAACAGCTCCCAAAAAATAGGCCGGTGAAAACAGGTCGCTGATCCTTGTTCCGCCTTCCGGTTTGCTGTATCCGGGAGCAAATTGCGACTTGAAGTCAGCCAGTCCGGCTAAATTGAAGGATTCAGACATGCGGTAGCCTAATTTTGACATGATTTCAAACCTGTCATCCGTTTTTTGCCAGATCGTTTTACCCTGTTTCAGCAGGCCATATCCCAGGTCGACCTGATTATCCCACGCCATTCTCTCCTTTTTATAGTTGTAGAATCCATTGAAGCGGCCGTTGACCGACATAGAATTCTGGCCGCCGGCCGACCAGTTGGTCAGCGATACCTGCGAAAAGGCTATGGTGAGGTTATTTTCGGTTTTCCAACCGGTGGTGCCATCGAGGCTGATATTTCGCAAATGTTTTTCACCTTCGGTTACTTGAGATTGAACCTGGCTAGTGAGGCAGAATACAGAAATCCCTCCCAAAAGGAATTTACCAAAAAAGCTTGCTCCCGATTTCATAATTATAGGGTTTGAGTTTGCAAACAATGATAACAAAAACCTATTAAAAGCAGAGGAAGAGTTTGATGCAAAGTTTTTGTATCTTTTACACTGCAAATCCTTTAAGGAAAGAATGAAGTCCAGCAAAATCAAATCACCAGCATTTCCGATAGTTTGCCTTGGTGCGTCGGCTGGTGGTCTAGCCGCTTTTGAAGCATTTTTTATGGGTATGGCTGCCTATTCGAGTCCGGGGATGGCCTTCATTCTTGTTCAGCATCTGTCGCCCGACCATAAAAGTATGCTTGCGGAAATAATCCGGAGATTCACAAAAATGGAGGTTTTTGAGATTGAAGATGGTATGCCTGTTAAGCTTGATTGTATTTATATCATACCACCTGAACGCGATTTATTTCTGACGATGGGTATTCTACGGTTAACAGAACCACTTACCAACCGGCATAAGCGCTTGCCGATCGACTTTTTTTTCCGGTCGCTGGCTGAGGATCAGGGGAAAAACGCAGTTGGCATAATCCTTTCGGGCACCGGTTCTGATGGAACACAAGGGCTGAGAATTATCAAGGGAGAAGGTGGAATGGTGATTGCCCAATCGCCGGATTCAGCCGAGTATGACGGAATGCCTTCAAGTGCAATCGCAACAGGAATGGTTGATTTCATTCTTCCTCCTGCCGACATGCCTGCAAAAATTCATGCCTACGTAAATTCTGCCATCAAAACCCTTTCGTTGGTTCAAGACGAACCGAATGAATTATCAGATATTATATTTCAGGAGATCTTTGCCCTGCTGCGGGCTCATACTGGTCATGACTTTTCGCAATACAAACCTGGAACCATAAGCCGCCGGATCGAACGAAGAATGGCAGTTCACCAGATCAGCTCACTCGAAATCTATGTTAAGCATCTGCAAAGGGATAAGGGAGAAATATCACTGCTATTCCGAGATCTGCTTATCGGAGTGACCAGTTTCTTCCGCGACCCTGAATTCTTTGACCAGTTATCCCGGAAAGCGATTCCGGGTCTTTTTGCAGAAAAACCTTTCGGTTCCATGATCAGGGTTTGGGTGCCAGGCTGTTCCACCGGCGAAGAAGCTTATTCCGTTGCTATCCTTTTGCAGGAATATATGGATGCTTCGAAACTGAACTTTAATTTGCAGGTATTCGCCACGGATATTGATAGCCATGCGATCGCAGTTGCGCGTTCAGGGACCTATCCGTCGAATATAGTTGCCGATGTTTCTCCGGAACGGTTAAAACGCTTTTTTGTCCCTAGCCATGACAATGGCACTTACCGCATCTGCAAAGCCATACGCGACTTGTTGATTTTTTCGGAACAGGACCTGGTTAAGGATCCGCCGTTTTCAAAACTCGATCTGATAAGCTGCCGTAATCTATTAATATATATGAGTAGTGAGTTGCAGAAGAAACTCATTCCTTTGTTTCACTATGCCTTGAATCCGGACGGAATTCTTTTTCTGGGCAGCTCGGAAACCATCGGTGAATTTGGAGAAATATTTGTATCGATTGATCGTAAAGCGAAGTTATATCAGCGTAAGGAAGATTTTAAAGGAATCAGTAGAATTACCTCCATACGATTCCAGCCAAACCATATTTTGAAGAACATTACAGCAATGCCAACCAACCGAAAACAAGCTGTTCAGAAGAAAGTTCCTTTGCGGGAGTTTGCTGAACAAGCTCTACTTCAACATGTCGATACTACCGGAATTCTGGTTGATAAAAGAGGCGACATTATATACCTGCACGGACATACAAGCAAGTTCCTCGAACTAAGTCCCGGGGAATCTGGCATCAACAATATTCTGAAGATGGCTTTACCCGGTTTAAGAAATGAACTTTCCATTGCCCTTCACAAAGCTGCGGTAACCAACGAAACAGTTAAAAACAATGGCATCCGCATTAATAGCGGCGACAGTTCAATCCTGATAAATCTCAAAATTTCACCGGTTCTTAATCCGGAATCAAGCGAGAAGGTTAAAAGTTTGCCTCAACCTACTGAATCTCACCTTTATCTGGTCCTTCTCGAAGAATCATCTGATTTTAATGCAATAGTTGGAGATCAGCAAGTCATCACACAGAACCTTCCCGCTGATGCCGATGCGCATATTAATGCTCTAAAAGAGGAATTACGGGCCAAGAAGGAGTACCTGCAATCTACCAATGAGGAACTCGAAACCTCCAATGAAGAGTTAAAATCCTCTTATGAGGAAATGCAGTCTATCAATGAGGAATTGCAATCGACTAACGAAGAGCTGGAAACTTCCAAAGAGGAGCTTCAGTCTATCAATGAAGAATTATCGACTGTCAATGCAGAATTACAGAACAAGGTATCTGAATTGTCGCAGTCAAATAATGACATGAACAACCTGCTTGCCGGAACCGGAATTGGAACTGTTTTTATCGATCAACATTTGCGGATCTTAAGATATACCCCTGCTGTCACACACATCATAAACCTTATTCCCGGTGATATAGGAAGGCCGATAGCCCATGTTGTTTCCAACCTAACCGGATACCACGACATGGCAAAAGATGCAGAAGCAGTTCTGGAGACATTAGTATCAAAAGAGGTTGAAGTTCAGACTTCCGGTGGTACGTGGTACATCATGCGGATACTCCCTTACCGGACGCTCGAAAATGTTATCGAGGGGGCGGTTATCACTTTTGTTGAAATCACTGAAATCAAGCGGGCATCTGAAAAGCAGCTAGAGAGCGATACTGACCTCAGGCGGTTGGGAGCGATTATCAAGGATGCCAACGATGCCCTTATGGTATTTGACCTCAGCGGAAGGATTATGGCCTGGAACCCGGCAGCAATAAGGATTTACGGCTGGAGCGAACAAGAAGCCCTGTTATTGAACCTGACTGACCTGAGCCCGATGGATACCCGGGAAAAAGAGATCAAACGGTTAAAACACCTCACCCTGGCCCGCTTTCCGGAAACCTATAAAACCGAACGGCTGACCAAGGATGGAAGAATTCTGAAAATCGCCACGACATCCACAGCCCTTCTTGATAAGAATGGACTGGTTTATGCAATAGCGACAACCGAGCGCCCTGAAAATATATAATAACCGGTTCATGACGGGAATAGACCACAAACTCAGAATCCATGCCGAAAAGGTTGTTGCATTAAGGCATAAGATCATCCTCGATGAAATTAAGCACATGTCGGTTGAGGAAATAAGCGAGGTTTTCCACGAATTATATGTTCACCAGGTTGAACTGGAAATGCAAAACGATGAGTTGCTTTTAACCCAGTTGAATCTTGATAAATTAAGGGCCCGATACCTGGATCTTTATGAAATGGCACCTGTAGGATATATCACCGTCACTGAGGAAGGATTGATCACTGAAGCTAATCTCACCGCTGCCAAGATTTTCAGTCGGGATCGTGGATCGTTGATTAACAAACCATTAACCGACTTTATTTTCAAGGATGACCAGGACATTTACTACCTGCACCGAAAAAAACTTTTTCAGGCCGGAACTCCTCAGACTTGTGAGATCCGGCTGAAAACCATTGAGGAGAAACCCATTTATGTAAGCGTAGATGCAAGCTTGTTTAGGGATGCTGAAGGAACACCGGAATGCCGGGTCGTGCTCAGTGACATCACCAACCGCAAGCTCACTGAAATCCAGCTTATTGAAAGTTATGAACTACTGAACAACTTGACAGAGCAGGTTCCCGGTGTTGTTTACCAATATCAGTTATTTCCTGATGGGCACTCGGCATTTCCGATTTCCAGCGCCGGCATGTACGAGATGTTCGAAGTGCTTCCTGAGCACGTTAAGGCGGATGCATCTCCCATTTTCAAGAGGATCCATCCTGCAGATTTTGATATAGTCGTAAATAAGATCAGTGAATCTGCAAAATCCCAAACTTTGATGGAGATGGAGTTTCGGGTGTTACTGCCACAGCAGGGATTACGCTGGCGTCATTGTCATGCCCGGCCAACCCTGCTGGATGACGGGAGCAACTTATGGTATGGATTGTTTAACGATATCACGGACCGCAAGCATGCCGAGCAGGAGCTTCGGGAAGCAAAGGAGCTGGCCGAAGAAAGCAGCATGCTGAAATCAGCCTTCCTGGCCAATATGAGTCATGAAATCCGGACCCCGATGAATGGAATTCTGGGATTTGCAGAACTGCTGAGAGATCCTGAACTAACAGGTGAAGAGCATGACAAGTATCTTAGAATTATTGAGAAGAGTGGCTCACGAATGCTCAGTATCATTAATGATATAATCAGCATCTCTAAAATTGAATCGGGACAGATGGAGGTCTTCCTGACAGAAACTAATATAAACGACGAGATTGAATTTCTCTTTAATTTCTTTCTACCCGAAGCTGAGCAGAAAGGATTAATGTTTAGTTACAAAAATTCACTGCCGATCAGGGCGGCTATCATCATTACCGACAAAGAAAAGGTTGAAGCAGTTCTTACCAATCTGATCAAAAATGCAATAAAATTTGCGGATCAGGGAAATATCGAATTCGGGTATGATAAGAAGGATAGATTCCTGGAATTTTATGTAAAAGACACCGGTGCTGGTATCAGTCCCGGAAAATTGGAACTTATTTTTGAAAGATTCATGCAGGGAGAAGAACTTCAGGAAAATAGTCAACAGGGTACAGGGCTGGGATTAGCTATATCCAGGGCTTATGTTGATATGCTGGGTGGAAAAATCTGGGTGGAAAGCGAACATGGTATTGGTTCGACTTTCTTTTTCACGTTACCTTATAATACCTGAATATTTTAACCCTGTATTTTCATCCGTTTATCAAAGTAAATCAGCTATTTACAAGCAATTCAAAAAAAGTTAATTAAATTTGATTTATTGACCTCCCAAAATAGGCAGCTTTGAAAAATACTTCAATAAAACCGGCTGTTAAACTTTCTGATGCCGAAATCCAAAAGCTGCTTTATGATCTCGAGACTCATAAAGCGGAGGTTGATTTACAGAACAAGTCTCTTATCGAGGCAAAGGAATTGGCAGATATCGCAACCACAAAATTCAAGGAACTCTATGATTTTGCCCCTACGGGATATTTTACACTAACAAAAAAAGGAGAAATAATAGATGTAAATATCTGTGGAGCTGAAATACTGGGCCAGGAAAGGAATTCATTAACAAAAAAAAGATTTGGAATATTCATTCCTGAAAATGTCCGGCCCATTTTCAATCAATTTCTCAGCTGTATTTTCGAGGGAAACTTGAAAGAAACCTGCGAACTGAAACTCCAGAGCGAAAACGGTCAAGACAAATACATTCGACTGGATGGCCATTTTAAGGAGGGTGACGAATATTGTATGGTGTCGGCAATTGACTTTACCCATCAGAAAAATATCAGAGACGCTTTAAGAATAAGTGAAGAACATTTCAGGGAATTAACCGAAAGTATTACGGACGTTTTTTTCGAATTGGATCATGATTTAAAATACACTTATTGGAACAGAGCTTCAGAAAAATTCACGGGAATTCGGGCCGAGAAGGCTTTAGGTAAAACACTGTGGGATCTATTTACAGATACTCCGGACATCAAAAAAGCCGAAGCCATTTACCGAAAGGTCCTTGAAACCAAGGAACCTGAGGTATTTGAAAGTTTCTATAGAAATGAAGCCGGAACAACCGTTTTTGAAATCAGCGTTTATCCAACTATTCATGGCATTACCGTTTTCACCAAGGATATCACCAGTAGAAAACGTTATGATGAAAAGCTTAAGCAAACCAGTGCGGAATTAAGAAAAACCAATATGGAGAAGGATAAATTCTTTTCCATTCTGGCACATGACCTGCGCGGCCCATTCAATACTTTTCTGGGTTTTACCGAAATAATGGCGGAGGATCTTCCAACATTATCCAATGATGAAATTCAGCACATGTCGGCGTCGATGAGTAAAACGGCAAAGAATCTTTACCTTCTGCTCGAGAACATTTTGCAATGGTCGAGAAACCAGCTGGGGATGACAACTTATGAACCGCAATCATTAATGCTGATGCCCTATTTACAGGAACGAATCCAACCTATATTATTATTGGCAGATAAAAAACAGATCATGATCGAATACGACATCCCGGATGATCTACAGGTTTATGCGGATGCCAATATGATTATATCGACAATCAACAACTTGGTTACCAATGCAATAAAATTCACTCCCAGAGGTGGTAGAATAATTATAAATGGGATTAAGGAACCTGATTCTGTCAGAATTTCCATTCTTGACAATGGAATTGGCATGAATCGTGAACAGGTTGAAAAGTTGTTCCATCTGCAGGACCAACCCAACCGTAAAGGGACCGAAGGAGAGCCCAGCACCGGTCTGGGTTTGCTAATCTGCAAGGATTTTGTCGAAAAACACGGGGGACGGATCTGGGTCGAAAGCGAAGAAGGAGCAGGCTCAACTTTCCATTTCACGCTGCCTCATCGTACCTGATACAACTCATTCAGCACTACCAATCCGTTAGCCGGAACTACCACTTCCCTGCCCCCAGGTTTGCCTGGCCTGATCAGCCTGACGGTTTCATCCTTGTCGGACAGTGACCGGAGATGAACGAACATCGATTTACCATCCGGTGCCGGTTTTATAGCGGTTATGCAGATTGCCGGCGATCCTTCCAATGAAATCAGAGGCTGAGAAATGGCGTTATTGTTGGCAGCCAGCGCTATCAGTGGCTGCGACTGTTCCAGTCCAAAACGGTTTGCTTCAGCCGCATTGTAAGCGCCATGTGTCAGTATACGGTACCTGAAAGTAACTGGACCATCCTGTGTGAGCGGGAAGTTGGTAAACCAGTGATTGTTCATCACCCAGGAATAGACCGTTGAAGAGGGTTCCAGTTTCCTGAGCCAGGGTTTTCTTTCCCCCGACCAGGTACCGGTTTGATTGGCTGTCATGCTGCCGTACTCAAACAGGGCCGCATCCAGTGAACACCAGGTTACCCCTTCCTGTTCGTTTGAGATATCAACCCAACGCTGCATACCCAGGTAGTTCCTGTTGGCAGCGGGCCATTGGTCGGCCTCTACACGCATTACGCCCCAGGGAATATCCACCCGGGTGATGGCTTTCGGAATATCGAATCCGAATCCGAAATGAATACCGTCCTTGGCTGGCAGAGGCAATTTATCGACCACATTTTTAACCCCCACCCAGGGCAGGCCTTGTATCAGCCTTATGGAACGAGTGACCATACGGCAACCTGCAGCCTTGGAAGTAATTTTCATTTCCGCAACAAGCGGACCCGGTTCAACCACGGCTATATCTATAACGGAGTCGGGCTGAGCATTGTCAGAATCTCCCGGCATCCATCGAAATGCGTTAAGTCCGCCATCCGCTTTCAGGTCGACAAAATTTCGGCCGGTTGCCAGATTAATAAGTTGAACCAGGTTCCCTGTTTTCGGACCAATAGTCACTTTCAGATCATTGCTGATCAGCGAATTTTCCTCGATCCTGCATCCACTTGACCAAGGGTTTTTCCCCGCTATCACTCTATAAAGCCTGGATCCAAAAGCCGGCACATCCTTAGCCAGGAAAACCAGTTCTCCGGTCGAAAGTCTCTGCGATGGTATAAAAGTTCCGTTAATATCACTTACCCGATCGCCCTTCTGGCTTTCAGCCACCGTGAGCGTAACCAGTCCGCCATGTGCCCATGAATTAGTATTAAATACCACTACACCGCCATTGGAGGGTCCTTCAACCGGCCCCAGCGCTCCGGATGACTTATCGGTTGCGGGTGCCAGGGAAGCATCCAACAGCACTTGTGTGCGGTCGTTCGCTTCGCGGAAATAACTCTGTTTTACTTTCCATATAGCATCCTGAAAATATGGCTCAGTTGGATTCTCGGCACACCAGGTATGCTCGGTTCCCAGGGCGATGTATCTCCAGGCTTCATTAAACTCGTCGTCCGGCATAGATTGGTTCGGGCGAAGCATGGTCCGCAGAATCTCGGCTTGCACCAACCGTTCCTTGGCATTCCTGTTGATAGCGGTAAGGCCGGCAGCAGTGCCAAGCCCATCGGTCCAGTATTCGGTAAAATCCCCTTTTACCGAAGGCAGCTGACTGCCATATTTTGTTTCGATCATCTGCATGATCTGGTCGGCGCCGGCGATTACCAGATGAGGAAAGGCATATTCGCTGTTCCAGGCTTTAACGGCATCCGGCAGGTCAGCATCGATGGGCGTATTATCCCAGAGACACCAGGAAACAACATAATAATCATAGGGGTAATCAGGTTTTTCCCTGGCTGACAAGGCTTTCAAAAAATTCACATCTGCCTTGCCGGTTTTTATTACTGCCGGCACCTTGTCGGGATCGCGCTGTCCGAACCATGGCCTTCCAACTTCTCCTCCTTTGCTCATACTGCCGCTGTTGGCATATCCGCCAGGCTGGAAAAACAGAACCTTTGATTTTCCATCGGGCCCGATCCACCAAAAAGGTTTCTCGTCAAGGCTATGAGTATATCCAGCCCGGCAGCTGTTTGGCCACGACATTATATATCGTATGCCCATCTGCTGCATTACCGGGATCAGTCCCCACGACATGCCCGGGATATCCATCTGCTGAAAGGTTTTAGATGGCACGCCTGTTAGTTTTTCCATTTCGCGGCTGAAACTGAAAAGGTGAAATAGCTCCTCATCAGAACAGGCGCTGGTATTGGTATTCAGATAGCTCGCATCGAGGCACAGCCATCCATTCTGTATGGCTTTAACAACCCGGCTTTTTTGTTCAGCGGTGGCAGTCTGCCAGTAACGTTCAAGCGGCCAGGTTACCTCAGGGTTCCAGCGGTAGCGCGAACCTTCGGGGTAATCTTTGGTGGCTTCGGCCAGTTTGATGCCTTCATCGATATTACGTTTATGCAGGATCTCCACATTGGCCTGCGTATTGGTATAGCCAATATCCACATGAGAATGCGGATAAACATAAACGGTCCATTGCCGCAAAGCCGGCACGGTGATACTCTTCTTAACCGACCACTTATCCTGGCGTACAATGATAACGACTTTAGCTTCCGCCTTTGCTCCAATACCCGAAGGCAGTAAAACGGCACATTCGGCAATGCCTGCCTTATCCGGATTAAAGCCGGTTATTTCTTTATGTCCGCTTGCATTTACCTCCACCTGAACCGGGCCAGCAAGTTTGCCATCCGTAAATAGGATTTTGATTTCCCGGCCCGGCTTGCCATCGGCACGAACGCGATAATAGGGTTGAGGCGCACATTCCATTCCGGTTGGAAAAGAATTTGATTTAGCAGCAATGCCATTGGATTGCCGATTTTGACCGTTGGCCAAAGCAAAAATAAAGATTACCAGGATTATTGCAATTATTCTCATTCTGAACAGATCATGGATTACGAGCAAAAAGATGAAGATAGATAATAATCAGTAAGTTTGATCTAAATAGATATCTGCCATGAAAACACATTTCGCCTCTCCGGAAAGAGCGGATCAGCCCGCAATACTGAAGCAGAATGAAGCCATCCAGACTTCTGAAATTCTGTCCAAAACCCTGGATAATCTCACCAATGTGGTGGCCATATTAAATGCGAATCGTCAGGCAGTTTTCATTAATAAAGCACTTTTAGAATCATTCGGATTCGATTCAACCGGATTCCTTTTGGGTCAGCGACCCGGAGAAATCATGAATTGTATCCATGCAAATGAAATGGAGGCCGGCTGCGGCACCAGTCAGGGCTGCCGATATTGCGGAGCTGGCCAAAGCATTGTTGAAAGCCAGCAAACATTGAAAACGGTAACCAGGGAATGCAGAATAACTGCCACGATAAACGATGAACCCATCAGTTTCGACCTGAGCACAACCTCCAGTCCGATGGAAATCCAGGGTGAAAAATTCACACTTTTCGTTGCGAGCGATATTAGTGATGAGAAGCGCCGACACGCCATGGAACGAATTTTCTTTCACGATGTGATCAATAAAGCAGGAAGCCTGGACGGATTGTTGCAAATACTTGAAGACTCGAATGATATAAAAGAAATTAAGGAAGTTTTGAAGTTACTGCAATCCGTTTCAACCGATCTGGTGGAAGAAATCTTAACACAGCGAGATCTTGTCCGTGCCGAAAAAGGTGAAATAAGCGTAAATGCTGGTTTGGTAGATCCAATCCATTTAATTTATGATATTGCTGCCCAGATGAGGGCACACGTTGTGACTAAAGGGCATGAGATTGAAGTTATGATTGCCTGTGATGCAAAGCCGGTTTTAACAGACAGGGTTTTATTAAACCGGATATTGACCAATATGATTAAAAATGCGATTGAGGCGACGATAAATGGTGGAAAGGTTAAGGTCATTCTGTTGGAAAATGAAAACTACCTTAGCTTTTCAGTTCATAATGACAAGCTTATGCCACTGGAAGTCAGGAATCAGGTTTTTCAGCGCTCCTTCTCAACAAAAGGGCTGGATCGCGGGCTTGGCACCTACAGCATGAAACTTCTTGGTGAGAAATATTTAAGGGGCCGGGTATATTTCACTTCTGAAAAATCGACCGGGACTCATTTTTTCATCGATCTTCCAAAACATATAAAGGTTCAGGACTTTGCCGGTAGCGTAAAATAAAAAGCACTTCCTTTTCCCTCTTCGCTTTCTGCCCAGATTTTCCCGTTGTGTTTTTCGACATAATCCTTGCAAAGCAGTAATCCCAGGCCCGTACTCAGCTCGCCTTCTGTTCCCAACCGACTGGTTGACTTATGAATGCTGAAAATATTATCGAGAATTGCCGTATTCATGCCGATGCCGGTATCCTTAACGGATATTTGAGTGGCACCTTCGGGTCCGGCACCTGCCTGGATCGATATTTTACCCCCTCGGGCGGTAAACTTAACGGCATTGAAAAGCAGATTGCGCAGGAGGCTTTCAAACATTCTGGAATCAGCTTTAATCATAATATCAGAAGGAATATTGGCACTGATGCCGATGCTCTTTTTATCGGCTGAAACGCGCACTAATGATAGGCTGGCCGCAATTTTCTCGGCCAAATTCAGCTTTTGTGGATTAAAACTGATC
Organism: uncultured Bacteroidota bacterium; assembly: GCA_903851365.1. GTDB lineage: Bacteria > Bacteroidota > Bacteroidia > Bacteroidales > UBA12481 > UBA12481. Next base: position 24,927 of record CAINOB010000010.1, read on the forward strand.
AGGTTACGCTGCATCTGCGACCATTCAAGGAGGTTTTCAAGGAGGTTAAAGAGATTACCGGCCGATGTTCGCAGGCTGACAGCAATCTTCTTAATCTCATCGAGCCCCAGTGTTGGCAGGTCCTCTACCATTATTTCGGTGAACCCAAGAAACGACTGAAAAGGGCTGCGCAGGTCGTGAGCTATGATAGAAAAGAACTTGTCCTTTTCATCGTTCAGTTTGATAAGCTCCGCATTTTTCTGCTCTATTTCACGTTCGGAATTTTTTCGTTCGGTGATGTCCCTGTTAATGCCAATGATGCCAGCTACCTGTCCATTACTGTTCATTACCGGGACTTTTGTTGTCAGGTTCCAACGAACATCAGGTGAAGTTTTATTTCCGGTGATTTCTTCGTGGTTAATTAATGGGATACCGGAATTCATGATTAATTGCTCATCCTTGAAATATTGTTCCGCGAGGTGATGGGGGAAAAAGTCAAAATCAGTTTTTCCAATGATTTCCTCTGTGGTTTCTGCTCCACAATTTGCAGCAACCGGACTATTACATAAAATAAACCGGCTCTCCCTGTCTTTTATATAGATCTGGTCCGGCATATTTTCAATGATGGCGTTCAGCATCCTTTCCTTCGTTGCCAGGTTATTCTCCGCCCGGTAACGTTCTGTAATATCCAGGAATGACCATACCCGGGCATTCGGCAAGCCATCAAGATACATCGGCTTCGAATTGCGCTCAAATATTCGCCCGTCGCGGAGGAAAATCAAATCTTTACTTTGAGCCAAAGGGTTTTCATACAACTCCATCACTTTTTCATAAAATCCATCAGGGTCGGCAAGCTGATCGAAAATAAATTTCAGCAGGGTTTTGTCATCAGATGTGTTTAAAATGTTGGATGGGATTTTCCAGATCTCACCGAATTTTCCATTCACCTTAATGACTTTACCTGTTTGATCAACAACAAGGATTCCGTTTTGAGATGCATCGATGATGGCTTCGAGGAGGGCATTGGTTTTAACCAATTCGTTTTCTAAAATCCTGCCGGTATCGTGAAATTCATGTTTCTTTTCCGGAGGTATGGATTGTGGCATTCAATAAAAAATTAACCAGCCTGCAAGGTAAAATAAAAAGTGCTTCCTTGTCCCTCTTTGCTCTCTGCCCATATTTTACCACCGTGTTTTTCTACATAATCTTTACAAAGCAAAAGTCCGAGGCCGGTACTCGGTTCGCCTTCCGTGCCCGAACGGCTGGGCAGCATATCGAGGTCGAATAATCTGGCAAGGATCTCTGCATTCATTCCGATTCCCGTATCCTGAACTGATATTTCAATGAATGAACCAGGCAGTTTCCTTGCTGTAATTGAAACATGACCATCTTTCGGGGTAAACTTCACAGCGTTAAAAACCAGGTTACGTATCAGGCTGTCGAACATTCCGGTATCCGCAAATACGATGACGTCACCCGGAATATCGGTGCTAATGCCGATTCTCTTTTTTAATGCAGCATCGTGGACCGGAGCCATGCTGGCCGAAAGTTCCTTTTTGAGATGTAGCGCCTGAGGGTGGAACCTGATCAAACCGCGCTGCATCCTCGACCATTCAAGCAGATTGTCGAGCAGTTTGTACAGCCGGTTTGCTGATGTATTAATGCTGTGCACAATTTTTTCAATATCCTCCTTTGACAGGTTCTCTAATTGGTCGGCCAGCAAACTGATGAATCCCATGAATGTTTGGAACGGACTGCGCAAATCATGGGCAATAATCGAAATAAATTTGTCTTTTTGGGCATTTAGCAGGTTCAGCTCCTGATTTTTTCCTTTAATCTCCTCGTCGAATCGTTTTCTGTCGGTAATATCGTGAACCACACCGGTTAAGCGCCTTGTCCCCTTATTTATACTAGCATTGAGTTCTAATATTTTATCCTGATAGTTAAACTCAAATCCCTGAACATTAGTTCCTTTCATCAGATCTCCCAGTAGGACAAGTGCATTTTCAACCGTAGGTTCAGGCAGCATTTCCCGGGCCAGGTTAAGTATGTTTTTACCAACCAGATCTTCTTCAGGAATACCAAGGATTTTTTCCAGCGAATCATTGATCCCGATTACCTGGCCTGAAAGTGTGGTAAGGGCAATTCCTTCAATAATTGTTTGGAAAATGTCGGTAAAAATCAACTCGCTTTCCCACAATCCGGTTTTCTTGTTCCTCTGCTCAGTAATATCTCTTGAGATAATTTGGAAGCAGGAAGCTGAGCCGCCTTCATCCATCAATGGCCCCCCATTGGAGGAGTGCCACCTCCAGGATCCATTGGAATGCCTCATCCTGTATTCAATACCGGATTTCTGTGTCCCCGATTGGATGATCAATTCCAAAAATTCCCTGCAACTGTCGACGTCCTCCGGGTGAATGAACTCAATCAGGTTTATACCAATTACCTGGTCAGCCGGATACCCCAGGAGTATAGTCCAGCTTGGAGATACGAACGTGAGTATGCCAGGCGGGCAAAACGTAAAGATGATATCGCAGGAATTCTCAATCAGCCGACGATATAATTTATCCTCGTCTGCATGTTTGTGAATCTCAGCTTGTGATTGAATTATCTTGCCTGATTTTGCCATGAAAAGACCAACTTACATTAACTTAACGAGCGCATTTTTATAAAATTACTAAAACGTGTGATCAATTGAATTTCATTGGTCAAATAGCTTTAAAATCATGAAAACAAGAAATCTGTTGTTAATGCTGGGTTGCTTTTGCCTGATATCCACAGGACAGAATTTTGCTCAGCCATCAAGATTCAGCTCAAATAAGTTTATTAATGAAAAGGGTGATACCTTAAATTACCGGTTGCTGAGCCCCGATTACAATACCTCGCGAAAATACCCGCTGGTTATCTTCCTTCATGGCTCGGGCGAAAGGGGAAAAGACAATGACGCCCAGTTAAAATGGGGGGTGATGAACTTTGCTACCGACCAGATGATGGTTTTGCATCCCGCCATTGTAGTTGCTCCGCAATGCCCGGAAAAGCAGGACTGGACGAAATCCATGGACATATTATATCAACTCATTCAAAAACTTTTGAAAGATTCGCCGGTTGATGTCTCCCGCATTTATATCACCGGAATATCCATGGGTGGTTTTGGAACTTTTGAAGCTATCTCAAGGTATCCCGATTTGTTTGCCGCCGCCGTACCCGTTTGCGGTGGAGGCGACCTTAAAAAGGCACCCCTCTTTGCACATATGCCCATGTGGATTTTTGCCGGAGCAGAGGATCCGGCAGTGAATCCACAATTATCATTCAGCATGGTCGATGCCATAACCAAGGCAGGCGGACACCCGGGATTTACTCAATATCCCGAGGTCGGGCATTTTTCATGGCTGGCCGCATACAGCGATCCCCATATGATGGAATGGCTGTTCCGTCAACACAAATAATATCTATCTGATCATGCCGGGATAGGCCTTCCAAAATGATTTTGCGGTAGCTGAGGGCATGTGTACCAGGTGACATTTCATACAACTTTCATTGCCAATGGCTCCCAGCAATTGTCCGATGGCCTTTCCATCAGGCGGCGTTGCTGCAACGGCCTTGCCGAGATCGCTGACCATTCCCTGAACATTCTGACTGACAAAGTAAGACCTTGGTGTATCATGACAACCGGAACAATTGGCAGACAGTGAGATAAAGCGATCGCTGAAACTTTTAAAATTGGTCCGTACATTTTCGATCTGCCCCTGTCCTAAATCGTTTCCGATCGCTGTAAATGCATTGGCTATCCGCATCATGGACTCATGCCAGCTGATATTCTGATTTGTTATCGGATCCGTAAGTGAAAGCGCTTCAAAATCGGGCCAGCTGTATTTTTGCTGAGCCCTGATCTGGTTAATTACATGACAGGAAGCACATAATCGGCCAATTCTTCCCATTGCGCTGCCAATCATGGCAGGATTACCACTGCCCATTGCCAGGCCGAGAGAATCCACGGGCCCGACCGGAAATTTTTCCTTCCATTCAGGTACCATAACCGACATTTTCAAATACTGAGCCCTGAATGCATCAAAATTAGCTTTTGCACCGGGAAGATCTTTTTCCTGAAGGTCGATACCAATGCCTTCAAAAGGATTGGAAAGCGAAAACATTTCCATCAGGTAAACTGGGCCCTGCGCTTTTGGTGGAAAATAATTATCCAGCGACGAAGGCAGCGGTGCAGTCATCTCCTTGAGAAGGGCGTTTTCTTTTTCGAGCTTGTCAACTCGGGGTTTCAGGTCCTGGCCGCAGGCGGCCAATCCGACCAACAGGATTAATGCAACCTTTTTCATGTTTTTGCTATTTAATTTAGGATAAAGAAATGTATGTGCATATCGACATATTGCCATCATATCATAAATAACTAATTATCAAATAATTACTTAATTGAGCTGAAATATTTTGTTTATAATGCATACTTATACAACCTGTTACGACAGCACAAATAATTTCACTTATTTTGCATCGTGCAATTAATATGCTATGAATCAAACCAGAGCTATACAGACGATTACCCTCGAACTGGCAAATTATCTTGCTGATAAAGCCATCGAAAAGGCAACTGAAATGAATTTCAGCATTTGCATCTGGATAGTAGATCCATCAGGGAATCCGGTGGTTTTTAAAAGGCAGGACAATTCACCGTTAATCTCCATGGATGCAGCCCGGAAAAAAGCGATGACTGCCATAGGTTTTGGTATGCCAACCGGTCAGGCCTGGCACGATTTTATTAAGGATGACCCCATTCTCAGCGGAGGGATACCGCAAATGAAAGATTTTATTCTGCTTGGCGGCGGAGCGCCAGTCCGGGTTAATGGCGAAATGGTTGGAGCCATTGGTATCAGCGGCGGGCACTATAAACAGGATGAGGAGTGTTTGAAATTCGCACTTTCTTTCGTTAAATGAACAGTCAGGCCCCCGATATGATCACTAAGCTGGAAAGGTTTGCCTCCAGGCTCTCCTTCGTAAGGTCGCTGGATGATCTGATACGGACGGTCGAGGAAATTCTTGAAGAAGTTGTTCAGGTTGAATACAATGGTCTCTATCTTTTCGATCCCACAACCGGAAGGTTAAAATTATATTTTGCCAAAGGGTTCACCGAGGCTGAGCGCATCGAAGCCGAAAGAACCTCCATGGAAAGACATCCGGGATTTGTTTACCGTACCGGTGAAGCTATTCATGTCCCGGATATGAGGCTGAACAGTAAATCCCAAACCCGCGACAGCCGAAGAAGCTTTCATATCCTGAGCCGTTTGTTTCTGCCGGTTAAAAGCTACGACCAGACTGTCGGGACATTTGGGCTTGCCAGTACTCAGGCAAACCGGTTCACTGAAGAAGACATCTCGATCTTGTCCTTTGTATGCAACCTTGCCGGCGTTATCTATGCAAATATTATCTATGCGAAAAAACAGGATGAATCGAGCCGCATCATCAGCCATTACCAGGATCAGCTGAAATTTCTGGCCGATACTGCCATGGACCTGATCGGCATTCAGGAAGAGGAGGATCTGTTTCGTTATATTAAGGAGAAGCTTAAAGTATTGCTCCCAGGTAATCTTGCCATCATCAATCAGGTTAAAAATAATGAGGCATTTCTGAAAGATTTCATTGGGATGCCGGTATCCCGATTTTTAAAACACACCCATAAAATCGGTTGGGATCCATTCGAGAAACCCTATCCGATTGAACCGCGGTTTCTGGAAATTTTCATGTTGGGGAAAGTGTACCAATTCCCCGGTGGCTTTGCCGATTTTGCCGGGAACTATATCCCGGAGGAGGGCGGTATCCTGATAAACAAGCTTTTAAAAATTAAGGACATCCTGACAATCGGGATCGCAAAAAGCAATAATCTTTACGGGCTTATACATATAATTGTGCGGAACAACGATCCAATGCCAGAAATACCGGTACTTGAATCCTTTGTTAATCAATGTGCTGTGGTGATTCAGCAGATACGCCTTAAGCAGGATCTTGTTCAGGCACGAATGGTCGCGGAAGAGGCGAGCCTTTCCAAGGCAAAATTCCTTTCCATGATGAGTCATGAGATCCGCACCCCGCTCAATGCGGTCATCGGATTAACTCATATTCTCCTGATGGACGATCCCCGGCCGGATCAGATGGAAAATCTGAAATCAATAAAATTTTCAGCTGACAACTTATTAATCATCATCAATGATATCCTTGATTACAATAAGATAGAATCCGGCAAGATCAATTTTGAGACGATCGACTTTAAGATTCAGGAGGTATCAAACGGTATCATACGGACCTTCAAGTCTCTTGCTGATGAAAAAAATCTTGCTCTGGAATTGGAAACCGACCCTTCGCTTCCGATAATGATAACAGGCGATAAAACGCGGCTTGCTCAAATTCTGATCAATCTTCTCTCGAATGCCATCAAGTTTACTTCCAAAGGATCAGTAACCCTGCGCATGGTTAAATTAGGCATCAGGCAGAACCAGGTTCGCATTCGCTTTGAGGTTAGCGATACGGGAATAGGAATTGAACCGGAAGCCATCGACAGGATTTTCGAAGATTTCGTGCAGGCCCGGCAGGATACTACCAGGATATACGGAGGCACCGGACTGGGGCTTTCCATCGTTAAGAGGCTGGTTGAAATGCAGGGGGGTAGGATCAGTGTAAAAAGTGTGATTGGCCGGGGGACTACTTTTACTTTTGAATTGCCGTTCTATTTCTCGGAAACAGATCCAAAATCTTTTAAAGAATCCGATTTTCGGTTTGAGCGTCTGACCGGTCTCAAAGTCCTTATTGCTGAGGACAATAAAATCAATCAACTGGTTGCCAAACAGTTTCTTACCAGGTGGGGTGTTGAATTTACTGTCGTGGAAAATGGGGTGCTAGCTGTGGAAGAAGTTATAAAAGAACACTTTAACCTTATCCTGATGGATCTTGAGATGCCTGTGCTGGATGGTTATGAAGCAACCAAACTAATCAGGAATCTGGCAGATCCCGTAAAATCAAAAATACCTATCATCGCGCTGTCAGCTTCAGCCATGCACGAAATCCGGGATAAAGCAATGAGATGCGGAATGAATTCTTTTATAACCAAGCCTTTCGAACCCTGCGAACTCTATCTTAATATTAAGGACCTGGCTGTTAAACATTAGTTAACATTGTTAACATATTGCATTATTCACTATTTTTGGCAGCTTATAAAGCTTATCAAAAATGGTCGATGATTCGAAAAATCTGATCAGGGAACCTATCGGGCGTATCATGGCAAATATCGGCCGTATGTTCATGGCCGACCTTCATCGAAGTCTATCACATCTCGATATAGAACGTTCCTACTATCCTTTGCTCCTAATTGAAGCCGGCAACGGAAGCCTGACGCAGCAGGAACTGGCCGGCAAATTATCATGCGACAAGGTGCAGGTGGTTCGGATAATCGACTATTTATCGTCAAATGGATACGTGGAGCGTGGACAAAATCCTAATGATCGAAGAAAAACCAGTCTGCAGATCACTTTAAAAGCAAAAAAATTCCTGCCTGATATCAAAAGGGCAATGAAGGAGACCACTGAACTGGCTTTAAGCAATGTACCTGAGCATAGCATTGAAGAATTGTATGCTCTGCTAAAAACGATTGAAAAGAATTTTGGAACAAATAAATAGATGAAAAAAATGAATCGGATATTTAAATGGCTGATCGTACCGGTATTACTGATTGCAATAACATTTATCGGTGTGAGTTTAATGAAATCCAAAGATAAGGTAGCCGACAGCCCGAAAAAGGGAGGAATGCCTCCAAAAGAAAAGCCATTAACCAAAGTGGATATATTCGTGGTGACTCCCACCAAACTTGCCGACAATAGAGAGGTATCTGGCTCACTGCTGGCTTATGAGGAAGTTGACCTTAAAAATGAAGTCGCCGGAAGGGTGGTCGAGATTAACCTGCCGGAAGGGCAATCTGTAAAAAAAGGTACCCTGCTGGTGAAACTTTTTGATGATGACTTGCAGGCTGGGTTAAGGAAGCTCCAGATTCAGCTGGCCATCCAGGAGAAAATATATGAAAGGCAGGCTGAATTGGTTAAGGTAAACGGTATCAGTCAGAATGATTATGAGCAAACCGGGTTGCAGCTAAATTCCCTGCGTGCGGATATCGAGATACAAAAAGTTCTTATTCGTAAAACGATGGTTCTTGCTCCATTCGACGGTGTCATCGGCTTGAGGAACATCAGCATCGGAGCCCAGGTAACTCCATCCACCTTGCTGGCCACGATACGTAGTGAAGACAGGCTGAAGCTTGATTTCAGCGTTCCGGAAAAATATGGCTCAGAAATAAAACCCGGAATGAAAATCAATTTCACCTTATCGAATAATTCAAAACAATACGAAGCAACGGTAATGGGCACTGAAGAGGGTATCGAAGCGGCAACGCGAAACCTCAAGGTTAGAGCAGTGGTTGAAAACAAATCGGAGCATCTTCTGCCGGGAGCTTTTGCGGATGTATTCCTGAAACTGAGGGAGAATAACGATGCCCTGATGATTCCGACGCAGGCCATCATACCTGCAGAACAGAGTAAGAGCGTTATCATGGTTCGAAAAGGCAAAGCCCATTTCGTGACGGTAAAAACCGGAACACGCGAAGCATCAACTATTGAAATTACCGAAGGACTTCAGCCCGGCGATACCATTGTTACCACCGGGATCCTGTTTTTGAAGGAAGGCGCCAGGTTACTCTATTCCACTGTTAAAGCCCAATAATTATGCTAATCTCCGACATTGCGCTAAAGCGTCCGGTTGGGTCAGTCGTTTTAAGCCTCATTATCATTTTACTGGGCGCAGTGGGATACACTTTTTTGGGTGTCCGGCTTTATCCGGCCATTGATCCGCCGGTAATCACTGTTCAGGCATCCTATACTGGTGCCAACGCTGAAATCATTGAATCACAGATCACTGAACCCCTCGAAAAATCCATTAACGGGATTGAAGGGGTAAAATCAATCTCATCACAATCAGCTATCGGCAGCAGCTCGATCACGGTTGAATTTAACCTGGGAGCGGATCTTGAAAAGGCGGCCAACGATGTCCGTGATAAGGTTTCGCAAGCGATACGTTCGCTTCCGCAGGATATGGACTCACCTCCAACGGTAACCAAAGCGGATGCAAACAGCGATCCGATTATCATGCTGGTTGCGCAGAGCAGCCTGATGGATGCCCTGGAACTCAGCGATTACGCCGAGAATGTTTTAATGGAAAAACTGCAGACCATTCCGGGAGTCAGCTCCGTCATGATTTACGGACAGCAGAAGCCCGCTATGCGCCTGTGGCTCGATCCCAAAAAGATGGCAGCTTACAGCCTGACGGCATCAGATGTGAACAATGCGCTGGCCAAGGAAAATGTGGAGATGCCCGGAGGAAAGATCCGAGGAAGCAATACTGAACTTACAGTAAAAACATTTGGCCGTCTGGAAACCGAAGCGGAATTCAATGATCTGATCATCAAGCAATCCGATAATCAAGTTGTTCGATTAAGAGATATCGGGGAAGCGATACTGGGGCCTCAAAATGAAGAAACCGGTGCCAGGATCAATGGAATTACCGGGGTTGTGCTGGCCTTGATTCCACTGCCTGGCGCAAACGATATCCAGATTGCTGATGAATTTTACAAACGATTGGATCAGATCAGGGAAACCGCACCCAAAGGGATGGAATTGAATATCGGGCGAGACAAATCAATTTTCGTCCGGCAATCGGTCAGCGATGTTGTTGAAACACTGATTATTGCAATCAGTCTGGTCATCCTCATCATCTTCCTGTTTTTCCGCAATTGGGTAATTGCCATCCGACCACTCATTGATATTCCTGTGTCACTGATCGGTACCTTTTTTATCATGTACATCTTCGGGTTCTCCGTTAACATACTTACCCTGATGGGCATCGTTCTCGCAACAGGTTTGGTGGTGGACGACGGGATCGTTGTCACCGAAAATATCTTTAAGCGAATCGAGCGGGGAATGGATAAATGGCAGGCTGCCTTTGAAGGAACCAGGGAGATATTTTTCGCGGTGGTCTCCACTTCACTGACACTGGCGATCGTATTTATTCCGGTCATCTTTTTACAAGGGTTTACAGGCAGGCTATTCCGGGAATTCGGTATTGTCGTTGCCAGTGCGGTATTGATTTCGGCATTTGTATCTCTTACCCTGACTCCTGTTTTAAATGTTAAGCTCGGGGGATATGCCTCACAGCATTCCAAGTTCTACACCTCCACCGAGCCCTTTTTTCAGGGCATGGAAAGCGGGTACCGGCGGATACTAAGCTTTTTTATAAAACATAAATGGATATCCTTTTCGATTTTAGGAATCTGCGTGATCATGATTGTCACTTTTTCCAAAAATCTTAAGTCGGAACTGGCTCCCATGGAGGACCACAGTTATATCCGAACTTCCATCACCGCTCCCGAAGGAACTGAATATACGACCACCCAAAATCTTATCGATCAGCTGGCAATTATAAATACAGATTCCCTGCCGGAAGCAAAATATGTTTTAGCCCGTTATGGCGGCGGCGGCGGCGGATCGAGCTCCAGCTCAAATACCGGTTTTGTAATATCGTTCCTGTCGGAGCCTACCCAGAGAAAGGTTACCCAACAGCAGATGTACGATAAGCTTTCGAAAATCTACCGGGGAATTCCAAATGCAAGAATTATCGCAAGTCAGGAGCCAACCATCACCACCTCTTCATCGAGAGGCTTACCGGTTCAGTTTGTTCTGCAAAATCTCGATTTTGAAAAGATTAGGGAGGTATTACCGAAATTTCTTGATGAGGCACAAAACAGTCCGGTGTTCAGTAATATCGATGTTGATCTGAAATTCAATAAACCAGAACTGAATATTAAAGTCGACCGCCTTAAGGCAACCAGTCTGGGAGTGAATGAAAGAGATATCTCGGATGCCCTGAACTACGCATTCAGTGCTGGGCGCACCGGCTATTTCCTCCGAAACAACAAGCAATATTATGTCATTGCCCAGGTAGCGCGCGAAGACCGGAACAGGCCTGCCGACATATCCTCACTTTATGTCCGCACGAAAGCAGGCGACATGATCCAGCTCGACAATCTCGTGAAAATCGAAGAAAACAGCGCCCCCCCTACTCTATATCACTGGAACCGTTATAAATCAGCAACGGTATCGGCTAACCTGGCCAATGGAAAAACCCTGGGTGAAGGTATTGATGAGATGAATAGAATAGCTTCCAAATTACTGGATAAATCCTTTAATACCGCACTGGCCGGGCCATCTAGGGACTTTGCGGAGAGCAGCTCAAATATTTCATTTGCCCTGCTATTAGCGCTGATGCTGATCTACCTGATTCTTGCCGCACAGTTTGAAAGCTTCCGCGATCCATTTATCATTATGCTGACTGTGCCAATGGCTGTTGCCGGGGCCATGCTTTCTCTGACCGTTTTTCATCAGACGCTAAATGTCTTCTCTGAAATCGGTATGATATTGCTGATTGGAATTGTCACCAAGAACGGAATTCTGATTGTGGAGTTTGCCAATCAGAAACAAAAAGCCGGCATGACCAAATCAGTCGCGGCTTTTGAATCTGCTGCTGCCCGTTTCCGCCCGATATTGATGACCTCGCTGGCAACCATTTGCGGAGCCCTGCCGATAGCCTTTGCGCTGGGCGCCGGTGCACAAAGCCGCATCCCTCTGGGAATTGTGGTTGTTGGCGGCTTGCTATTTTCACTCATACTTACCTTATTCGTGATCCCCGTAACCTATATTGTTATGTCGGGGAAAAAAGATCAGGTTAAGTCTTAAAACACCGTTGCACAAAAACACATGGTTATGCGAATCCTAGTAATCCTTATCCTATTGGCAGTATCCACGTTGGCTAATGGACAGGAAATCCTTACGGTTGATGATGCCGTGAGCATCGCGTTAAAAAACAATTTTGGTATCCTGGTCGCACGGAATGACGCCGATATTGCCAAGGCAAATAATACCCCCGGAAATGCAGGAATGTTACCGGTAGTTCAGGCTACAGGTTCAGGAAGCTATGCCCTTAATAATGTTGACCAGCATTTGTCGACTGGTACAATAAATAAATACCCCTCCCTCTCGGCTGCGTCTGCCAGTGCCGGCACTCAGCTTTCCTGGAAATTATTTGATGGCGGAAAAATGTTTGTCACCAAAAACAAGCTGAACGAAATAGAATCCCTCGGGGAGATCCAGTTTAAGGACAATGTTTTGCAGACCTTATACACTGTTATATCTGCCTATTACGATGTGGTGCGGCAGAAGCAGCAGTTAAATTCCATTGATGAGGTCATGAATTATAACCAGGAACAGGTTAAGATTGCCCAGGCAGGTTTTACTGCCGGGTCCCTGTTAAAGACAAATCTCCTGCAGGCCAAAATAGACCTGAATGTTACTATGGAAAATGCAGTAAATCAGCAGTTTATTATTGAAGAAGCGAAACGGCACTTATTGGAACTGCTTGGCCAGGGTATCGATAAGAATTTTGACGTTACAGATACCATCCCACTGAATTTTTCGCCGGATAAAAACGAATTAATAAAGAAGGTGGATTCGGCAAACACAACCCTGCAATCATTTCATAAGCAAATGGATATTGCCAGGCTTGTACTGAAAGAAAACAGCAAGCTATTTTTTCCGGTGTTGAACTTCACCAGCGGATATTATTTCTCCCAGTCAAACAACTCGAACGGTTCGATTTTGAATAACAGGTCCTTTGGTCCTCAGCTCGGGGGAAGTCTGACGATACCGATTTACAGTGCCGGAGAGAATCAGAGGAAGATAAACACGGCAAAAATCCAGCTCAAGACCGCCGAATATGATTTTCAGAATGTTGAATTGCAGGTAAAGACTGATTTGCAGAATGCCATAAGCGGATTTGAAAATCAGCAGAAGCTATTGAAGATCGAAGTTGAAAATAAGGAACTGACCCGGGAGAATCTTCAAATCAGCCTTCAGCGGCTCCGGCTTGGGCAAACAACCTCGCTTGAGGTACATATGGCTCAGGAGAATTACATGCTTTCCTGCACCCGGCTGATCAATTTTGAGTACAATCTCAAGATTGCTGAAACTAAGCTGAAGCAGCTTATAGCCACTTTATAATTTCTTTATACTTCTGCCTGCATTCCTGACAATTTCCTGACAGGTTTCGCCACAATTTTGTATCAACAAATTTGTATGGCCATGTATATCCTGGGAATTGTGATAGCCCTGTCTTTATTGGGATACCTGATATACTCGCTTGTTAAACCAGAAAATTTCTGAATATGACAACCGGGGATATCCTTCAAGTGATACTGTTTTTTGTCGTGATCATTGCCATCACGCCCTTTCTAGGAAATTTTATGAGCAGGGTTTTCACCGGCAAAAGGCATATTATGATGCCGGCACTCGGCTGGCTGGAAAAGCTGACCTATCGTTTTTCAGGGGTAAATCCGGAGGAGGAATCAAACTGGAAAGAATATGCCATTGGTTTATTAATGTTCAATTTGATAGGGTTTGTATTTGTTTTTCTTATCCAGCTCTTTCAAGCTCAATTACCCATGAACCCGGCAGTTTTGCCAAATGTATCCTGGCATTCGGCGTTCAATACCGCGGTGAGTTTCATGACAAATACTAATTGGCAGGGATATGCAGGTGAGACCACGCTTAGTTTTGCAGTGCAGATGGTTGGTCTTACCGTGCAGAATTTTGTTAGTGCAGCCACCGGGATGGCTGTTTTGCTGGCACTCATCAGAGGCATTTCAAGAAAAACTACGGATAAACTGGGGAATTTCTGGACCGATATCACGCGTTCCATATTATATGTATTAATTCCATTGTCAATTGTTCTGGCGATATTACTTGTTGGACAGGGGGTTGTACAAAATTTCAAGGGTCACGAAACCATCGGGACTTTACAGGGTACGCAGCAGATTATCCCCATGGGACCGGCAGCTTCACAGATTGCAATCAAGCAGTTAGGCAGCAATGGCGGGGGCTTTTTTAATGCTAACAGCGCCCATCCATTTGAAAACCCGACTCCATTTAGCAATTTTCTCGAGCTCCTTTCCATATTGATTATTCCGGCTGCGCTGACATTTACTTATGGCAAATTGGTGGGATCCACGCGGCAGGGTTGGATAATTTTTTCCACCATGATGATTTTGCTGATTGCAGGACTGAGCATTTCGCTCTATTCCGAATATTCCGGAAACCCCGTGTTTGGTCATTTGCCTTTAATGGAAGGAAAAGAAACCCGCTTCGGCATCACCAACAGTGTTCTCTGGTCGACCGTCACAACCGCAGTTTCCAGCGGATCGGTAAATGCCATGCATGCCAGTCTTTCTCCATTGGCGGGAATGGTAGCCATGATCAATATTATGCTCGGTGAGGTGGTCTTCGGCGGTGTGGGTGCCGGATTATATGGAATGGTCATTTTTATCATCCTCACCGTATTCATCGCCGGGCTAATGGTGGGGCGAACCCCTGAGTATCTCGGGAAAAAAATTGAAGCCTTCGAAGTGAAAATGGCGATTTTAAGCGTCCTCGCTCCCAGCTTTGTCATTCTGATATTTACTGCATGGGCCTCAGTCAGCCAGGCAGGCTTATCGGGCCTCAACAACAGCGGACCTCATGGATTCTCAGAAATGCTATATGCTTATGCTTCGGCAGCTGGCAACAATGGCAGTGCCTTCGCCGGATTAAATGCCAATACAGTATTTTACAATCTCACTCTGGGCTTTGGCATGCTGATCGGGCGGTTTGGTGTGATCATACCGGTATTAGCCATTGCCGGAAATATGGCAGGTAAGAATATCACTCCCGGGTCATCGGGTACTTTCCGCACCGACAACTGGTTATTTATCGGCCTGCTGATAGCGGTGATACTGATCGTGGGCGGTCTTACCTTCTTCCCTGCACTTTCATTCGGACCGATTATAGAGCATCTGCTGATGAAGAGTGGAATTACTTTTTAGACTATAACAAAATGAGCTCAAAACAAAATATCAGCCTTTTCAACAGAAGGATTTTACTACAGGCTGCAATAGAGAGCCTTGTTAAATTAAATCCCACCCTCCTGATTAAAAATCCGGTGATTTTTATTGTCGCTGTCGGATCGGCCCTTACTTCTATCACTGTAATTACAGACCTGGTAGATGGTCGGTTTTCGATATTCAATTTTCAGATTTGCATCTGGCTTTGGATTACCGTTTTGTTTGCCAATTTTTCCGAAGCCATTGCAGAAGGAAGGGGGAAGGCCCAGGCGGAGAGCCTTCGCAAAAACCGAACGCAAACGAAAGCACGAAAAATATCGGGACAGCAGGAAATTGAGGTATTGGCTGGTGAGCTAAAAAAAGGGGACATTGTAATTTGTGAAGCAGGCGATGTCATTCCTTCGGATGGAGAAGTGATTGATGGCATTGCCAGTGTGGATGAATCGGCCATTACGGGAGAATCAGCTCCGGTTATCCGAGAGAGCGGTGGCGATCGTTCGGCAGTTACCGGCGGAACAAAGGTAATTAGCGACAGAATGATCGTGCGAATTACCTCTGAACCTGGCAACACTTTTATTGATCGGATGATAGCGCTGGTTGAAGGTGCAAAACGTCAAAAAACACCGAATGAAATTGCCCTTTCGATACTTCTTTCAGGCCTCTCAATCATATTTCTCCTCGCAGTTGTAACATTGCCGGCATTCTTCGGATATAGTCTGAAAGCCTCAGGGAAATCTCTTTCGGAAAACCTCACTCTTACGGTGTTGATTTCCTTATTGGTTTGTTTGATCCCCACCACCATCGGGGGACTGCTGAGCGCCATCGGTATCAGCGGAATGGACAGATTACTGCAGCACAATGTGATTGCAACCAGCGGGCGTGCCATTGAAGCTGCGGGAGACGTGGATGTTCTTTTGCTCGATAAAACCGGTACCATCACGCTGGGAAACCGCATGGCTACTGATTTTATTCCTGGTGACGATGTTACACCGGAGGAATTAGCTGACGCTTCGCAGCTCTCCTCCTTATCGGATGAAACGCCGGAAGGACGTTCCATTGTTATACTTGCGAAGGAGCGGTTCAACATTCGAGGAAGGGATATGCAGACCCTTCAGGCTTCCTTTATTCCCTTTACCGCCCAATCGCGCATGAGCGGTCTCGACTTCAGAACTCCCGATGGGGCGCTGCATCAGATTCGCAAAGGTTCATCGGAAGCTATCAGGTCATTTGTTCAAAATAATAATGGCTTTTATCCACAGAAAATACAAGATATCGTGTCAGACCTGGCTCATCAGGGTGCAACACCATTGGTAGTAGCAGAAGGCAATAAGGTTTTAGGCGTGATTCTTCTGAAGGATATTGTAAAGGGCGGCATCAGGCAACGATTTTCGGAACTGAGGAAAATGGGGATCAGGACAGTGATGATCACCGGTGATAATGCACTGACAGCTGCCGCTATCGCAGCTGAAGCTGGGGTGGATGACTTCATGGCCGAAGCCAGGCCGGAGGATAAACTTCGCCGAATACGGGATGAGCAGGCCCGGGGCCACCTCGTTGGCATGATCGGCGATGGCACTAACGATGCCCCGGCTTTGGCTCAGGCTGATGTAGGAATAGCCATGAATTCCGGTACCCAAGCAGCCCGTGAGGCAGGAAACATGGTGGATCTCGACAGCAATCCGACCAAATTGATCGAGGTTGTTGAAGTTGGCAAGCAATTGCTCATGACCCGGGGAGCCCTAACCACTTTCAGCATTGCCAACGATGTTGCCAAATATTTTGCCATAATACCGGCCATAGCCCTTTCGCTTTATTCAGGGAAATCTGGTGTAGGCCCCCTCTCCGCATTAAATGTCATGAACCTCGGTTCACCCCAAAGTGCAATCCTCAGCGCGGTAATCTTTAATGCAATTATTATCATTCTCCTGGTTCCACTAGCCTTGAAAGGCGTTCGGTACAAACCTGTTTCTGCCAATAATGCACTCATGCGAAACCTGATGATTTTTGGACTTGGCGGATTGGTCGCACCTTTTATAGGAATTAAATTAATTGACATTTTAATTAATTTATAATTCAATTAAAATGAAAACACTGGCAATATCCCTGAAAATATTTTTCTTTTTTACTGTGCTCACCGGTATAATATATCCATTATTTATCACGGGGATAACACAATTGGCCTTTCCTTCTAAAGCCAACGGGAGCCTGGTTTACAAGGATAACAAAGTAGTGGGAAGTAAACTTATTGGTCAGCAATTCGACAGCGCCTGTTACTTCACTTCACGACCTTCGGCTATTTCATTCAATCCACTTCCATCAGGCGGTTCAAATTATGGGTTAACAAATAGCAAGTTAAAAACGATTGTTTCCGAAAGGAGAAAACAATTTATTGAATTCAACCAATTAGACAGTCTGGCGGAAGTTCCCTCAGAAATGATTTTTGCTTCGGCCAGTGGACTCGATCCGCATATTTCGCCCCAGGCAGCATTTCTGCAGGTGGACAGAATCGCCAGAGCCAGGAATTTCAGCAGTGTTCAAAAGCAGCAGCTGATCCGTTGTGTCAATGATTGCAAGGAAACGCGTCAGTTCTCCTTGTTTGGTAACGAACGCATTAATGTTTTGCTTTTAAATCTGGGAATTGATAAAATCAGGTAAATAAGGTAACTATCTTTAATATATAAGGTTATGAAAACTTCAATCCGCACAAAATTCTCCATCGGTATATTATTTTTCTTTGTCATTATATCGGTGCTATCTGTTTTTTCAGCTGTTTTTCTCAATAGGCTCGCTAATAAAACAGATACTATATTCCGGGAAAATCACAATTCTGTCATTTATGCACGGGATATGTCCGAAGCTCTCCTGAACATTAATCAGGAAATCTTCAATTGCTTTTTAAATAGCAAAACACCCGACAGCCTGTTTATTAGTAAAGAAATGAACCTGTTTGCCGGATCATTACAATTGGAAAAAAAGAATATTACTGAAATAGGGGAAGATAAAATTGCCTCCGGCATCGACACTGATTTTATAAAATACTGCGCTTTGGTAAAGGATTTATTACCAACTCCGAATGCCCAGGCAAAAATCCTCTCTCTTCAGAAACAGTTCGGTGACATTAACCAACAACTCATTCTCTTATCCCAGATAAACGTTAAGGCAATCGAACAAAAAACTCATGAAACTAAAATCCTGGCTAAAAGCGCTTTAACCCAAATGACCATTCTTGCAACCCTTTGCTTCCTGATTGCGGTGACTTTCACCTTTAATTTTGCCACCTACTTTAGTGAGCGTTTTTTCCAATTATTTAATGGAATCAAGGAAATTGTTGCCAGTAATTATGGCCAAAGGCTTTATTTTGAGGGTCATGATGAATTTCACGAACTATCTTTAGTTTTTAATGAGATGGCCGGAAAACTTGAGAAGAGCCAGCAGAATTTAGGGGTGGAATCTCAGGATCATCCGGAAAAAGATTATAATTTTAATGACGTTCAGGAGGTTAAAAAACTGCTGGCCAGATTGAAAAAAATCGAGGAGCAATCCTTACAGTTAATTACCAGGTTGGAAAAAAAAGGTTAACACATGGACTTTCCCGACAACAGACCTGATCCCGATGAACTTTTAGCTTCTCTGATCAACAAGGAAGAAAAAAATAAAAGGGGAAAGTTGAAGATATTTTTCGGAATGTGTGCGGGAGTGGGTAAAACCTACAGCATGCTTCAAACTGCCAGAGCTGAAAAGGTTAAGAACTGTGATATTATTGTAGGGTATGTTGAAACCCATAAGCGCAAAGAGACTTCCGCGCTCGTAGATGGTTTTGAGGTTATTCCACGCAGATCATACCCATATAAAACCACTCAGGTTGAGGAAATGGACCTGGATGCGATCCTTGCGCGCCAGCCACGGGTGGTGCTGGTTGATGAACTTGCTCATACCAATGCACCCGGCAGCCGACACGCAAAACGCTATCAGGATGTTCAGGAGATTCTTGAACTCGGCATTGATGTTTACACGACGCTGAATGTTCAGCATCTTGAGAGCCGATCGGATACCGTTGCGCAGATTACCGGGATTGTTGTTCGTGAAACCGTACCCGATGACATCTTTGAAAATGCTGATGAAGTGGAGCTGGTTGACCTTACCTCCGAAGAGCTGCTGCAGCGGCTGTCGGAAGGGAAAGTTTACACCGCTGAAAGATCAAGAGAAGCAATAGAAAACTTTTTCAGGATCGGGAATATCAATGCGCTTCGCGAGATGGCCCTGCGAATTGTGGCTGACAGGGTCGACAAACAATTGCATGACTATTTGAAAGACAACCGGATACGCGGACCCTGGAAATCCGGTATGCACTTACTGGTAGCCATTGATTATCGCCAGCAATCGACCCGTGTTCTGCGGTGGGCCAAAAATTTCTCCTATTCCATGGGAGCCAGTATCCAGGCGATTTATGTTGAGACCTCACATAAATTAACAGATACCGAACACCAGCAGCTCGACAAAAACATTAAGCTGGCTAAGCAATTGGGCATAAAATTCAGGATTATTACCAACTATGATATCGTCAAAGCCATAGTTTCATTTGCCCAGAAAGAAAATATTACCCATATAATTGTTGGCAAACCACGGGTTCGCAACCTTCTGTCGATGTTCAGAATGGGCAATTTTGTCAACAGGCTCATCAGGTATAGCGGTAATATCGATGTATATATTCTGGGATCCGACAGGCATGCCAGGGATCATTTCCGGGAGATGGTTTCCATTCCACCCTTTACATCCAATGCCCGACAATACCTGATCCCAACATTATTTGTTTTTCTGACTGCCGTTGTTTGCTTCCTGTTAAAAGAATTTATCGGCTACCAGGTCGTTTCGCTGATTTTGCTGTTTTTAGTTTCCATGCTGGCAGTATTCTTCGGCACCGGACCCATTTTGCTTGCCGCGGCGCTCAGCGCGCTTATCTGGGACTACTTTTTCATTCCTCCTGCTTTCACGCTGCACATCGAACAGCCACTTGACGTGCTGATGCTGGTTATGTTTTTCACAATTGCCCTGCTCAATGGGATTTTAACTTCCAGGGTGCGCCTGCAGGAAAAAAAGATCAGGATTCGGGAGGAGCGCACGCAGGCTCTGTATGAGATTACCAGAGATCTTTCGATGACCTCCGGCATTGAGGAAGTCGCAAAAGTTGCTGTCCGCTACATTCAGAAATATTTCGGGCTTGATGGTATTCTGATTCTCAAAAACGATTTCAATAAGCTGGAAAATAAGATCATAAATGGTACGGGTGATCAATTTTCGGATAACGATTTCAGCATTGCAAACTGGGTTTTCATGCATTCATCAAAGGCGGGTAAATCCACGGATACGCTGCCTTCCACTGAATACACCTTTTATCCGCTCTCCGGGATGAATGAAAATATTGGAGTCGTAGCAGTTAAGCATGAAAAAGTATTCACGCTGGGTGAGGACCAATTCTGGGAGGCTTTTATTTCGCAGGTGTCCGGAAAATTCGAAAGGGAGTTTTTACGAAATTCTGCAAAAAAAACCTACCTGTTAAATGAGTCGGAGAAACTGTATAAAACGCTTTTCAACTCAATTTCACATGAATTACGCATTCCGGTAGCCACTATCATGGGAGCTTCCGATACGTTGTTAACTCAAAATTATCCGGATGAAACAAAGCAGAAGTTATATACGGAAATCAATACAGCATCAGTCAGGCTAAACCGGCTGATCGAAAATCTCCTGAATATGTCGCGGCTCGAATCAGCCAGAATTGCGTTAAGGCAGGATTGGTGTGATGTGCAGGATCTCTCAAACAAGGTGGCTGAAAATTTAAAAGAGGAGCTCGCCGCTTTTAAATTTTCAATTGTCATACCAGCGGATATGCCTTTAGTTTATATCGATTTCGGTCTTATGGAACAGGTGCTTCATAACCTGGTTTTAAATGCTACGCAAAACGCACCCGCCGGAACGAATATCCGGCTTAAATATTTTTACGAAAATGGGTATCTTACCATTCAGGTCATGGACCGCGGCAAGGGATTCCCATTGGATGAACTCTCTTCTGTTTTCAATAAATTCTATAGGGGCAAAGAATCTGCTGCAGGTGGAACCGGATTAGGATTATCCATTGTAAAAGGTTTTGTGGAAGCGCATCATGGGGTTGTGATTGCTGAAAACCGACAGAACGGCGGTGCAATTTTCACCATAAAGATTCCGGTAAAAACATCTGAAATCAATGATATTAACAGGGAAAATGAATAGATGACAAACTTCGGCACGATATTGATAATTGATGATGAAGTACAGATCAGGCGGTTGCTTGAGATCACCATAACTGCCAGCGGGTATAAAATTTCCGAAGCCTCCACCGGAAAGGAAGGACTGGCCCTCGCAGCAACTATTCAACCTATACTCATCATTCTCGACCTGGGCCTGCCTGATGCAGATGGTATTGAAATTTTGAAACGACTGAGGGAATGGTATCAGAAGCCTGTCATCATACTTTCGGTCCGGAATTCTGAAGAAGATATTATCAGGGCTCTAGATAACGGAGCAAACGATTACCTCACCAAGCCTTTCCGCACCGGTGAGCTTTTGGCTAGAATCCGGGTAGCCATACGCCAAAGTATGAATAATACTGACGAGCCAGTCCTGACCTTTGGCAACCTTACCATCGATTTATCGAGTCATACCGTTCACAAGGAAAATGAATTGATTAAACTAACCTCTACTGAATTTTCTCTTTTGGCATTGCTTGCACGAAACGAAGGCCGGGTTTTAACCCATCAATATATTCTGAAGGAGATCTGGGGATTCGGGTACATTGAGCAAACACAATACCTGCGTGTGTTTATGGCACAGTTGCGTAAAAAGATCGAAAATGATCCCGCTAAGCCCATGTTATTGAATACAGAATCGGGGATCGGCTACCGGTTCGGCAGTTGATTTTATTTCCTCTTTGGTGGCAGTTCGAAATGAACTGTACTGCCCTTTCCAACTTCACTATCTACCCATATCTTTCCACCATGCATTTCGACAAATTCCTTACAAAGAATCAATCCGAGACCGCTGCTGGCCTCTCCCTCGGTTCCGAGTCTTCCAATATTGGAGTCAAGCTGGAATAACTGACCAAGGAGTTTTTGATTAATTCCTATTCCTGTATCGGTTACAGAGGTTACCACTGAATCATCAATTGTGGAATGAGCCGAAATATTAACATGCCCTCCGAGTCTGGTGAATTTAACAGCATTTGATACAAGATTTCGAATAATCGACTCAAGCATTCTAATATCTGCGAAAACCTCAAGGTCTGCCGGAACCTCATTAATCACATTAATGTTTTTAGCTCTCGCTGATTCAGAAAGAACCTGTATAAACTGTGCGACATTGGATCCCAAAGCAATCTGATCGGGTTCGAATTTTGTTAATTTTCTTTGTATGCGCGACCATTCAAGCAGGTTCTCAAGCATCTCGAAAAGTGTAGTCGAGGACTTACTCATGCTCACCGCAAATTCCCGGATCTTCTCAATACTCATAACCGAAATCTCCTCCGCCAGGATTGTACTCAGGTTATGGAAAGCTCCCAAAGGGCCTCGCAGGTCATGGGCCAGGATGGAAAAGAATTTATCCCTGGTGGAGAGGACCTCATTCAATTTCACTGCCAGTTCTGCCAGCTTCTGATCAGACGCCTTCCGATCGGTGATGTCACGCATTGCGCAAAGAATTACTTCCCTACCTTTCAGTATAAAAACGCTGGCTGAAATATCTACTGGAAATACCATTCCATTCTTCTTTTTATGATATCGCAGAGGTATTCTCTCCGGGAGTTCTTTAGCCGCTTTTAAGGTTGCTTGCGGCTCAAAAGACAAATCAATGTGCTTCAGTTTCAGCAGCTCCTCAATTGAATATCCATATAACAGGGTTGCCGCTTCATTAACATCCATCATAGCGCCTGATTCTCTCTCAATCAGGAAAATTGCATCCTTTTCCGCTTTAAAGACCTGCCGGTATTTTTCTTCGCTTTCCTGAATAAATTTCTTGGAGTGCACACAAGAATAGCAATCCAGCAGGAGGATCTGGCAATTCTCTCCAGTTTTCGAAATCAAACCATTCAAACGCACAAAATTCGGTTCAGCACCACTGACGATCAGGCTGACCTCGCACAATTCCTTTGATTGGCCGGCAAAAATCCTTTCAAGAAAATCTTGGAACGTATGTTTGGTTTCAACTGATACTAAACCGGCAAATTGCTTTCCTATTAAATCCTGGCTTTCCCTATTCAGAATCTTAAGCAAATAGCTGCTGACCTCAAGAATTTCGCCTTTCCGCGACAGAGTGCAATAGCCCATGGACGCTGAATCCAATAATTCAAGGTAACCTTCGGCGGCTGAATTATCACCCAAAAATCTCATAGAAAAGCCTCTTAATTCCCTTCGAAAAAAACTATTTACAAGGCGTTAAGATAGCGTTTACTAAATCCTAAATTATTGTTTTGAATATATTTTTGAATTATTCGTCAAATAGTTCAGAATATTTCAGGTAGGCAAGGCTTCCGATTTAAGTGGAAGCTCAAAATAAAAGGTACTGCCCTTATTTTCTTCACTTTCAACCCATATTCTCCCATGGTGCTTTTCGATGAATTCTTTGCAGAGCAACAGGCCCAGACCGCTGCTGGATTCACCATCGGTACCTGCCCGACTAACATTAATATCGATCCGGAATAGTTTTTTGACAATTTCCTTATTCATCCCGATGCCAGTATCGGCAACTGAAATTACAACCGACTCATGATCTGTTTGTGTTGCTGCAATGGTTACCCTACCACCAGATTTTGTAAACTTAATAGCGTTGGAAACCAGGTTACGAAGAGTGGATTCTATCATGTCGATATCGGCATATACCTCCAGATCTTCCGGCACATCGTAAAAAATAGTGATATTCTTGTTGTTGGCTGAATCAGTCAGGACCAAAAGGAATTCGACAATTCTGGTATTCAAAACCAACCTGACAGGTTCAAAAGCTGTTAGCCCTCTTTGCATTCTCGACCATTCCAGCAAATTTTCAAGCATTTCAAAAATGTTCAGTGCCGATTTGCTCATGATGGTGGCAAACTGCTGAATCTTGCTGAGGCTCATATCATGGATGTCCTCCACCATAATCCTGGTCAGGTTAAGAAATGCGCCAAACGGGCCCCTGAGGTCGTGCGCAATAATAGAGAAGAATTTATCTTTGGTCGCATTGAGTTCCAGCAGCTCTACAGCTTGCTTCGCCATCTGCTGCTCTGTTTTTTTTCTTCTGGTGATATCACGGATGTTTCCGCATATCTTTTCCGGGCGGCCATCCGAGTCAAACGCTATTTTCGAGGAAAGAGCACAAGGTACATTAGAGCCATCCCGGTTTTTCAAGGTCAACTCAAAATCTTCAATAAACCCCTTTTTTATGATCGCTGCCAGAAACATTTCCCTTTCTTCAGGGATGGTATAGAAATCCTCAAGGTTCTTGCCGATCAGATCATTTCGTGTGTATTGTCCCTTGGTGAGAACTTCCACTGACGGGCTTAATTCCAATATTTCGCCGGCGAGTGACGCTTCGTAATAGGTATCCTGAACATTTTCAAAAATATTACGATATTTTTCCGCACTCTCCCGTTGCGTCTGCTCAACTTTTTTCCATTCTGTAATATCCCTGGCAACAGCAAACATTGTATTCTCCTCTCCGACCGTTCTTCCCCTCCATTCCAGCCATTTATAAGAGCCATCCTTAGCGCGGTAACGATTAATAAAATTCAATGTTGTCTGCCCATGCCCCTGGATATCTGACTGAATATTAGTGGCAACGATATCATCAGGATGGAGGAAATCAGTATAGGATTTCCCGATCATTTCATCGATGGAGTATCCAAGCGTGGATTCCCATGCAGGATTCAATTCCATGAAAATTCCATCGCCTGAAGTAATACAGAATAAATCGGGACTTAAACTAAAAAACAGGTCGGATGAACCGGTTTGCTTAAATATGTCGTTTGCCATTGCACGAATTTGCCGCATCAAAGTTAAGTTTTCATCAGATGACTTAATGACGAAATCAAATTATTTGACTAACAAGAATTTAAAGTACATAAACGAAATATTTTGTATTTTATGATCGATTTTAACCGAACTATGAAAACCTACCTTTTGCTTATCGCCCTCTTTCTGGCGTATCCCTTATCAGCGCAGAATAAAACGAAGCTTACACGGGCCGAGTCGTTCTGGGGATTACATTTCGACAGGCACCTCGGGTTGACCGACAGTCATATCGGCGCCACCCTCACGGAGGGAATGGTCGATTCGCTTTTGAATATGGCCCGTCCCGATTATATCCAGATAGACTGCAAAGGACATCCGGGAGTGAGTTCTTATCCCACATCAGTTGGGCAGCAGGCTGCAAGCTATGATAAAGACCCGCTGGCCTTAATCAGAAAAGTAACGGATGCACATCATGTTGGATTGTATGTGCATTATTCTGGAGTTAAAGATCTTAACTATGTCAGATTGCATCCGGAGCAGGCGCGGGTGCAGCAAAACGGAAAGCCTGATCCCGAAAACACAAGTTTGTGGGGCGATTATGCTAACAAGCTGCTCATCCCGCAGTTAAAGGAGATTGCACTGAAATACCATGTCGACGGGGCCTGGGTGGATGGCGAGGCATGGGCGGTAGAGCCGGATTTCGGACCGCAGGCGCTTGCTGAATTTCAGAAGGAAACCGGAATCGTCATGACATCGGCTGAGCCGAAAAAAAGCTCGAATTACAAGCAGTTCCTCGAGTTTAACCGGAAAAAGTTCATCTCTTACCTGAAATATTATACCAATCAAGTTCATAAGGAAGCACCAAAATTTCAGATTTGCTCCAACTGGGCGTTCAGTGGCATGATGCCGGATCCTGTACCCGGGGATATCGGGCTTGACTTCTTTTCCGGCGATTATGATCCGGGCAATTCCGTGAATATCGCCAACTGGCATGCAAGGGCGCTGGCTGGTCAGGGGATTTCTTTTGATTTGATGGCCTGGAGTTTTGTGCATGATTTCGCAAATGGGGTATCGATCCCTAAAACCTCGCTGCAGCTTTGTCAGGAAGCCGCCCCGGTTATCAGTGTGGGTGGCGGCATTCAGGCATATTTCAGGCAAAATGCTGATATTTCCTTTCAGCCAGCTGCTTTCCGGATCATGAAAGAGTTGGCTGATTTTGTTATCCCCCGCCGGGAATTCTGCAAAGGAATTTCCATCATTCCTCAGGTGGCTCTGCTTTATTCTACAGCGGCCTGGAAAGAGAACGTCGATGTGATTTATAAATCCACCGGTGTAGGCAGAATACAGGGAATACTCAATAGTTTGCTCGATGGGCAAAGTTCAGTGGAAGTGCTCATGACCAGCCAGTTTGAGAAGCGTTTGAACCAGTACCCGGTTGTGGTTATCCCTGAGTGGAAAACAATTGAACCGGAATTAACCGGAATGTTGAAAAAATATGTGGCCGAGGGCGGCAACCTCCTGATCATAGGTGCTTCGGCAACTGCGGGATTTGATGAACTTTTGGGAGTCAGGCAAAAGGAGCTGCCAAAAAAAATGGTCAGGAATATTTGCGTCGGCGATCGTTTTGCAGCAGTATCTGAAGAAGTTCGGGAAGTGGAATGTTTACCCGGGACAACTGGGCTGTTCAAATTGTACACATCGGCCGACCTGAGATTTCCTGCTGAACTGGCAGCAACCGTCAGGTCGTTTGGTAAGGGGAAGGTGGCAGGTATTTATATTGATTTCGGATCATCCTACCTGATCAACACTTCACCGGTTATCAGGGATTTTACGGCAGGAATCATGAAACAGCTCCTACCCCACCCAATTGTTGAAATTGAGGGTTCTCATAAAGTAAATGTAGTGCCAACCACAAAAAACGGCAACCTGCTGATCCAGCTGATCAATACTTCCGGTGATCACGCCAATCCCAATGTTAAGGGGATCGATGAAATTCCCGCATTAAATAATTTAGCCCTTTCGGTACTCACGCCCACAAGGCCAAAAAGTGTATTGCTCCAACCCGAAGGGTTACCTTTAAAATATACTTATCTGAATGGCCGGACTGCTTTGGTTGTTCCGAAATTACCAATTCATTCAATTATCGAAATTAAATAGCTGCTTATGAGAATTCAATTCCTGAAGCCTATCTGGCTGATCGGGGTGGTTATTTTTAGCTTTTTCGAGGGATTTACTTTACAGGCCGCCCCATTGAATATAGGCTTGAAACTGTACGTTTCCACTACTGGTAACGATAATTGGTCGGGAAAACTCAAACAACCGAATAAGGCAAACAGCGACGGCCCATTTGCGACCCTGGAAGGTGCACGGGATGCGATCCGTAAATTGAAAACAGGAAACAACTTGCCGAAAGGTAATATCCTCGTGGAGATTCAGGGTGGTACCTATGAATTGCAGAAAACATTTGCGTTGGAAGCGATCGACGGAGGAGCAGATACCCTGTCAAGGATAATCTATACCGGGCAAAAGGGTGCGGAAGTAAGTTTATCAGCCGGAAAAAATCTGAATAACTGGCGCTTGGTAACAGATAAGGAGGTTCTGGAAAAACTCAGCCCGGCAGTTCGGAATAAAGTTTACCAGACCGATCTAAAGTCGGCAGGAATCAAAGATTACGGATCACCCGGTGGTGGCGGAATGGAATTGTTTTTCAATGATAAGCCCATGTGGATATCGCGTTATCCGAATATCGGATTCGTTAAAATAACAGGTCTGCTGAACGAGGAGCCCGTTGATATCAGGGGAACCAAAGGGGATCAGGTGGGTAAGTTCAATTATGGCGATGAGCACCTATCGCTCTGGAAAGATGAAAAAGATGCCTGGGTGGATGGATATTGGTTCTGGGATTGGAGTGAGCAGCGGCAAAAGATAGCGAAGCTCGATACTGTAAGAAAAATCATCGAGGTGGTTCCGCCCTGGCACCATTATGGATATCGACTTGGACAGTGGTTTTATGGATTTAATCTGCTCATGGAAATCGATCAACCGGGGGAATATTATATCGACCGCGAAAAGGGGCTGCTTTATTTTTATCCACCTTCCGATATTCAGAAAGGGCGGACCTATGTTTCGATGAACAAGAATATTATCAGCATGGACAAGGCAGCCTTTCTGACGGTGGAAGGGATGATCCTGGAGGGTTGCCGCGAGGTTGCAGTAATCATGCAGGATTGCAAAACCAGCCTGGTAGCGGACTGTACAATACGAAACTCGGGTGAGTGCGGAGTGACAATCGATGGTGGGACAGGCAATGGTGTAGAGGGTTGCGAGATTTATAATCTAGGGGCAGGTGGAGTCAGAATTACAGCCGGGGACCGAAAAACCCTCGTTCCCGGAAATTGTTTTGCCGATAATAATTATATCCACCACACCTCCAGGATCAAGCGGATCTATAATCCCTGCATATCACTTTATGGCGCAGGCAACAAGGCAACGCATAACGTAATGGCCCATGTTCCGCACATGGCTATTTATTTTGATGGCAATGACCATCTGATGGAATACAATGAAATCAATGATGTTTGCTATGAATCGAATGATGCGGGCGCAATTTATGCGGGCCGGAACTGGACCATGCGCGGTAACGTTATCCGGTATAATTATCTGCATGATATTTCAGGGTTTGAGGGAAAGGGATGTGTAGGAATTTATCTTGATGATGCCTTTTCATCTGCAGATATTATTGGGAATATTTTTAACAGGGTTACCCGGGCGATGATGATTGGCGGGGGAAGGGACAATAATGTCATCAATAATATTTTCATTGATTGCGTTCCTTCGCTGCATGTGGATGCGCGGGGAATGGGATGGATGCAGGACATGACGGATGCCTGGATAGCCGAGACGAATGATAAGGGCACCATTCTGGGCACGGCATACAATCAGCCACCTTACAGCACCAAGTATCCGAAACTGCCTCACATGATGAATGACGAGCCCAAGGCGCCAAAAGGAAATATTATTTCCAATAATATATGCATGGGTGGCAATTGGGATAAACCCTCAGGTTTCTGGGGTATGTCGATCGAGAAAATTGCCCGTCCATTTCTTAAGATGGAAAATAATATTGTCGCTCCAGGTTCCGGCGTGGAGGACAGTTTATCAAAAAGTTTCACAATTACCGATCCCATGTTTGCCAACAGTAAGAACCCCGAACGCTCGCATTTTCAGGTAAAACAGAAATCTCCGGCCCTAAAAAACGGTTTTAAACAGATTCCCTTTGATAAAATCGGACTTTACAACAATAACAGCCGGACCAAAAACTGATTATTTCCGAACGGGCAACGGTAAGCTGAAAGTAAAGGTGCTTCCTATATTTTCCTGACTCTCTATCCATAATTTTCCACCATGCTTTTCGATGAAATCCCTGGAGATAATCAATCCCAGGCCTGTACTTGGTTCACCCTCAGTACCTTTGCGGGTTAACTGTTCTTCCATAAGGAAGAGCTTATCGACCATTTCCCGACTCATTCCGATGCCGTTATCACTAATTGAAAAATGTACGGTATTGTCGGACATAGCAATTGCTTTGATGTTTACCTCACCTCCTTTGGGAGTAAACTTTATTGCATTGAAAGCAAAATTACGGATCAGGCTCTCGAACATTTGCTCATCTGCATAAACCTTCAGGTCATCCGAAACCTCAAGGCCGACTTCAATCATTTTTTTAGCTGCTGTTTCGCGAAGGAGTTCCATGATTCGGGGAAAAGCATCTGCCGCCAAGAATGAGTAGGGTTTATAAGTAATAACGCCCCTTTGTATTTGTGACCATTCCAGCAAATTTTCAAGCAGATCGTAAAGCCGGCTGGCCGATTTCCTCATGCCCACAGCTATCTTCTTCACCTTTTCTTCAGGCAGGGACATCAATTCATCTGCAGTCATTGGTGACATTCCCAGCAGCGTTTGGAACGGGCTGCGGAGGTCATGGGCAATAATAGAGAAATACTTATCCTTTTCGGCATTCAACTTTTTAAGCTCCTGGTTTTTGAGCTGGATTTCCGACTCCATCTTCTTCCTTTCGGTTATATCAAGCGTATATCCGGCTAAAAGTTTCTTACTTCCGCTATAAATCGGAAATTTCAAAGTTGAAAATTCCCGACCATTCAGATTTTCGCCAAATTCAATCACCTTGTCTTCTGAAAGTACCGTCCAGTCATCGGCGGTCATTGTCGCAGCCAGATCAGGAGGAAACAATTCAAACATGTTTTTACCAATCATTTCAGAACCGGGAATTCCTATCATATCCCGATAGTTTTCGCTGGCCTTTAGCACAATGCTTTTGGTAGGGGTTACCTCTTTAACAAAAGCAAAGAATGGGGCGTTATTCATAAAGGCGGAAAGAATCTGGTGACTGTCGTGAAGAAGTTCCTCGTCAGCCTTACGCATAAGAGCTTCGCCGATATGAGAGGCAATTTCTTCGAGATGCTCAATTATTCCGATGGTAAAACATCCCTTTTGACGGTGGTTAAATTGTATCAGGCCAACATTCCTGTTTCTGCTCCTGATAGGAATGAGGGCCACCGAAGCAAAGCCATGATGGATGCACTGATTGCGAGGGTTTAGCCGGGGATCCTCGTTTGGCGGCAAATCGAGAAATGGCAGCGAATCGTTGGTCCATATGCTACCACCAGGTGTTAAGAATGGGTTATCCTTATCTGTTTTACCATTAATGACCATTCCACAAGTACAATTCAGACTGACTTTCCCATCCGGGTCGCGGCATATTCCACCCTCCCTGGAGCGTCCTAAAATTGAGTTTTCAGTCAGTAAGAATTCCTGTGAAAAGCCATCCTGTGCGTAGTACGGGTAGTCATCCCCATCTTTCAATCGGATGCCGCATGCGTTGACTCCGGTTTGCGACTTTAAAATATCCAAAATTCTGATGATCGCTTCTTTCAGACTTCCAGGCTCATTGAGTATTTCCAGGACTTTCCGGCTTATTTCCCGATAAATCTCAGTTTGTTTTCGTTCACTGATATCAATCGCGATAACTCTGCATTGCTGCGAATTTTCAGCAACAATGCCAGAAAGGAGAAAATGCGGATGCTGGTTTTCTGGCCTATTCAGAGCAAGTTCGTATGTCTCTTTGCCATTACTGCTGAAAACTTTTTCAAGAAAGAGATCGTAGCCAGGTAATGATTCCGTGGTGACAAAATAGCCAAATAGCCTGCCGATTAAAAGTGAGCGCTCCTTTCCAAGCAAATTCGCTCCACTGAAGTTTATCTCCTGGATTTCGCCCTTTCTGGAAAGGGTGAAATAGGCCGTTGGGGCAAAATCGTATAATTCAGTGTATTTATTTGCTTCAATTTCTGCTTGTTCACGCGCAAGCATCAGCTCCTCGTTCTGCATATGCAATTCAATCTGATGGACTTCCAGCTCTTGAAGAAGTTTAAGGAAATCCGCTTCCGAACGGGCTTCAGCAGGATTAGAGGGGTGCTTTTTTAACATTACAAACGTAAACGTATGTAAAAGATAAGGTTATATTCGGTTCCTGCAAAACTATTTGACGAAACTCACCACAGCAGTATGGCGGCTAATTTCCGATTTTCGCCCGGTATTCCTTCATTTGCCTGGTGGGTTCAATAATGGAATAGCCTTTCCAGATTGAATCAGAATATGAGGTTATGTTTTCAGGCTTTGCCCCTTTTTCCAAAATTTTTTTGAACTTCTCATCATCGCTCTTTTCGCGAAATACAACCAGGGTTTCCTGGGTGTCTTCCTGCCTACCCTGAATATTCATCTGCAAGGCTGCTTCATTGATTTTTTTATTCAGGATAGGTCGCTTTTCTTTTCTGATTACTTCAAATGGCCGGTCGAGTCCATATTTGATGGAAGTACTTTTCATGGAGTATTTTAGAAAGTAACCCGCTTTATCCTTTTCATAGAGAATCAATCCATCATCTTTTTCCTGATTATAGCTTATACCCAGGAGGTCAATTCCATTGTCTATTTTACTCTGTTTCAGTGAATATTCAATCCTTAGAATAGCAAAGCTTTCAGCTGAAATATAGATCATCCCCTGAAAATCGCCCCTGGATTTTCCCGTGAAATGAATGGCATAAGCATCCTCATCGCCGACAGCCATGATGCCTTTCTTCTCGTATTTATAATGATTGGGGTTTTTAATAAAATCCCAGTCCCAGGCAAGATCTCCATTTAAAAAATAGAGTGTAAAAAGGTTTTTGAGTGCTGCACTATCGGATTCGGCTATAGATATTTTAACATGGCTTTCCTTAAATCACAGCAAACCTGTTTTGTATTTCCAAAAAGTATTATCTCCCTTTTTATGAACGAAAAGGTTGGTAATGATGTTTTTAACGTTATCCAGCCCTCCGCCATTATTTTCCTTTAGCATAACATTTTTAATCCCTTCCACTTTATTTTTTGTTTTTCCGGAATCAGCAGGAATCGTATAGAGGGTATACAGGTAATCAGAATAGGATCTGGAGTATCGGGGAACACTATCGACCATTTGCCGTATCAGATTTTTATCGAAGTCCGGGATATCGCTCTTTTTAAGTGAAAGATCGAAAGCATTGATGTAGGATGCTTTATTACTGCGGTTGAACACTTCTCTTTTCTGTGCTACCACCGGATAATTTTCGGAACGGTTTTCAATGGCTTTTCTGATCAGATCCTCAGCAGTCATTGGGTTGGCAACGATGTCAATCGCCTTCAGGCTAACCCGCTTTTCTCTGATTTCCAATGTTGCACCATCCTTTAGTTCCTTGCTTTTTATCCTGATGGTTTCATAGCCCAGATCCGCGCCTTATTCATTGGTGACAACGATCACATTTGTTGCGGAAATACATCGGACCTTCCCATCCATAGCCACCGGATTATTATCATCACTTTTAACGCAGGCAAATAAACGGTCACTCATAGGATCCTTATCAAAATGGACTTTTACATTGCTTGGATTTGCTATAACGCGAACAATTCCGCTGTCACCAATAGACGGATAGTACGAGACAATGGTTCCTTTAACTTTACTTTTGTCAGTTAGAGAAGTTGACAAAGAGACCACCAGAATCGCACCAACCACCAGCACAAGTGCACCAGCGATGACAAATTTGCTTTTTATCCACGTGAATTTCATTGTATCAGTTGTTAGAATAAGCGTATTTATTTCTTCACTCAAAATACGCATTAATCTCAAAAAGTTGGTGAGCCAGGGTTGAAAAACTTCCTTAATTTGTGTCCCTTAAATAAATAGATAACAGAAACACATGGTTACTCCTGACTTCACAAACATCAACCTCGATAAATTAGTTACCCACCATATCGGAAATAAGCTGTTGGAAGAGGGCATTATCCTTTCGGAACAGGTTACGGATATTGACAAGAGTTCCGGAGATTATCTGTTAAAATATTTCCTGAATGCATTCAGGCCGGAGGAGTTTTACAGCTTCATTCACCCTGCAAATATCAGTATGAATGAGATTTACACAATCGCACAAAGAATTTTTTCGGACAGGAGCAGGTTTATTGATGATTCGCAGCAGATTGCGCGATTGTTGTATGAATATTCGACCCATCCCAAAATAAAACAGGGGGAGCTTAATATTGCTCTTTTCTCGGAAGCTATCCTTGGTGATGAGGTGGTAGAAGCCATCGGGATATTCAAATCTGAAAATGATGCTGCGTTTATTAAGATGGAAGAAAGTCCGATAAATTATTCGATCCGTCACGAGTTCGGATTTGAATTAAAGGGCATCGATAAAGGCTGTATAATTTTCAATACCTCAGCTGAAAGCGGATATCGAATTCTGATTGTTGATAACACCAACCGATCGGCTGAAGCGGTGTACTGGAAAGATGATTTTCTGCAAGTGGCGCCCGTCAGTGATGAGTATTATCAGACGAATCAATTCATGGGCATCACAAAGAATTTCGTCGTAAAGAAATTATCCGAGGATTTCGAAGTCAGCAAGGCCGACAAAATTGATCTTTTGAACCGCTCGGTTGAGTATTTTAAGGAGCATGGCAATTTTGACAAGACACAGTTCGAAAACGAAGTATTCCAGCAGGACAACATGATCAATTCATTCCGAAACTATAATGATTCCTGGCTTTCGGAAAATGGGAAGGAACTGCTGGAAAACTTCGAAATATCGCCCCAGGCAGTAAAAAAACAAGCCCGGGCATTTAAGAGTGTTTTAAAGCTTGACAAAAATTTCCACATCTATATACATGGTGACAAGGAACTTATTGAACGGGGAACAGAAGCCGATGGGCGGAAATTTTACAAGATTTACTATACCACGGAATCCTGATCAGGAAACAACCTGATCAGAATAAGATGACAAGCAAAATGATGATCAGGACCAATCCTCCGGCTGAAATATAAATAACATCTCCATGCATGGTATTCAGGGTACCTTTAATTGACCGGGTTTCATGACGCAAATTTCTTTTTTCCACGGAATTCATGTGTGACTGATCCATGATTTTGATTTCGTGAAGGCGGGCAGTTAGTACAGCTGCTTCAGGGGAATCAGCAGTTTTGGCAGAAACAGTTGTTGGTGTTGTTTTGCCTTTTTCAGTAGCAGCCTGGATGTTGATTGGAGTAAATGCCAATACCATCAATACTGTCATTAAACAGAGTGTTAATTTTTTCATTGTAATAGTCTTAAATTGTTAATAATGATTATCCAACAAAGGTCAGCCCTGAGGGTAGGATAACTATTACACAATAACAACTAAGACTTACATCATTCACACATGATTATTTAATCAGCACTTTTCGGGTTACGGTTTCCTTTCCAATCATTACCTGAACATAATAGATACCGGTATTAAGGGTTCCGACAGGGATGGCATGGATCGCATCCGGACCCTCCACCCTCTCAAACCATACTTGTTTGCCGGTGATATCCGACAGACGGATGCTGCTTAGAGGTAGCTGACCGGATACCTGCTCCACGTAAAGCATATCAGTGGCAGGATTCGGATAAACATTCAGGTTACCAGAAATATCAGCATCCTCGATTCCCGACAATGTTGACCGTGTAATATTGAATTCGAGGAGGTAAGTCCCGGTTTCTCCAGGGAAGTATGGCGCTACCTGAACATATATAATTGCAGGAGTTTTAGCCTGAACGACAATATTTCCTGTCATCACATCATCATAAGTTGACGACCAGGCAACTCCGTCAGCCGACCAGGAAAAAAGTGCATCAACCGTGTAGGTAAGGCCGTTACCACTGTTGTATTTATCGTGCAGCCGTGGGGTGATGGTATATTTAAAGCCTGAAGGAAGGGAGAGTTTATAAAAGTCGATGTCGTCGCGGACATGCAGATTAGAGCCGCTGGTATTTTTAGTTGCGGTATTTCCTGAAAAAGTCAGTGCCAGGTTATAGGCTTGCTGAACTGTATTATTAGTCTCAAAAATATCTGGCTGTACGGCGGGGAGCTGGACAATCACTTTAATGGGATTCAGGTAATTTCCCGTTCCCGTGATCTCCCAGCTTGATGAGCTGGTAGATTTATGAATAACCGCCAGGAGATAAGTCCCGGGGTCGGCGGTAACGCTCGATTTGGTAAAGTTCAGGAATGGCGACACGTAATGGTATCCGGGTGGAAGGCCGTTTCTTTCCTCCAGCGTGCCAATGGTTTCCACCCAGGTGCCATCAAGCTTGTACAGGTTAACCTGATAGCTTCCGAGGAACGTGGTGGTCCCTGAATTCAGGATATCCAGGTTGGCAGTAACCGGCTGGCCCTGCATGATCGTCGTGCCCGGCGAAACAGTGATATTAGAATACAATTGAATCACATTATTCTGCACAACCTTGATCTGGATAAAATTCGTGTAAGCACCGTTATTGCTTATCTCCACCCAGTTGCCGCCTGTTGGTCGGCAAAACATTCCGATATAATATTGTCCGGGAAGCATTTCGAGCAGACCGCTATTCTGAAATACGACACTATTGGTATAGGCATAACCGGCTCTCAGGGTATATCCCGTTAAGATCTGAACAAACTGAACAAAATTGGACTGACTGTCGAATACGGCAGCGCAATAATCTCCTGCAAAATCACCAGTCCCGAAGTTGGCGAAATTCGTTGTCACGGTGAACGCCTGACCATAATTGAGGGTGGTAGCCGAAGGTGTTACCGCGCTATACAGGCTCATGCTGTAACTTTGAGTTGCAGCAGGTGGTTCGATTCCTATAATTGCCTGGTGATTGCTGTTATAGCCACCGGAACCCCCTCCGGTCCCTGTTCCACCTGGATTCAATGCATTCAGCGCAAAATATCCGTCGTAATAGCCCGACCACCCCCAGTTAAAATGAAATTTACCTGTCGCATCCAACCCGTCGCAAACAAAACAATGCCCGCCACCGGAGCCGAATCCGCAATATATGATCGGACGTCCAGCGCTAAGTTCATTCTGGAGCAAGGCTGTCCATTGGCTTGCAGAGTATGCCGACGAAAGGAGCCCCTGCATGGTTCCTTTATAACCGAAATAAGTTTTAAGTGCAAATTCAGCACAGTTTTCCACTGTAGTATAAGCGCTGATAACATAAGCGCCACTCACCTCAGGACTGTAATCCATGTTTACTCCAACCCCGCAATGATACATCAGGGTTGCAACAGCATTGTTTGGGCCGGCTACGGAATTAGGCATGGAGGCCCAGTCGTAGGTTGTGCTGCCGAAATTTGCCGAGAGGGTACCGTAAGTGTCGTGGTTGTAGGAATGAAAACCGGAACCTGTTTGCGGATAATTCCAATACTTCATAACCTGAGCCATAGCCGTTGCCACGCATCCGGTTACCGACCCGCCGGGACACAGTGCGTTATAGTTTGGCGACTGGTCCCAGTGCGTGTGAACCAGAGGATTAACGGTGCTATAATCGGCCCTGGAAGGCATTCCATGGCCACTCTGAAAACGATCCCATTCAGCAGCAATTTCGGCAGGAGCCTCCAATTGGTTCTCCGACGCATATCTTATCTGATTCTTATATTCATCGAGCCACTTTCTGACATTAACTGGCATATTACCCGGATTGAAACCGCTCTCAAACGAATATCCAAGGATCGGCCAGGCAGCATCATCGCCGGAAATGATCACAAATCCAGACGAATCGATATTGAAAACATAATAGTTTTCTTCGAGTACAAGATTCAGGTTTGGGGAGCTCTTAACCCGCATCGGAGCCGAGGGAGATGTTAAAAGAAAACCCTTGGCGATGCGGAGGGCATAAGAGGAGTCAACTTTTTTTGCAAGAGAAACAGGCCCGGCAAGCAGGACTACCAGTAAAAAAAGAAATATTCTTTTCATGACCGAAAGTGTTGATGCACTGAAAGGTACACAAAAAGAAGGAAAATGTTTACATGATTTTGCTTTTTTTTATCTACCGGCCCCGTGGTTTGTACCAGGTATCAAGCTGTTTCTGAACATAGGCTGCGGCAGTTTCGGGAGTATAAATACCGGTCATCATGCCATTCAGCGCAGTATCCATAAGTGTATTTCCTTTGGGATCCTGAGCGCTTAGCCTTTCGACCATTAAACGGAGGGTGAGGGTAGCAGAAGAAGAGGCATCAAACATCTCCTGAGCCAGTGAATTGGTGAGTGTAAATGATCCCGGTACAAAGGTGAAAAAGCCTGGAAGCTCAACCATCATGTCCTGCGCAAATCCGGTTTCCGAAAGCCACCTCAGGTACTCAACGGCTTCCACAGGGTGCTTGGTCAGTTTATTGATTCCATAACCTCCATCAATCTGAAAACAATACTGGAGCTTATCTCCGGCTTTAAGCACCGGTGGAGCGAACCAACCAATTTTCGAACTGCCTGAACCCAACCCTTCAAATATGCTGATCTCCCAGGAACCTCCGATAAACATGGCTGCTTTTCCTGTGGCAAAGAGTTCGCGCATGGCAGGGTAATCCAAAGTTTCGTATCCTGCGGGCAGATATTTCTGCAAAGATTTCACCATTTTGAAAGCCTCTATAAAATTCGGATCCGTGCATTTCATATTACCACTCATGAGTGCTTTCCTGGCCATTTCGCCCCCATAGAAATTTGCTCCCAAACCACAGAATACATCCTCATACAGGGTCCAGTTGTCGAAGGCTCCCTGAGCGATTACCGTTTCTCCTGCAGCAAGGAGCTTATCACAGGCTGCAATGAGTTCATCCCAGGTAGCAGGTTCCTGAATATTGTATTTTTCAAAAATAGCTTTCTGATAGTACACGCCCTGGGTAACGCCAAATGTTGGAACTCCATAAACAGTGCCGCCTTCGGTAGACCAGCCCTTCAGTGGATTGGATGCAAAGTTGGCAAGTTCAGGGATATCATTGTTCAAATCGCGGAGATAGCCAGCATCATACAAACCCCTGCCCATATCAAAGGAGCGAAGGAGCATGATATCAGCGCCGGTGCCTGCGGCAAGGCTGCCCATAAGATAATCATTGTATCCTGATGTTTCCACCGATTCATAACTGATAGTAATATTCGGGTGCGACTCGGTAAACAGTGCATTGATGCGGTTCATCTGCGCTACATCCTCCACTCTCCAGCTTGCCATGGAAAGCACAACGGGATCAGAACTTTTTTTGCAGGAGGGGAACCCGGCAACGAATAAAAACAAAATGGTGCACAAGGAAAGCAACCTGTTCAGGCGCGGGTGAAAAAATAATCTTATCATGATCCCTTAAATTTATTCTCCTAAAGTATTCAATAACCCGCACCGGCACAGTAAAAATTTGATCAACGGCCGTTAATCCTTTACGGGTGAAAATGAAACCGGGCGATCCAGTTTAAGCTCAATGATAAGGTCCTTAACACCAGGCATCTTTGGAGGCAGAACTATGGATATTTTTTTATCTGTCTGGATGAACCTGACTTTACCACCGGACATTTCGGATGCACCCACGATTTTAGCAGGAATAGCGGGTAGTTCCAAGGTATCACCCAACCTTTTGAGGATATGCAGATAGACTGTTTTATCACGATAAGTCGAAACGCCGTATTCTCCGGGCATCCACGGTCCGCCGCGCGTACCATAGATGCTTTTGCCGTATTTCTTCAGCCACACTCCAATTTCATTGATCACACCTGCCTGTTCCGCTGCAATTTCGCCGTTCGGCATCGGTCCGACATTCAGCAGCATATTGCCATCGCAACCTGCACACCGGACTAGCATCTCAAGACATTGCTCAGCTGTTTTTACTCCATCGGCATGACCGCCCCACGCCCATTGGCTTCGTTTTGATACCGTCATACAGGATTCCCATGGACGCTGATCAAACTTTCCGACTGTTTGTTCAGGGGTGTGAAAATCGGCTGACGAACCTATCTGGCCTTCGTTCCATCCGCCCTGATCACCCAGATCGAGCCGCTCATTGATAACAATATCCGGTTGAAGCTTTCGAACAAGTTTGTACGTGGTTTCCTGATCCCAGGGAGCCGACTTACCATCGGTATCGAACCAGAGAATATCAATTTTACCGTAATTAGTGAGTAATTCGGTTATCTCAGCCTGCATGTGTTTTACAAATTCTGCGTTCTTTTCGTTACGGCAATTGGGATCTCGCCAATCCATTGGTGAGAAATACCATCCGATTTTCATTCCTGCTTTATGAGCTTCTCTGGCCAGTTCTGCACAAACATCCCGTTTGAATGGGGTATGCATGATGTTGTAATCATCCACTTTCGAGTCCCACAGCAGGAATCCATCACAATGTTTTGCAGTCAAAATCATGTATTTCATTCCGGAAGCCTTTGCAGTAGCCACCCAGGCTTGTGCATCGAAATTTACGGGATTGAATTTTTTGTAGAGATTGTCGTACAACGCAGCGGGCGTGGGGCCATTGTTCGGACACTTCGGGTTGGTGTTCGCGCGCGACCAGCTGATTTCCTTTTCAGTTATGCTCACAGGTCCCCAGTGAATAAACATGCCGAATCTGGCGTCACGCCAGCTTTGCAGGGCTTCCGGCTTTGCTTTCTGGGCGAAGCTTACGGTGGTTAGCATCAGGAAAACCAGAGAAAGAAGGAGGGCCGACCATGACTTTTTCATGTTGTAATTTTTGGGATGTTTTTCGAAGATAGGAAAAATCCGGAGAGCGAAGAACTGAGCATAAATACCTAAATCCCGATTCCGCACAATCTGCATAAATAAAAGGGCTTTTATACTGATTCATGCAATTAAAGGGAAGTCTATTTTCGCTATTTGTTCACTTACCCGATAGACATTAGAAATAGTAATTAATATACAGATAAAGATGACTGGAAAAATGATGCTCACCGAACCACTGGCTGGTCTGATTTCACGACTTGAATCGAACCTTTCCATCAGCAACCAGACGATGCTGGAGCTTCTGTCGGAAGCGAATATCACCCGTGAGGATATCGAACAATACAGCAGTTACGATCATCCGGCAAACCTGAGTTATGGCAGACGGGGAGTATACCTATCGGACCGGGTGAGAGTTTTCGTGCTTTCGTGGAACATAGGCGATTTTACTGCGATTCACGACCACGAACCGGCAGAATGGGGCGCTGTTCAGTTTTTCGGTGATATCTCGCACCGTCTATATACAACTAAAGAGAATCAGATCGTACTATCCGCATCGGATGTCATCCATATCGGTACGATGGTTGGAGTCAGCGGAAACCTTATCCATGCCATGGGAAACCTTTCGGCCGAAAGGGCATTGACATTGCATATCTATGGAACCAACTCGAAGTTCAATCAGGATCTTACCGCCCGTGTTTTTGATCTGGAAATGGAGCGGGTGGTTTTAACGGATGGCCCCGCCTATCTCGACCGGCCGGCGACCAGTTGTAAGGTTTTACCTGACAGGATCCGGGCAGATCAGGCAACTTTGGAGGATTATCAGAAAAATACGTTGATCTGGAGAAAGAGGACAATTCCCGTTTAATCAAAGTCGATCAGCGCCTTCATGACCCCATCGCGGTAACCGGCTACCAGATCAAATGCATCCTGTGTCCGGGCGAAAGGAAAGCGATGCGTTGGCATCAGGCTCACATCCACCTTGTTTTCCTGCAAAAGGGCAAGTGTTTCTTCGAGCGAATTGTTCTGGCGCCTTACATTTTGTATATTGATCTCTTTGTGCCGCAATTTGTCGACCGGGAATGACCAACGGTCAAATTCCGGAATGCCGATGATCATAAGTTTTCCGCCAGGCTTAAGTATATCAATTGCCTGATCAACAGCCTCCTGCTGTCCGCAGCACTCAAAGACCAGATCCAAAAGGGCATCCTCTTTTTCCACAATTATGGAAACGATATCTTCCTGAGATGGATTTCCGGTCCAGGCAGCGCCGCATCTTCCGGCGATATGCAAACGCTCATCGATTTTATCGGTCACATACACTTTAGCAGCACCATGATGCACTGCCGGAAGCAGAACGCTCATTCCGATAGGCCCGAACCCCAGGATTCCGATTTTCTTTCCGGATAAATCCATCTGGGCCAACCGTGTGGCATAAACTCCAATCGCCAGGGGTTCCGAAATAGCTGCCTCATCATAGCTCATTGCCGCCGGCAATGCAAAGCAGCTGGTTTCCGGCATGACCATATATTCCGACAGGCATCCGTCGGCCTGTCCCGGATTACCCAGAAACTTCAGGTTTCGGCAGGTATGCGGCCGTCCGGCCAGACACTGATCGCACTGAAAACAGGGCATGGCAGGATCAATGGCAATGCGGTCGCCGGTTTTGACCCGCGAAACTGCGCTACCGGTGAAAATAACCTCTCCGGCTCCTTCATGACCAACCGTAAAAGGGTAGCGAACTATCTGAATGCCGATCTTCCCGGTCGTGTAATAATGAATATCGGATCCGCAAACACCCACCACCTTCATCCTGATCAGAACATCGGTATCATGGATGATCTGCGGCATTGGTTTTTCCACCATTTCCATCCGGCGAATCCCTGTAAGAACAATCGTTTTCATGAAATCAGTTTATAATCCGAAGTTTTAAAATTAGTAGTTTCACGCAGATTTATCCCTCATGAGAATTTTTACCCGAATATCGGTTGTCCTGTTAATAATTTCGGCCTGGGCAGGTTCTGCCAAAGGTCAGGAAAATGCGGCGCCATCCATGCATATGTCCTATTATTTTCCTTCTTCCGATGCAGTATTGAAGATGCAGAAGATCAAAATCGTACAGTCGGCTTATGCTTCCTATTTTGAAGTCAACTGGTTCACCAATGGTTATGCCGGGCTGCAGCAAACACCCGATACCCGGTATGGGAAATCCAATATCCTGATCTCCTCATTATGGGATCCGAATACAGCAGCAGGCATCTATTCCTATGTCGATTACAATGACCCCACCACCGTAAAAAGCCGTTTCGGCGGGGAAGGTGACGGCTGGAAAACCATAAAT
Source organism: uncultured Bacteroidota bacterium (assembly GCA_903851365.1). Lineage (GTDB taxonomy): Bacteria > Bacteroidota > Bacteroidia > Bacteroidales > UBA12481 > UBA12481. The sequence continues at coordinate 67,359 of CAINOB010000010.1, forward strand.
CCCTATGACTGGAAGCTGAACAATTGGTATAACCTGGTGCAGCGAGCCTGGAAATCGGATGGAATACTTTTTATCGCGACATTTATCAATGATCTTTCCACTGGCAAATGGTTTCATTCGGCCACTATATCGATTCCCTATCCGCAGAAATACCTGAATAGTTATAACGATGCTTTTCTCGAAAACTGGGATGGGACAAATTCTGCCTGGAACGGCAGTTTTATCAGGAAAGCATTTTTCAAGGATTGCTGGAACCTCAATACCGGCAGATCGTGGGAGAAAAATACCAGGGCGGTTTGCAGTGTAAACAACAGCGATGCCGATATCCGGAGAAATGGCATTTACCACAATGCTTTCAATGCCTGGTTCGACGCGACCGAGGATGCTTATTGCATGCAGCATGGAGGGAACACTACCCCATCCACAGCCTTTGCCGGTGGCAGGACACTCAATCTGCCAGCCCAGACAAATCAGGGCAGACTGCCTGTTTTAACAATAGCATCTGTTACCTCGGTGACTGCTTCGCGAAATTCGGGGACTATTAAGATAAACTGGGTGATTGATGCGCTCAGGAGTCCACAATTATCTGCTAAGATGGAAATTCTGAACACCCAAGGGTCAGTGGTCCTGACAATGCAGGATACCATGCCTCAGAGAAGGGACTTTTCGTTAGATTCAGAATTGACCCCGGGAAATTATTCAGCCCGTATAACCGTCCGTGATATTTTCAATCAGTTGTCGGACCCGTTAACAGCAGATTTTACTGTGACAGGTATTACCGATATAAAGCTTCCCGAAAGTGAATTAACCGTTTATCCAAACCCGGCGAGTCAGACTTTGCATTTTAATTCAAAAATTGAAGGAGTAATATCGATTTACAATTTAAATGGTGAAATTATTTTCGAAAAATCGATAAACAATGATCTAATAAATATCGAAAAACTGAAAAACGGTATTTATTTAATTAAAGTTCATACTCTAAAAGGTTCCGGAATTAGTAAGATAATAAAAACCAGCTGACAATGAGAGTACCAAAAACATTAGCCATTTGCATCATAACTTCAGTGTTTGCCCTACACGGCGCATCAATGGTCAACGCTCAGAATCCAGTCCGCCAAAAAATTAATTTTAATTACGGCTGGCAGTTCATCAAGATAGAAAACGACAGCCTGTCCACTCCGGGAATTAATGAACATAAACAATTGTATGACACCACCAGGAACGATTTTGCCTCACAATTCCTGAATGAGTACATCCTCTCAAGCGGAGCTGCATCCTCGGAAATTATGAAAAAAGAAGTGGATAAAGCCATTGCGGATTTTCATAAAGAGTACCCCGACCTTAAGGACAAGCAATGGACCAGTGTGGTTCTACCTCACACAGCAGTGATCGAACCCGTTGTCAGTCAAAAACTTACATGGGAAGGCATCTGCTATTACCGCAAAACATTCAGCGTTGGAAAATATGCCGAAAAAAAGCTGACCATTGAATTTGAGGGAGCGATGCAGCAAACCGACGTTTGGTTAAATGGTCACCTGGTATTGCAGCATAAAGGCGGTTATACCCCATTTTCCATCGACCTGACCAACTTGGTGGACTACGGCAAATCGAATGAAATCATAGTACGGCTGGATAATCATGCGGATAAGAATTTCCCGATCGGCAAGGACCAGAAGAAGAATGGATTTACCTACTGGAGCGGCCTTTATCGCAGCACAATACTCCATGTTACTAATCCTGTGCATATTACCGATGCTGTTAAAGCAGATAAAACCGGTGGTGGAGGCATTTTCTTCCGGACCCCTGAGGTGAGTAAAACCAGTGCAACAGCATTGATCAGGACAAATATCGTGAATGAGGGAAACCGCAGTTGCTGGGTCCATGTGCGGCAGGTTCTGATAGATGCATCAGGTCGCCCGGTCAGGGAAAACCTATCTGAATCTGTTGATTTGCCTGAAGATGGAAACATACATATTGACCAACATTTCGCCATTGATAACCCATTGTTGTGGCATCCAGATCATCCCTATCTGTACAAATTAAAAACCACCGTTTTTGCCGGGGATCAAATCGTTGATGAGCTAGAGCAAAATGTAGGGTTTCGGAAGCTTTCCTTCAGTCGGGAAGATGGCTTTAAAATCAATGGGGAACCGATGTATCTTGTTGGCACCAACCGGCATCAGGATTATCCATATCTGGGGGTTGCATTATCGAAAAATGCCAACTACCGGGACATGAAAAAAATCAAGGATGCTGGGTATAATGCGGTCAGACTCTCCCATTATCCTCAGGATCCTGCTGTTTATGATGCTGCCGATGAACTTGGAATAATGCTACTTGACGGCATTCCAGGCTGGCAATTCTTCAACAATAACGATATTTTCAAACAACGGGTTTACCGTGATATCCGCGACATGATCCATCGCGACAGGAACCATCCGAGCATTATTCTTTGGGAGGCGAATCTGAATGAGAGTTACCCACCCGATGATTTCAGGATCAAATGCCACGAGCTGGTGCATCAGGATTTACCTGCCGGTGAATATTTTACGACAGGAGAAACTTATGGCGCTAAAAATACCACCTGGGATGTCGCCATGAACAACTGGTATGATCCAAAGGATTCAATTTTCAGAAATTCGGTTGAACGTGTGCAGGATATTCAGCCCCACCAGCCCGGGTTAATCAAGGAATATTCCGACTGGGAATTCGGCGCTTGGTCGAGCACCACCCGAAGTTCACGGGCAACGGGCGAGAAAGCCATGCTGCAGGCATTGTGGAATACCCTGTGGGAACATAATGCAGATATTGGCAATTACTCACCCTATTCCATCGGCGACTTCACCTGGGCCATGTATGACAATTATATCAGCAACGATAAGAAGCTTTATGAATGGGGTACGGAAGATTATTTCAGGCTTCCCAAATTCACTGAATATTTTTTCCAAAGTCAAACCGATTACAAACCGATGGTTTTTATTGCCAACTGGTGGACTCCGAAATCTACCCGTGAAAAAGTAATTATTCTCAGCAATTGTGATAAAGTTATTCTGAAAATCAACAATAAGATTGTAGGAGAACAATCGCCCGATAATGGCCCTGACACTTTTTACGGGGTCCCTGAAAAAGGCGGAACCCCCTTTGATGGAGGCAACTGCAAACATTTGAAGCATCCTCCGTTTACTTACCGGGATATTGCTTTCGAACCGGGTGTACTGAAAGCTGAAGGGTATATCAAAGGGGTAAAAGTGACTGAGCAAATTGTCCGGACACCTGACATGCCGGTTGGATTAACTTTGCTGGCCGATTTCAGTGGAAAGCAGTTGGTAGCCGACGGAGCAGACGCCCTGTTTATCCATGCATCCGTCACCGACAAAAACGGGACAGTTACCTGCCTCGACAATAGCTCCGAAGTAGAATTTCAGGTCACCGGCGGTGCAAAAATCATTGGTCCATCAATCGTTAAGGCCCGAGGTGGAATTGCTTCGATCATCGTTCAGTCGAATTCAGAAAAGCCGGGTAAGATCGAGGTAACGGCAAAAGCAGCAGGGTTAAAAGAAGCCAGGTTAATCATTAAATCTTACCCATCACCCTTACCACCGGATACCTATTAACCCATTTGTTTGCCAGGCCGCAGCGAGTGTAAACAAAATACATTTGAGCAGTCCGGTCCTTCGCCATCTGCGGATTTGCCCGGATGGCCTCGTCAAGCATCTTCCGGCTGGCAGGTGTTTCATTCAGATATTTTGCGATTTTATCCTCCAGCACAGGATGGGATGAAAACCATTCACGGTCTTCCAGGCAAGGGTCGAAAAAGTTCCAGCGAAAATAGGAATCCGGACCTTCAGGTTCGAGTTGATTTACGATGAAATAGTTTGACTCCTGATTTACCGGAACCAGATATTCGCCCGCATAATACGGGATCGACTGGATTTCTTTCCTGGTTTTAAACTGATTATGGAAAAGGTGTCCATTCTCGTGTTCTTTACCCCAAACAAGGCTGTCAATATAATAGACTTCAACTGTTAGAACGGTATCTTTTGGGAGTCTTTTCATCTGAACCCCATTCATTTTCATCTTTTGAATCACCTCGCCCCATGCCTGTGGAATCAGGTAATATATGGGAGCGGTTACTGTTTGCGTAGGCTTGAAATTATCGTAAACCGGAACATTTTCAACGGTAAATGGCTGCTTATAATCATAAACCTCACGATCCTCACCGGTGAGAGGACTCTTGTCGTGACCCATTCGATACCCTTTGAATTCAACGGTCCTGAAATGCGTGCTATCTATCTCATATTTTAAGGCGTACACCTTTTGCGATTTCACCTTTTCCTTCGATTCCGCCCTCACCTGACCAATACGGGTGCTATTTTCGCCGGTAAATTCAACGAGTTTAAGAATAAAATTATAGATCGATTTGACACGATCCGGGTAGGGTTTGTAGCAATGGTTTTCAATCATTTGAGGAAGGGAATGAAATAGCAGAGCATATCCTGTTGAATACCTGGGAGTTTGTACGTAATTAGCAATGCCCTTCTCAGGTTTGGCAACATCCCATTCTGCGTAGGGTATCATTTCATAAGGAGTGGTGCGCATTTTTGCATACATGGCAGGAATCATCGTATCAGCGAAAAAATTCCCGACTGGCTCAGGCATACTGTTATGCTGTGCAGGAAGATAGGTGATCACGTACTGATGATCGGAACCATTGGTGGTATGCGTATCCAGAAAAACATCAGGATCCCAGCGGATAAAGGTTTTAACAAAGGAGCGGGCATTTTCGGTTTCCAGCTTTACAAAATCACGGTTGAGATCGAGGTTCCTGGAATTGCCCCTGTAACCCGGATTTTCGGGCCCGGTCTGGTTGGTTCGATGCCAGCGGTTCTGGTAAAGAAACCCATCGACATTATATACCGGGATGATACAAATGACTGTATTCTCCAGGTATTTGCGCATGCCATGAAGATTCCGCAAAATATCGTCGGCTGCCAACATGCTACCTTCAATCCCTTCGGGTTCGCCAGGATGTATCCCATTATTTATCATAACGATACGTTTACCCGATTTGTGGATCATCTCGGGATCGAATTGCTGGTCGGCGCTTATCACGAATAAATGAAGGGGTTTGCCGCAATCGGTAAGACCGCATTCAATCAGTTTTGCTTCCGGCCATGCTTTATCGAGTTTTCGGTAATTAGCGATTACCTCATCGTATGTTGAGCTCAGGTTTTGCTCGTAATTCAGGTGTAGAAGCGCTTGGGTCTCGGGCCTGATATTGCCTGTTTTCGAACATCCGGCTCCGATGATCGAAAGCAGGGTCAAAAGGAAAAGGGAATATTTCATATAACAGAAATTATTTTTTTTGTGTCTGAGCATCAAGGAGCAAGGACCTCTTTTTGCCTGACAAATTTCCCAACTCTGACTGATACCCCATCGTTAGCATATTTACTCAGATACTCGTAAGGCATCTTTCCGTAACCGCCATCGCCATAATTGATCCCATGGGAATTCCTGAAGAGAAACCATCCACCGCCGGGAATTTTTGGATCATCCTGATATCCCACCATGATAATGCTGTGTCCATCGAAAACACCTTCACGTGGCGGAATGGTCATGATACCGTCAACGATTTTCCGGTACTCTCCTTCATTCCTGGGCCACTGGAATCCAATCGCTACCGGATGCCCGGCTCTGATCTGTGACTTAACCTGGAGAATCTGGTCATCGGTCATCCCAGTTTTCGGATCCCATTGTTTGATCCAGACAATCCCAGTTTGCCGGCGTTTTTTTCCATCCTTTATTGCTGCTGCTGATGGTGCCACTTTTTTTGTATAATTTCTGGAATAATAGGGGAAGAGGGAATCTTCGCATATTCCATATTTCAGGAGACCTTTCAAAGCATCCGAAAAGAAGGAACCATCTTCCGTTTCGCCGGTCACCTGGTTCGAGGCCCAGTTAAGATACTCGACTGATAGAGGTACCCTCTGGTCAAGCAAATGAGCATACTCGAACTCCATCAGACCGACAATGGCAAACACGGAGCAGGTGCCTCTCCCGGCCTGATCCCGGATGGTCATCCCGTATTTATCAAATAGTGGTCGCAAGTTATATTCCTGTGCAATAAGATTACTGCTATTGGAAAGCAGTAATGCAGATATCAGGCCCAGCATGAACAAAATGGCACTCGGGGAATTTCTTTTCATTCGTAATTAAAGCTCTGGGTTAATCAAGACGAAAATACATATTTATTAACGTCCGAAGTTCTATATTAGTTTTTCGAAAAGAAACGACAAATTACACATCCTAAAATTTGCATGTATGGAAATCATTGAACCCAAAAAAAGGCATGGCTCCGTAACAGCATGGTTGATTCTTGTGATCATTTCGAATGCATATAACGGAATTAAATATATCCTATTCAGTGATAAGGCATTGGTTGATCTGGGTCTGGATGTATCCAAAGGATTAATAATAATTCAGGGTTTGCTGAGCCTGACCATGGTATATTTTGCCTTTATGGTTTTTCGTTGGAAAAAATGGGGTTTCTGGGGGATGATTGGTATAACTGTTGCCGAATCAATAATTAGTATCAGTATGGGCTTGGGCACAATCCTGTCAATCGCAGTTGGCATTGGCATCATTGGCATACTTTATGGGATGCTTCAAATCAAGAAAGAGGAAGTTTCGGCGTGGGATAACCTTGAATAAAAAATCTTCCTTAACTTTTGTGGATCAAAAGGGAGTTATTTTCTTAAATCATACGCCATGAAACAGAGAAAGTGGATTATGGTTACGTTCCTGATGGTTATTACTGCCTGCTCAAAATATGGCGATTACGGCACCAAAACCTGGACAAAGGAAGAGCAAGCCTACTATAATAAAGTGATCACTTTGCAGGATTCCGCAGACAGTAAATACACAATCTGGTCGAAGACTATGGATTCTGTTGAGGCCATTAAAAAGCTTAAGCAGTATTTTCTCGCAGACACTTCGGTAACTTCTGCTACTATTGGAAGCCAGGGAATTGCAGTCCAATATTCCAATGGCATGCGCGGAGGGATTTTTCTGGATTCCCCTGACAATCGCTCCGGTGAATCACTGGGATCAAACTCTCAAGTTAAATCTGCTGAATCCTCATTAACCCTGAAATCGCTGGTCAACAAAAAAAAGACGATTATTCTGGATCCAGGATACTGGCAATGGACATCCTGCTCCGATTTATTGGAAAAGGGATATAAAAACTGGCTGCCAAAAGCCGGATTTTCCCTGCCAACGAGGTATATTAATCACGATGCAGTGGTTGATCGTTATACCGAACTCGCAAATTATGGGTTTATTCAATTCGATGCCCATGGATTAGCCTGGCCGAGAAAAGACAGCATATCTGAAGTTTATACAATGACAGGTGAGCTGGCAAATCTCGTTACATCTGCTAAATACTGGCAGGACATATACCATGGCGATATTCTGATCAATAAAACCAAGGACATTGATGGGGTGAGGAAAAACACCTACTGGATATCCCCGAATTTTGTTAGTTCACACAATGATTTCAGTAAGGATACGGTTCTCTTCATTGGCGGATTCTGCTTCAGCTTTTTAGGGGATTGGTCGCAGCTTTATAATAAATTCGCCGCCGGTGCCTATTTCGGGTATGACTGGATCGTACGCACAAACAAACATCAGATCTGGGCTCTTTCCCTGATGGATAGTTTATGTGACACTTTGACAAAACCTCCGTACAATCCTTCAAAATGGATCAAAGGAACAAACCCGGCGAAATCCTATTATAATGAAACGGACAGGATCTGGGTAAATATTCTCTATGCCGGTGATCCGTCGCTGTCATTATGGAATGTCAAAGATGAAAGCGGAACCTTCACCTATGACGGACGCAGCTATAAGTATAAAACGATAGGCACCCAGATCTGGATGACGGAAAATCTGGCCTACCTTCCTGCGGTAAGCCCGGCTCTCAATACTTTTTCAACTACCTTGCCCAACTATTTTGTGTATAACTACTCAGGTACCGATATCAATGCGGCAAAGGCTACCACCAACTATAAGACTTACGGAGTTCTGTATAACTGGGCAGCTGCCAAAATCGTCTGTCCATCGGGATGGCATTTACCCTCTGACGAAGAATGGAAAATCCTGGAAATGAGCCAGGGTATGAGTGAGGCAGAGGCCAATGGTAAAGATTCGAGAGAATCAGGAAAGGTCGGGCTAAAGCTCATGGAAAAGGGAACCACCCATTGGGATAATCCGAATTCAGGGGCAACCAATAGCAGCGGCTTCACGGCACTTCCGGGAGGCGACTGCTGGTTTTTCTGGGGATTCGATAATCTGGCTCATAATGCTTATTTCTGGTCAGCATCCGAAGACGACTCCCTGCATGCGTGGAACCGGTATCTTTATGAAAGTTACGATGGGGTGCACCGTTACAATGACTCAAAGGGCTTCGGCTTCTCGGTCCGATGCGTGAAAAATTGAAAATGACCAAATCCAACTAAATAATCTGCCCGCCCTGTGTTCCACCGCCCGGACCAAGTTCGATTATTCTGGAAGCGGCTTGCATCAAACGGGTTTCATGGGTTACGCAGAGCAAGGTATTTCCGGCGTCAAGAAGTTCGTTCAACAATTTGAGCAGTTTTTCAACATCCTTAGGATGCAATCCGCCCGTAGGTTCATCGAGGAGAAAAAGGATGTTGCCTCCGGATATTCCAGAGAGTCCCGAAACCAGTTTCATCCGTTGTAATTCACCTGTGGAGAGTGTTTGCAATGAGCGTCCACAAGCCAGATGCCCCAATCCGGCTTTTTCTGTCAGTTCAAGAATGTGCTTTCCGTCTTGTTTGGATTTTCCCTGGACCTGCTCCTCGAAAAATCGTGATAATTTATCAAAAGGAATCTGGAGCGCATCATAAATCGTTTTTCCATCAATCAATATTTCAAGCACTTCATCCCGGAAACCAGTGCCACCGCAACGTTCGCAGGGAGAAATGATATCGCTGAAAAAGTCCATGCTAACCTGATTATGTCCCGTACCCTTACATTCCGGGCACCCCCCCCCATGCGAACCCGGGTAAAGCTTGTAAATGATTTCAGATAATCCAAGCATGCTGCCGGCTGTTGCAGTATGCCCTTTTCCCGGAACCGGCTGTTCAATATAAATCAGGTCATTAAAATTTTCAAAGCCTGAAATGGTGTCACAATCCATTGCCCTTCCTGTGGAATAACTCCCGAAAATCACCTTATCAAGCAAGCTGGTTTTACCGCTTCCGCTCACACCCGTTATCACCGTCATGATACCCCTCGAAATTTCAACATCGATATTCTTGAGGTTATTCGCGTTCGCCCCATTTATCTTTAATCCCACACCGTCTTCCGTCCTCCGTCTTCCGTCTCCCGGTCTTTTGTCTTCCGTCTCTTCGTCTTCTGTCCTTCCTCTTCTGTCTGCCGTCTTCCCTGAATAAACCACCTCACCACCCAAACTACCGGCACCAGGTCCGAGTTCAATCAGATAGTCTGATTTTTCGATCAGCATAGGCGAATGGTCAACCATAATAATAGTGTTCCCATGCTGATTCAAATTTATTATCAGGTCCATAATTCGCCGGGTATCCCTGGGATGCAACCCGAAGGAGGGTTCGTCGAGAATATAGGCCACCCCGGTCAGAGGCGCCCTGACAAGTCCTGCCAACTGCAATCGCTGGAACTCACCGCCGGAAAGTGTTCCAACAATCCTGTCGGTTGAAATATATCCCAATCCTGCTTTTTGCAATGCTTCAATGCGTCCGATGATATTTTCCTGAAAAGCCAGTGCTACCTTCTTTCCCAGCTCATCAAGGAACACACTTGCGAAAAAATCCGTGAACCAGATCATGGCTTCATCTGCTGACAAGGCGGTTACCTGCCCAATATGAAGTTCACCGATTTTAAATCGGAGCAGATCCGGTTTCAGACGAAAACCATGACAATGGCTGCATTCCGTGTTCTTCATTAAATCCAGCATAGCTTCACCCCTGGAATCAGCATGTTTGCGTATATATTCCGTTTCGACCAAATTTAAAAATCCGGGCCAGGCAGTTTTAAGCTGATGTAATCCTTCATGTGCACCACGCTTGTATTTCCATTCCACATTGAAAACTTCGGACCCGCAGCCAAACAAGGCGATTTCGCGGGCATATTGATCCAGATCCCGGTAAGGAATTGAAAAATCGATATCATTCACTGCACCGGCAGTAATTAATGCGGCTACATATTGTCCGAAAGGATCACCATAAAAACGGCCGGTCTTACTGCCATCCAATGCACCCGCAATAAGTGGCTTATCAGGATACGTCACGAGCCTCTCCGGGTCGCATTGGATAAGTGTGCCTAACCCTTTGCAAACAGGGCAGGCGCCATCCTCACTGTTAAACGAAAAAAGTGTCGACAAAGGCCTTATATCGTCAGACTCTGATTTCGAAAGCCTGCTATACAGTAACCGATAGAGGTCGTAAAGCCCGGAATAGGTTGCAATGGTGGAACGCGGATTTTTGACCGGATTCTTTTTCTGCAAAGAAATGGAAGGCACCAGGCCATGGCTTTCCTTTAAAACCGGAGTCCCGGCTTTAGCTGCAAATTGCCTGTTATAGGAAGATATCCCTTCGAGAAACCTCCGCTGGCTTTCGGCATAAAGGGTTCCATAAACCAACGATGATTTCCCACTACCCGAGACTCCGGTAACGGCGGTAATTGCATCCACCGGAAAGGCTATATCGATATTTTTCAGATTGTTGGTTTCAATCCCATTCAGGATTATTGGCGCATCAATAATTGATTTGCTGCATGGAAGATTTATAGTTCCGGAGGCTGAAGCAATCCTTGACAAATACTTCCTTATTTCCGATGCTGTAATGGATTCAGGATGTTGGATCAAATCATTTACATAACCTTCTGCAACAAGATTCCCTCCTTCACCAGCGCTTCCCGGACCCAGATCGACCACCCAGTCTGCCTGCCGGATAAATGCCGGATCATGCTCGATACAAAGAAGGGTATGTCCTTTGGCAATCAATTTTTTCAAAGCTTTCAGCAGGATCCCCACATCGGCCATGTGTAATCCTGAGGTTGGTTCATCCAGAATATAGAGCGTTTGACCGGAGGTGGAACGGGACAATTCAGTGGCAAGTTTAACACGCTGCGCCTCACCGCCGGACAAGGTGGTGGAAGGCTGTCCAAGCTTTAGATAACCGAGACCAAGATCAGCAAGGATTTCTGTAATCGCAGTTATTTTTTTTTGATCTGCAAAAAAGAGATTTGCCTCATCAACAGTTAATTCCAGGATATTGAAAATATTCAGCCCATGATATTTAATATCAAGCGTTTCATCAGTAAATCGTTTGCCCTCGCACACCTCACAAACCACTTCAACATGACCGAGAAAATGCATTCCGATTTGCTGAACACCTGCCCCACCGCAACTTTCACAGCGCCCGCCTTTCACCACAAAAGAAAACTGACCCTTTTTATAGCCTCTCTTATGTGCCTCCGGCAGTGAAGCTAACAGATCGCGGACATAATCGGACAGGCCGGTATAGGTTGCCGGATTGCTTTTAGGGGTGCGTCCGATCGGTGAAGAATCCAGATGAATTATTTTTCTAAATACTTCGGCACCAACCGTTTTCTTCTGGCTTTGGCATTCAATAAAAAAATCCACCAGGCTGGTTTTACCACTTCCCGAAACCCCGGTGATAACATTCAACGCATTAACCAGAAAGTTTGGCGAAATGTGGTTCAGATTATGTTTGTTTGCACCATTCACCGAAAAAAAACGGGTATCGGGTGTCTGTCTTCCCTCAATCCCGTCTTCTGTCTTCTTTAAGTACCGCCAGGTAATGCTCTCAGGATGTGGTCGATTGAAGAATTCGGCGGCAGGTCCGTTGTAAACTATCCTACCACCGGCCTCCCCGGCTCCGGGACCGATATCAATGATCCAGTCGGCTTCGCGGATGCTTTGCTCATCATGATCAACAAGCAAAACGGTATTGCCGGCATTTACAAGTGAACGCATGACATCAAGCAAGTTCCGGTGCTCCGAAGGGTGCAGTCCGGCACTCGGTTCATCCAGGATATACAGCACATTACGCAAACCGCTGGCTGCCTGGTTTGCCAGGCGAATTCGCTGTGCCTCCCCGCCACTCAGGGAGGGGGATTCGCGGTTGATGGAAAGATGTCCGGCGCCGAGTTTCATTAACAGCGAGGTCCGGCCGAGGATCGATTCCCGTAACGGTTCCACGATGCTTGATTCGTTTTTTTCTGGTTTGAGGTTACTGAAAAATGAATGAAATTGGCTGATGGACATTTCAGTATAAGCCGGAATATTCCTGTCCCAAAGTTTTACTGACAGGGCAGTTTTGTTAAGCCTTTTACCACCACATTCCGCACAGGTATGCGAACGGGCAAATCGCATAATATTCGGATTGCGGTCGCGGCGCAAAATATCCTCCATCACCGGCAATATTCCTTTATAATAATCTTCTTCACGGGGTTTTGCTGTAATGCCAGTCCATTTCAGCCTTGATTCAAGCGGATGTTTTCCAAACAACACCTTAATTTTCTCCGATCCATATAGCACGATATTCTTCTGTTCGTCCGACAAATCCTGCCAGGGAATATCAACAGAGAACCCTTCGGCCCGGCACACCTGGTCGAGCACCTCCATCGTCACCTGCGAATAAATAATGTAATTGTTGGGAGTGGTAAGCACAAAAGCTCCCTCCCGGATGGTTCTGGTCCCATCTGCAATTAAAAGTTCAGGATCGATATGGTCCTGAACACTGAGGCCCTTGCAAACAGGGCAATATCCATCGGGCAGATTAAAGGAAAAAAGACTGCGATAAGGATGAAGGTCCGGGATATCTGACTTGCCAAGACGCGCAAACAGCAATCGTAACAGGTCGTACAATTCAGTGAGTGTGCCAACGGTCGACCGGGGGCTGCGAACTCCCCTGTCCTGTTCGATCGATATGACAGGAAATAAACCTTCGATGAGCGTTGCCTTCGGTCTGGAAAGTTGTGCCGACCGGGCTCTTCCTCCGATGAAATTTTCAAAGAACAGGCGATTCCCTTCGGCGGATAATACGTCATAAACAAGACTGGTTTTGCCGCTTCCGGATACTCCTGTGACACCGATAAGCTGATAATGTGGTATACGCAGCGAAACATTTTTCAGGTTGTTTTCGTGCGCATTCTCTATAATGATTTCCCGCATTTAAAAGGTAAAGTAATTTACCTTGTTCATTGCAGTTCCGACCTTACTGCGCGGAAGCTTGATCGTAGTGCTTTCATTGGTCTCCAGCGAAACGGTAGTCATAATGGTTTTGCCACCCCGGGAATCTTCGGTGGTCATTTCCATTACGAATCCCTCAGCCGACAAAGTATTATGGAGGGCAGCCATTTTTGCGGCCCGAAATATCCCGTAATCGTTCGGCATTTTCACTTCGCCGGTGATCCAGACCGATCCGAAAATACTTTTAAAAGTGTAAGTATATTTCTTACAAAGATGGCCAGCAATGGTTCGGGTTTCTTCGGTTGGAACGAGTTCAAGCTTCTTAATATCTGCCCCTTCTGGAAATTTGAACCTACCGGCATTATACATAGGTTCGGGGCTATCGCTGCTGAAAATCTGGATAGCTACCTCATTTGCCATGTCAAAAATCGTCGTCATGTCGCCGCCCTTTCCGGGAGCATCCATCATCACCATAAAATTTTTATCTCCGCTGTTAAAATAGGTTTTGTACAGGAGGGTGCGCATGAGTTCATTATTCTTTGCATAGAACTCGACCTTCATATTGTTGCATTTATCGAATGAATATGAATCCGAGAATTTAACACCCGGCATTGTTATCTGACCAAAAAGCTGACTCATGGTCATGATCACAGAAACAGTCAAAAACAATATCTTTTTCATAAAAGGTTGATTCAATAATTACATTAAAACTTGCCAATTCAAAATTAATGATTCATGCGGTTAAATTGTTAAAACAATTGATGCCGGATCAAGCTCATTCCGTGATCTTCAGGTGCTGAAAAACGCAATCGGTGATTCAGGCCATTTCTAACTTTGCTAATTGTTGACCGGTTTTTTTCGCTGCAAAAATAAATATACTGGAACACCTACGAGGATAAGTGTTAAACCAATTGCAGCCTCCCTGGGTTTGGTAATAATGGTATTTAAAAACAGGCCGATACAAAACAGGATATAGAATACCGGCACTACGGGATATCCCCATACTTTATAAGGCCGATGCGCATCAGGCATACGGCGGCGCAACACAATAACACCGAGCGATGTGGCCCCGTAGAAAATAAAGACTGCAAAAATGAGCATGTCGGTCAATTGATCAAAACTCCCCGACAGCACCAGAAGAGCGGACCAGATCCCCTGCAGGAGCAATGAATTGGCAGGAACATTGGCTTTGTTGAGTTTACCGATACCTGAAAAGAAGAGGCCTTCGCGGGCCATGGCAAAGGTGGGTCTGGCTCCTGTAAGAACGCTTGCATTAATACAGCCGAGAGTAGTAATCAGGATAAGGACCGAAATAAACATTACTCCGCCTTTACCCCAGAAAGCCCGAACCGCCTCAATAGCAGCGATCTTGTTACCTGCGGCGTGAATCTGTTCGAGCTGCGGTACCGACAGAATTTTCAGGTAAGTAAAATTGACCAGAAGATAAACGGCTATGACAATGAAAACGCCAATCACAATGCCTTTTGGGATATTGCGGTTGGCATCCTTGATTTCACCTCCGATAAATCCGACAGATGCCCAGCCCTGATAGGCCCAGAAGGCTGCCAGCATCGCCGTAAAAAAGGCAGAGATAGTAACTGCCCCATTGGTGAGCCCTCCTTCGACAATTGGCGCTGTTGGCTTAACAACATGGCTCGTGAGTCCGAAAATAATGATCGTCAGCAATCCAATGGAAACCAGCAGCATAATTATTTTGCCGGTCCCGGCACCGCTCCGCAGACTGGCTGTATTCAGCCAGGTAAGCAGAAGTATTACCAAAATAGCCGTCAGTTTTATTCCAAACCCCTGGAATGGCGCAAAAACACCTCCTATGGTAAACCCGCTCAGGGAAGGCAGAACCTCTGGAATCGGGACGATACTATTCAACGATTGTGCGAAAACATAAGCCAATGAGGCAATGGTAGCCGTCTGGATGACTGCAAAAAGCGACCATCCGTATAAAAAGGCAAAAAATCGGTTGTATATCTTCTTGAAATAGGCGAAATCTCCGCCGGTATCAGCCAGCAACCCGGCAACTTCGGCATTGCTCAGCGCACCGAACAGGGTAATGATACCACCTGCCAGCCAGGCCAGAAGGATCCAGTTCATAGAGTGGAGTTCGGCTGCCATCGGGGCTATCTTTTTATAAACTCCTGATCCGATAATATTGGCAACCACAAAAATGATCACATACCCGACACCGAATGTCCTGACCAGATTCCTTTGGTTATTCATATTTTATCATTCAATTATTACCATTTCAAACATACTTATTAATTCGGCAACTCGCTATCGTTTTGGGCTGGCAGCGATTGAAGGATTCTGATAATGTCGTACTTTAGCCCACTTGAGATGTAAATTATGGAAATCAAAACACTTCGCTGGACTGCTAGAGTATTAAGCGCACTGATTCTGCTAATCTGGGGATCCCTGTTTCTGGCCGACTTATTCGGTAAAAACAACCATCAAGGATCCAGCGCTATAGATTTTAAAGACTTCTCCTATCTGGCCCTGATGGTGATCAGTATTCTGGGCCTGGTTTTCGCCTGGAAATGGGAGTTACCGGGGGCAATCGTTGCCCTGGCGGCATTTATTATCAATGCTGCCATCAATCCCCGGATTATGGGACTATACATTCACTTTTTTATCCCTGCCCTGGCAATAATCTATATTCTTGTTTGGTGGATGAGCCGGGTACCTTTGCGAGACAATAAAGCCTGAATTCAAATAACTCATTCCCATAATATTGCCTATTGCAGCAGGCTTCTGGAAAATAAAATCAGGCGAATTGCATATAAAGTAAAATCACTCCAGCCACAGTCATAACAATCATAGCTGTAAAACCGAGGATATTAGACATTTTCCCGTTCGTATTCTTACCCATGATTTTTTTATTATTAGAGATGTGCAGAATGATGGCTATGAGGATATAAAATGCCTTCGCTTTCGGAAACTTTTTATCCAACCCCTGATTCCAGCCAAATGATTCTGCGATAATATAGGAAAGTGAGCCGTTCAGGACAGGGATTGCCAGAAAACCGGTGCCTATGACTCCAATTGCAAAAAGTATATAAGCTGCATTCCCTGCCAATGGTTTCAATGCCTGGGCTGCTTGTTCAACGGTATCAATCTGATGAATATTTCCATTAAATAACACTGATCCAGCCGTTAGAATGATGAAGAACATCACAATATTTGAGAATAACATTCCGAAATCAACATCTTGTTTCATATCGTGCAATATTCTCTTGTTGACCACAATATGCCTTTTCATTGTCTTCATATCCTCCGATTCCATGGTTGCCTGCCAAAAGAAAAGGTAAGGTGAAATAGTAGTCCCGAGGATTGCCACGAGAATAGCGATAAAGTTCTTATCAAACTTTATTGGTGGAATGAATGTGGATTTCGATACAACGGCCCAATCCTGTTTATACAAAAAAGGAACTATCAGATAAACCAGAAGTACCAGGCAGAGATATTTTAAAACAGAAGCAATTTTCTGGTAAGGCAAATACATGATCATTACCAACAGAATCAAGGTGAAAGAAATGCTGAAAACAGTTGCCGGAATTACAGGGACCAAAAGATTACCTTCCGCACCCATTCAAGCAATATCAGCCCCGAAATTCATAACAATCGCAGGGAAACTGAACAGCAGCATCAGATACAACACGGGTTTTGAATAATGGGTTTTAATGGTACCTGCCAAGCCATGTGAAGTGATCAGACCGATTCTTGCGCACATTTCCTGAATGGAAGCCATCAGAGGGAAGGTTATCAGCGCGGTCCAAGAATTTTCCAGAAGCGCTTTACATGGGAGAAATATTTCATCGTTCTGCTACCAAAATTTCAGCACAGCAAATATCATCGACTTAAAATGGTTCAGATTACATGATTCCAAGAAAGACTTACATGATTCACACACTCCCTGCTCCAGCGATTTCATAAAAAAAAGTCGTATCATCGAACTATCATTTCAATATTAATAGAATGAAAAACAAATCGATATTTATTTTGCTTACGGCGGCAACTGCACTCGTGAGTTTATCGGCATACAGTCAGAATACCCGGATATCTGCCGAAGAGATCAAGCGAATGCATCACGAAACTTTGGACGATCCTTATAAGCCGAATGCGGATAATAACCGGCGAACCTCACCGGCCTATCATTTTAAGAGTAGAGCTACGTCGAATCCTTTGCACAGCAGCATATTTACCTACCAGGTGAATGTGAATTCAGCCGGGCTGAATATTCTGGGTGATGCTGCCAATGAACCAAACATTGCAGTTAATCCTCTCGATCGAAAAAAAATGGTTATCGGATGGCGTCAATTTGATAATGTTGCCAGTAATTTCAGGCAGGCAGGATGGGGTTTTTCTACCGATGGTGGTGAACACTGGACCTTTCCTGGTGTTTTAGAACCCGGGATCTTTCGTTCTGATCCAGTTCTGGATTACGATGCCGAAGGAAATTTCTATTACAACAGCCTGACCAACTCGCCCGATTATTTCTGCAAGGTATTCAAAAGCACTAACGGCGGCGCAGGCTGGGACAGTGGTATTGATGCACATGGCGGAGATAAGCAATGGATGATAGTAGACCATAATTCGGAGGCAGGGCACGGAAATATTTACGCTTTCTGGTCCTACTTCTTCAGCACTTGCGCGCCCGGTTTCTCCACGCGCTCAACGAGTGGCGGCGACAGATATGAAAATTGTTATGTGATCGACGGATACCCTTACTGGGGAACCCTGGCTATTGGAAATGCCGGTGAATTATACATTGGCGGAGCATCCGGAAGCACAGATAGTCTTGTGGTTGCCAAGTCAATTAATGCTCATAACCAGGACTCTGTGGTCAGCTGGAATAAGCCGGTATTGGTTAAAATCGGAGGAAATCCCGGCGGATGGAACAGGGTGAATCCTGGCGGCCTCGGGGGACAGGTAAACATCGATGTGGACCATTCCAATGGCCCGGGCAGGGGAAATGTATACCTGCTTGCCTCTGTTACCCGATCATTGAATGCCGATCCGTGTGATGTAATGTTTGCCAGAAGCACCGATGGAGGTCTCACCTGGGATGCCCCGATCCGGATAAATGATGATGCATCGGATACTAATTACCAGTGGTTTGGTACCATGTCGGTGGCTCCGAATGGCAGGATCGATGCCATTTGGCTTGATAACCGGGATGCACCGGCAGGATCAGATTCATCGGCTCTCTACTATTCCTTTTCCAGGGATCAGGGAAAAACCTGGTCGGCCAATGAAAAATTGTCAGCTTCATTCGATCCGCACGTCGGCTATCCCGACCAGAATAAAATGGGTGATTATTTAGATATGGTTTCGGACAGTACCGGCGCACATCTGGCATGGGCCAATACTTTAAACGGTGAGCAGGATGTGTATTACAGTCATATCATTCCGTATACTTCCACAGGTGTTGATGAAATTTCACAAAACACCGGAATATCCACTTATCCTAATCCCGTGAAAGGCACTTTGTTAATCAGCGGTCTGGAGGGGAATTCACAGGTTGAGATCTTCTCGATACTGGGAGACAAGGTTCGCTCGATTACCAGCCTTCATGCGGTTTGCGAGATTGATATGCTTTCGCAGCCTTCCGGAATTTATTTCATCAGGATCGTTGACCAGAATGGGAAAACTATTGTCAAGAAAATAGTGAAGGACTAAATGCCGAAGTCTTATTTTTTAACCAGGAAATAATCACCCAGATATTGGAAGTAAGGATCGGTTGTTATCCATTTGCTTGCGTCAAAGTCAAAAAGGTCCGGTGCTTGTTCGCTCTTGAAGTGGAAGAAGATAACATCGATCTTGCCACTGGCCAATGCAGTGAAACGAGCGGATGATTCAAGGGAAACAAATTCAAACCGGATATCCAGCTGGGTCCCGATCTCTGACATCAAAGCAACATTGAAACCGGCAGGGCGCCCATCAGCCGAAATATAATCAAGTGGCGGAAAATCCCCTGAAACTCCTACGCGCAGAACCCTGGCACTCGCCGAGTTCATCTTGCCGATGTTGGCTGGTTCGCCTGTCAGAGGGAGATTTGTGATCCAATCATTCTCGAGCGACTTTAGCCGGCCCGATTCGTTAAGCAACCCAATTGCCTTGTTCAGGTCGTTCCTGAGGGCTTCATTCTCCTTGCGGACAACCATGATTACTTTATAAGGGATTTCTTCTTTGGCTGTCACCACTTTCAGCAAATTGTTCCGTTTGGCATAATATTCAGCCACAAATGATGGACAGGCGATACCGTCGGCCTTGCCGCTAAGCAATGCCATGATGGCATCTGACCGCCTGCTGTATTCAATGATCTCACGCGGATCGGCGTTGATGTACCTTTTCACCAGCGAAGCCTGTTGCTTGGCTACAGCGCCAACTGATACCACACCTACAGTTTTGCCGCCCATAGCTTCGAAACTGTTGATTTTCATGTCACTGCCAACGCAACCAAAGAGTCCGACCAGCAGTACTGCCAATACCGAAAATGAGAATCTTGTATTCATATTACTTTTCTTAATGCATTTGGTCTACAATTTACTAATTCGTTACTGAAAATAAGCAAGACGGAACAATTTATACAGCAGGACTATTTTAGTCCGCCCTAAGCTGTTCATCAGCAAATCGGCCGATCCGACCCAAAGCATCTATTGCCTCCTTAAGGTCGTCACCATAGGCTTGAAAATCGTGGGTCATACCCTCCCAGATATCCAGACGAACATCGGCACCATGCTCGCGAGCCTTACTGCAGAAAGTTTCGATCATATCGTATAAAATCTCCGCAGTACCAACCTGGATATAAATTGGAGGCATGCCTTTCATATCTTGAGGCCTTGGCGAAATCAATGGATTACTGACCTCTGACCCCTTGCAATACCAACCTGCCCACTTATCAGCCATACGCTGATCGATCCAGTCGTAGGGATCATTGACCTCCATGCTTTTTCCTGTATTGGTTAGATCGGTCCACGGAGCAATGCAGACTGCAGCTGCAGGCAGGGGCTCTTTTTCATCTTTCAAAGCAACCAGCAAGGCTAACACCAGGTTACCGCCGGCAGAATCGCCCGCTAAAATGATCTGGTTCGAAGAATATCCACTTTCGAGCAGCCAGCGATAGGCCGACTTTGCGTCCTCTATCTGAGCCGGAAAAGGATGCTCTGGCGCCAGGCGGTAATCAGGGGCAAGAAGTTTTGATCCGGTTGCCAGAGCCACCAGCGCCATGAGGTTATAATGAGACCGCGAATAATAGGCATACCCTCCTCCATGCAGGTATAATATCACTGTTCCCTCTCTGGCTGCCGGTGGAACATACCATTTCCCTTTTATCGGACCCTTGACTTTTGTCCAGTGTACCTTTTCAATCGCGGCAGACCGGAAAACCAGTGAATCCGTAAATTTTCGGGACTCCCTTATGTCACTAAGCTGGTATGCATATTCTGACTGATGCCTCAGGTAGCGCATCGAAGTTTCGAAAATCAGGGTCCAGCCAGGGAGTTTTGGCCCATGCAGCAAACGATGTATTGAAACAGACATGGCAGCACCAAAAAAATTCCCCAGGCTTCGGATCCTGTAACTAAACTTTCCAGACAGGAAAAAGGGCTTTTTTGTTAACCACCAATAAATGATGTACAAAAGCGACGGACCAAGAAATACCAGAAGTAAAGGAACAAATCTCTCTCCCGGATTAGTACCTACCAGGATAAGAAATATCGCGGTGAAAAAGAAGGAAATAAATCCACCTGTTCCTTCCTTCCACCAAGCCAAAACAAGGCCCGCCAATCCCAGAAACCATAAAATAAATGTCAGAATTTGAAACGTGTCGAAACCTGTCAGGGATATTTTGTGCGTGTTCTGATAACCCTCCAACAAATAGCCGAAAAAGAATAACACAGTAATCAAAACTATGGATGTTCCAATGATTCGGGCAGTCCACTTAAGAGCTGCAAATTTACCTTTTGTCTTCATACACAATATTTTGATGTCGAAAAGATAAAAAGACCAAATGGCAAAAACAAATCCCGGTCGCTTGCAGAACAATTACTGGAATAATTTTCAGCTTACAGGTTTTCGGTAAATCAATCTGAGCAGCGTTGGGAAAACCATCAGAAGAAGAGGCATTGCAATAATAAACCCTCCAATGACAGCTATGGCCAGCGGCTGTTGCATTTGTGCACCAACACCTTCCCCCAGAGCTAAGGGTGTCAATGCCAGGATAGCTCCGATAGCTGTCATGAGTTTTGGCCTGATCCGCAAAGAAATAGCGTAATTAATGGAAGCGTCAATATCAGTAGTTTTTTTGTAGGTCGTCAGGAACTGATTAACCGTAAAAATGGCATTTTCCGCTATGATCCCAACGATCATGATGATTCCCGTGTAACTGCCAACGTTGAGCGGAATATGCGTCAGGTAAAGTGCCCAGATACATCCGCTGATCCCCAGGATGGATATGAAAATAATAAGCAATGCCTGCAGAAGGTTCCTGAATAGAAACAGGAGAACCATGAAAACAAGAATTACCGCAGCCAGTAAAATGAAAAGGAGCTCCCTGAATGATGCCTGCTGCTGTTCGAAGGTTCCCCCATATTCGATGTAAAATCCCGATGGAAGTAAAACGTTCTTCGAAATTACCGCCTTTATTTCATTGATCGCACTGCCCAGATCGCGATTTTCAAGCCGTGCAGTCACCTCAATATTGGATTTTAAATCTTCCCGGGTAAGCTCCGGATCCCCTGCTGATAATTCAACGTTCGCAAAAAACTGCAGCGGCCGGTACGATCCATCGGGCGAAAAAACCGGTTGACTTTTTATCAGATCGATACTGTTATTTTTAAAGCGGGTGTTTTGCAGTAGTATTCTTAACATCTGCTCCCCCTCCTGAACCTGACCCACCGGCAATCCTTCATTGTAAATCCTGAGCTGAGTCTGAAAATCCGCCGGAGAAATCTTGTATTGAGCGAGCTTTTCCTGGTCAGGAATGATCGTAACTGATGGACCATCATAAATTATCCCATTCATGACATCGGCTATGCCATCAATTTTATTCAGTTTTTCCTGTACCTCGAGTGCCAGTTCCTGCAGTTTAGCCTGACTGTCGCCAAAGATCTTTATTACCACTGGCTGAGGACGGCCGATCAGATCGCCAAGCAGGTCTGCAATCCTCTGGCCAAATTCAATTTCAAGAGCCGGGGCCAGGGCAGTAGCCTTTTCCCTCAGCTCCGAAATCACATCCTCCGTTTTCCTTTTTGTACCTGGCTTCAGCTGGATGAGGTAATCGCCATAATTAGGAGGTATAATTCCCTGGGCCATGCTGATCCCTGAAATCATATTGGTGCCGGTTCGCCTCATGTAAGTCTCAACATCCGGGTGACTAAGAACAACCTGATCAACTTCTTTCAGAATGGCATCCGATGCATCAAGCGTTGTGCCGGGCGGAGCAATGTAATCAAGTACAATGGACCCTTCGTCAAGCTCCGGAAGGAAACCAGTTTCCAGCTTACTGATTAGGGCGATGGAAGAGAGCACCAGGAAAATGATGAATCCTGCCGCAAACCAGGGCTTATTGAAAAACCAAACCAGCCACCATAATTTCTGCCGCTTAGGGTTTTTATTGGCTTCCGCAGCTTTTTGAAGCAATTTATGTGGCCGGTAGCCAAGGAGCAGGTGCAGTACCGGTAATCCGATAAATGTTGCTATAAATGAGCAGATCAAAGTAATTTCCATAGTCAGGGTAAGCTCCTTGAAAAAGCTGCCAGCCACACCGCTCATGATTACAAAAGGTAGAAATATTACTATGGTGCTCAACGATGAACCCACCATGGCAGGCAGGAACATTTTCATGGTTTCATTTACTACCTGGTATTTATCTTTCTCCGGATCTTCCTCGTGCAACCGATGCAGTTGTTCGATAATTACAATGGCATCATCAATGATCAAGCCAATTGACGCGGCAATGGCCCCTAACGACATTATATTCAATGTAATATGGGCAAAATGCAATACCGTCACCGTGAGCGCCAGCGTTATCGGCAGAATGATGACGATGCTCAGGCTGGCCCTGAACGATCGTAAAAATAGAATGACAACAATCAGGGCAAGAAACAACCCTTCATAAATACTCTTTAGCACGCTGTCGATGGAGCTGGTGACAAATGCCGACTGATTATAATAGGGTTTTAGGGTGACCCCCGCAGGCAACTGTTTTTGAATTTCAGCAGCCCTACGCATAACATTATCAGTAAAATCTACCAGGTTAACTCCTTTTTGCTTAACCAGATCGATCAGCACAGCATCATGTCCGTTTGCATTTATCCTGATAAATTCCTGCTGCTCCTGAATATCGATGCCGGCAATATCCGAAAGCCTTAATATCCGGTGACCATCGTTTCTGATGACCACCCGCTTTATCTCGTCAATATTTTTAAATCGGGTATCAGTCAGGGAAAGATACAAGCGCCGGTAGTTCGACAATAAACCGTTTGATTCGATAAAATTGGTGTTACCGAGGGCTTCAATAATGTCTTTTACAGTCAAACCAAAGGAGATTAGCTTACCCGGAATTGGCGAAATCACAAATTCCTTTGTTTTACCTCCCCTCACTATTACATTTGAAATACCCTGTATCTGGGAAAATTGGGGTCTTATTGTAAACAGGGCCATATTTTTCAATTCGATCTGGCCCTGTTTTTCACTCTCAATCGTAAACCCGATAACTGGGTAAATGGTCTGGCTCATCGCCTCCACGACAATATTTACGGTTGGGGGAAGTGCATTTTTAATTTCGTTTATGCGTTCATTGAGCTGAGTTTTGGCAAGGCTCATATCCTGATTCCAGCCAAAAAAAGCATCGATGGTGCAGCTGCCCCTATTGGTGCTGCTTCTCACGGTTGTAATGCCGTTGACTCTTTTAATGGCGATCTCGAGCGGCTTGGTAACCGTTATCATCATTTTATCAACCGGTTGCTCGCCATTATCAGCAATGATGGTAATTTTCGGAAATGTAACATCGGGGAAAAGTGATGTTTGCATGCTCCGGTAGGAATAAATCCCCCAAAGCAGTAAAGCCAGTAATACGAACAGAATGGGTTTAAGGAAGACCTGATAAAAGCTCTTACTTTTCATGCCCCGGGGTTTTTATTACCTTGACATAAGCCGTATCACCCAATCCATAGTTCCCTGAGGTCAGAAAAAGGTCAGTAGGCTTAAATTCCGGTTGGGTGATCTGAACAAGATCATTTTGAGTGATTCCGATACTTACCGCGACTTTAACTGCCGTTGAATCGTTAATCATCCTCATCACCCAATATTTCTGCATTGTTTCATCCGTGAGTATACCTGATTTCGGCAAACTGGAAGCATTTGTTATTGCCTCTTTCAATATCCGGATTTTTACTACCAGGTTCTCCGGAAGGCTGATTTGCCGTGACGGCTTAACAACCATCCTTTCAGTTTGAGAATTGCCCGCGACCGAAGTAAAGCGTGATTTAATAATTCCCTTTATTTCCCGGGAATCCGGCAGTTGAATGTCACAAACCGTGTTAATCTTTACAGAACCAGCCTGCTCAAAGGGAACATCGAGAATAAAGACAAAACTTTCCTGAATTGCGATTTGACATAACTGGTCGCCTTCAGTGACAAAATCGCCTTTGGAATGATCGATCGAGGAGATCAGTCCGGAGGTCGAAGCTTTAATATTCAGAAGACCATTAAATTTCAATGCACTGGCAGAATCCTCCCGGATTGCCGACCCCTCCCTGGTAATGATGGTGGCTAGCAAATGGTTCTTTTGAACAGCATCGCCCTGGTTGATAAATAGATTGTCGACATAACCGGTGACCGGTGCCTTAACTGAGGCTTTAAAAAGAAATGCCGACGTGGCATTCAGATCAAGGTAGGTTGCCATTTGGCCTGTCTGTAAAGCTGAAACCGTAACCGGAATTCCTGCAGCACTTTGTTTTATTGAGGTTTCGGCCTGCCGACGGCTGCAAGCAGAAATGAAAATTAAAGTTATGGCTAACAGAAGGAACTTATTATCAATATGGATTGCATTCATCTTTTTATCAGCTTAGTCAAAGTTAATTATATAAAGAATATTGGCAACCGCCGGTCCACCCAACATGTGAATCATGTAATATTCCTGCATAATTGTATAACAGGAGAGCCAGCTACTGACACGATCTTTGCCTCAATAATTTAACCAAAAATTTAATTGACAAAAGATGAAAAAAATAAATCTTGTTTTAAGCATGATCATGCTTGTCTTGGTGGTGGGTTCCTGCAAAAAATCACTGGATAAATATCCCATTGATGTAAGAATGACGGATGCCTCTGCAACTTACGATGCAGTAAATATTGATCTTCAGGGAGTGGAAATCACAGGAAGTAACGGAACAGCCGTTTTGATGGATGTGAATGCAGGCATATACAACCTGCTTAATTTTTCAAATGGAGTCGATACGCTTCTGGCCACCGGTGGATTGGAAGTTTCTGAAATATCTCAAATACGGCTGATCCTAGGCCCGAACAGTACTATTGTTGTTGACGGCACAAGTTACCCGTTAAGCACACCAAGTGCCGATCAAAGCGGATTGAAACTTCAGGTTCATCAGGCTCTCGAAGCCGGAGTTCTTTACACTGTCCTTCTCGATTTTGACGCAAACAAATCGGTTGTTGTTACAGGAAATAACACTTATAAGCTAAAACCTGTCATCAGAACAATAGAAACTGCCATTAGCGGCTCAATCAAAGGAAAAATCACCCCGATCGGAACAGCTGCAGTTGTCACTGTTACTTCAGAGTCCAATCTGTCATATTCTACGAATGTGACTACTGGTGGTGACTTTATGTTCAAGGGACTGCCTGCCGGAATCTATGCACTTAATGTTGCTCCGGCGATGCCTTTTCATGAAATTAATGTTGTCAACATCACTGTAGTCAATGGCGTTACAAAAGATGTGGGGACCATTATTCTGGAATAGTAAAAAAGATTAAAGAAAGCCGGAACTCCTGATTAATAGGGGTTCCGGTTTTTTTATATTATACTTCAAGGATTGCCATTCCTCCTTCGGAAGTTTCCTTATAGATTGAAGGCAAGTCATGGCCTGTCTGGTTCATTGTTTTCACGATTTTATCAAAGGAGATCATGTGCCTTCCATCCGATAAAAGTGCATAAGTTGCTGTATTTAGTGCCCTCTCAGCCGCAAAAGCATTACGTTCAATACAAGGAACCTGAACTAATCCTGCAACAGGGTCGCAGGTAAGTCCCAGGTGATGTTCAATCCCCATTTCGGCAGCATATTCAATCTGGTTCGGTGTTCCTCCAAGCAGCTGAGCCGCCGCACCCGAAGCCATGGCGCAGGCGGTCCCGATTTCACCCTGGCAACCAACCTGGGCACCGGAAATTGATGCATTGGTTTTGACGATATTCCCGATCAGTCCGGCTGTAGCCAGTGCTCGGAATATTTTTTTATCTGAAAAATCAAAATTCTCCTTTAACCGTAAAAGCGTGGCAGGCATAACTCCACAGGATCCGCAGGTAGGTGCGGTACTGATTAATCCTCCCGAGGCATTCTCTTCAGCCACCGCCAAGGCATAGGCGAAAATAAGCGTCTTATCCTGCAGTGAATCCCTGTATTCCCTGGCCTTTACATAATAGGCCGCTGCCTTGCGCCGCAGATTCAATCCTCCGGGCAAAATTCCTTCTTCCTCGATGCCCCGATGTATGGAATCGGTCATTACTTTCCATACTTCTGCCAGATAATCATAAATTTCCATGCCTTCGGTTTGTTCCACATACTCCCAAAAAGATCGCCCTGTTTCTTGGGTCCAATTCAGGATCTGATCCATGGTAGTTAATTCATAAATCATGGGTTGATTATCCTCAGTGATGAAGTCAGTGATTTTACCCCCACCAACGCTGAATATGGTTTTTTTGCTGATGACCTTCCCATCCGGATCGAGGGCTTCAAGAAGCATCCCATTCGGGTGCTGAGGCAAAAATATCTCAGGCTTCCAGATCAGATCCACCTTATCCTGCCCCATGGCTCTGAGAATTGCCTTATCAGTAAGGTGACCCCGACCGGTGGCTGCCAGGCTCCCATACAATGTTACCTGGTATCTGGCAGCATTTGGCTGAGCTTTTACAAATTGTTCGGCTGCTTTTTTCGGCCCCATGGTATGGCTGCTCGAAGGCCCATGTCCAATCCGATATATATCACGTATGGATTCCATTTAACACATATGAGTTGCAAAATTATTTCTGGTTTCAAAGTTAACTTAATCTGTCCGTTTCTTCTAAAAACTCCTTTATGGCCACTGTTCTTTAAGAAATATTCTGTTAATTAACGTGAGGAAAAATTAACCTAATAATTCTACCGATGAAACGGAACAATGCGAAAAGAATAGTTATCGGCATTGCGCTTGCAGTTGTAATAATTCTGGCAGCCGGGTCTCTTTACATGAGGCCCATTCTCCCGATCATAACTGGTTATTCAGCAAAGAATCTTGCCTCCGGCTTATTTGTGGCAGGACGAACACAGGAATCCATGGAAAAGGTGGACCTGAATTTTTCATTTATTAAATTCACAAAGAAGAAGGTTGATTTCGAAAAGAAAGAGGTGACCAGCAGTTTCCTGTGGCATAAATCCAAAGCCATTTATATTGATGGTTTCGGATGCTCCCTCGTTAACGGTTACAAAAAGGAAGATATGCTGAACCGCCCGTATCAGAAAGTTAAAATCTCTCCCGAAAATCCCGATACCATACCCTGGCCGGCAGGCGACAAGATCAGCGGCACAATTCCATCCGGAGTGAACATGGAGAAACTGAAGGCAGCCCTGTCAAAAGCCTTTGCCGATACAATTCCTCATAAGGGTACTTTTGCAGTTATGGTCGTATACAAAGGTCAGCCGATCGTTGAAAAATACAAAGCCGGGTTTAGCAGCAAAAACCTATTTCTCAGTTGGTCGATGGCAAAAAGCTTTACTAACGCACTCACAGGAATCCTGGTAAAAGAAGGGAAAATCGATATCAATAAACCTATTGGTTTTGCGGAATGGCAGAA
Organism: uncultured Bacteroidota bacterium; assembly: GCA_903851365.1. GTDB lineage: Bacteria > Bacteroidota > Bacteroidia > Bacteroidales > UBA12481 > UBA12481. The sequence continues at coordinate 95,717 of CAINOB010000010.1, forward strand.
AGATGAACGGAAAAACATCACCATCAGCAACCTGATGCAAATGAACAGCGGGCTGGAGTGGAACGAAGATTACGGCAACCAGTCGGACGTCAACAATATGCTCCATAAGGAGGGCGATTTCGGCTCTTTTACACTGAATAAAAAACTTGTTTCTCCCATTGGGACAAAATGGGTATACTCCTCCGGGGCAACCAATATTGTTTCGCTGATCATCAGAAAAACTATCGGGAATGACAGGGACTATTATGCGTTTCCGCGGACAGCACTTTTCAATAAATTAGGTATGAGAAGCGTAATCTGGGAAGTTGATCCTTCAGGCACTTTTGTTGGCTCATCCTACCTTTACGCCACGATGCGTGATTATGCCCGTTTCGGCCTTCTACTCCTCAATAAGGGTAATTGGCTTGGTGAACAGATTTTACCTGAAGGCTGGGTCGATTATTCAATCAACGAAGCTAAAGGATCCGACGGCCAGTATGGTGCCTTTTTCTGGATCAACAAATCCGGAATATTTTATCCTGATGTGCCCAGAGATATGTATTGCTGCCGCGGTCATGACGGACAGTTTATCTATATTATTCCTTCGAAACAGCTCGTCGTTGTAAGAACCGGATTTTCGAAAAAGGATGATTTTGATTTAAATGATTTTCTTAGCGGAATAGTTAATTCTTTTGAATAAAAGTTTGATTTGTTAAGCTCAAAATAAATTCATATCTTTTGAGGATGACCGGTTTAGCACCCAACGCACGGTCATCCAATATGAAAACAAAAAATTCCTTTTCCGTATTAATCTTCTGTGTAATTATGGCCATTGGTTTAGGATTGGCGTATACCAGATATTCCGAAACCGACAAAACATGGGCCTATTCGATTGCAGTAATAACATTCCTGATTGCCTGGATAATATCCTCTGCAATTAAGGTTGCCGATCAGTGGGAAAAAGCGGTTGTTCTGCGTTTAGGGCAATTCCATTCCCTCAGGGGTCCCGGACTATTCTTTATTATTCCGATCATCGATAACGTCGCTTATTGGATCGACCACAGGGTTATTACCACCTCTTTTACTGCCGAAAAAACCCTTACAAAAGATACTGTTCCAGTAGATGTGGATGCAGTATTATTTTGGAAAGTCCTCGATGCCAAGAAGGCTGCCCTGGAAATCGCTGATTACAGGAACGCAATTAACTGGGCGTCCCAGACCGCCCTCCGCGATGTAATCGGCAAAACCATGCTGGCAGAAATGCTTGAAGGAAGGGACAAAATGAGCATGCTGTTGCAGAAAATTATTGATGATCGTACAGAGCCATGGGGCATCAACGTGATTTCCGTTGAGGTTAAGGATGTCCTGATTCCATCTTCGCTGCAGGATGCCATGTCCATGCAGGCACAGGCCGAAAGAGAACGCCAGGCAAGGGTAATCCTTGGTGATTCGGAACGGCAGGTTGCCGAGAAGTTTGGAGAGGCTGCCAAGACATACACCGACAATCCTACCGCCCTTCACCTGAGGGCAATGAATATGCTTTATGAAGGCCTTAAAACAAACTCCACAATCGTGCTTGTCCCCAGCTCTGCACTTGAAACCATGCAATTAGGCGGACTGGCCGGCATGACTTCCCTTTCCATGGGATTGACCGCAGAAGCCGAAAAGAAAAAGAAGGAGAAGCCAGCTGACAAACAGTAAGAAATAACCACTTTCTGTTTATTTTTCGACATTCTTAAAAAGTAGGAACCTATGAGAAAATTACTTTTAAGCCTGATTATTGCTTTGTTTGGTTTAACTCTATGGGGACAAACAGAAAAATCAGAATATAAAACAGTTACTGACAAGTTTACCACCTTCTATAATCAAGAAAAATATGACAGCGTATTTTTCATGTTTTCTGTGGAAATGAAAGATGCTCTGCCACAAAGCAAAACAGCCGTTTTTCTTGCCGGACTAAAATCACAGGCCGGCCAGATCACCCGGATACAGTTCTTAAAATATGAAAACGGAACCTATGCCAAATACAAAACCAATTTTGAAAAAGCATTGTTATCCGTAAATATCTCGGTAGATGATAATTCGAAAATTAATGGATTATTCATAAAACCTTTTATTGACGACAATTTGCCTGTTATAACAAGGAATTTGACCAAACTGGTACTGCCATTCGAGGGTGAATGGACGGTTATCTGGGGAGGCGATACGAAAGAATTAAATTACCATATTGATAACCCTGCTCAAAAAAAAGCTTTCGACTTTGTAATTACTGATGATAAAGGAAATTCCTTTAAAACCAACGGGGAAACAAACGAGGATTATTATGCATTCGGTAAAGAACTGAAAGCCCCTTGCGATGGAGAAGTGGTACTTGCGGTGGATGGAGTCAAAGACAATAAACCCGGAGAAATGAACCCTGTCTGGGCTCCGGGAAACACCGTGATCATTAAGACTGTCAATAATGAGTATTTATTCTTTGCACATTTCAAGAATCATTCCATTCAGGTTAAGGAAGGGCAAAAAGTTAAGCAAGGCACAGCGTTAGGACTGTGCGGAAATTCAGGTAATTCCTCGGAACCACACTTGCATTTTCACATCCAAAATGCGGAGGATATGAATATTGCTACCGGTGTTAAATGTTATTTCGATCATCTTATTGTAAATGGTCAGTTAAAAACAGACTATTCCCCAATAAAGAAGGAAAAATTATCCAGGGATTAAATCTGACCGGCACATCTTATGCCGATTTTGAAATCCCTAAATCCGTGCTACTTTTGCTGCCCAACCATTTTCGGATATCTTCATGAGACTATTACTATATCTGTTCCCTATATTTTTTATGAATTTCGGATCCGCCTCCAATTCTTTCCGGGAGGATCAACTCAACTATTCCAGAGTAAAGCAGGCCTATACCGACAAATTGAAAACAGTCGACAAAACGCTTTCAGAACATGCAATTTCACGAGACAACCTGAGGATTTATCTGCGTGCATTCAAGACTGAAAAAAAGATTGAGCTGTGGGCAAAAAACTCTTTCGATTCGGTTTTTACACTGATCAAAGAATTTTCCATCTGCGATCTCTCAGGTACCATTGGACCAAAGAGGCGTTCACGGGATCTCCAGGTTCCTGAAGGATATTATCATCTCGCCGGCTTGAATCCCTACAGCAAGTATTTCCTATCGATCCAGATTAATTATCCGAATGCTTCAGACAGCATCAGGGGTGTTCATGGCCATTTAGGAAATGAAATATTTATTCATGGCTCGTGCCTTTCATCCGGTTGTCTTCCGATTACAGATGACAAGATCAAGGAACTTTATGTCTATTGTGTTGAGGCTTACAACAGCGGTCAGGAAGAGATAGCATTAACCATGTTTCCGACCCAGCTCAGTGATACCAAATATCCTGTGCTGATATCAAGGTACAGCAAGGACAGGGATAAAATCAGTTTATGGTCGGACCTCAAAAAGGGGTATGACTTGTTCAACCTGACCAAATTGCAGCCTAAAGCAAAGGTTCTTGCCGATGGGCGCTATGAAGTTTCTTTATAGGTTTATGATTATCTGAGCACCATAAAACCGGGGTGGACCTGGTACGTAGGTCGGAATACCGAATGCAAGTCCGGTATTGCCTGCATCGATCAGGTAACGCTGATTAGCCAGGTTGTTCATGTTCAGCCGAACACCATACTTCCCATTTGCGCTCAAATAGCCAAGCGAAGCATTTACAAGTGCGTATCCCGACTGGGATAGTCCCGGAGTATTCTCGTCCTCAAAAAATACTGATGATTTAAAGGTGACAGTCATGTTTGCGGTCAGCGATCCAGCCTTGCCAAGATCAAGCCGGTAGGTAACCCCGCCGGATCCCGAATTCCGTGGTGTGAGGCGAAAGGTATTGCCTGCCAGTTTCTGTGGATTGCCATTGGAATCCAATTTGTCAAAGCGTGCATCCAGCCAGGCATAATTGGCAAAAAGTGTAAGATTTTTTGTTGCGGCAAGCTGAAGTTCGGCTTCCACCCCATTTCCGGTGGCCTTGCCTGAATCTGATATCCGGTAGATTCCACCATGATCCAGATCGGCTGAGATAGTCTGAAAATCTTTATAGTTGTAATGGAAGGCATTGAAATTAAACATCAATCGATTTTTAAAAAGCATGTTCTTGATGCCGGCTTCATAATTGTACACGAGCTCAGCTGCCAGGTATTCCGTGGTATCAGAATTGATCTGGATAACGTTTGGACTGCGGCCCTTTGACCAGGAAGCCCACGCCATCATTTCCTTCGTGAAATCATACTGCAGGTTTAACCGACCTACCCAGTCAGCGTAAGTTTTGCTTGCCGTTATCCGGCCATTGGTAGGTTTGAAAATGTTATTGACTCCCTTGCCAAGCAAGAAGCCAAGTGTGCCAGGATCTTTTGCCGGATCAACCCGATAAATGCTGGTGAGGTTTTCCAGGATCAGACGGCCACCGGCTGTAATTATCAGTTTTGGGGTTAAACGGAACGATCCGTCGATGAAAAAATCAGTTGCACCGTTGCGGACTCCATTTTCATCCATACTTTCCTGGTGAAATGTTTTGAAGGGTTTATGGGTTAGAGGGTTGACCGTGAGTGCCAGGTTTGGCTCACCATTAATGATCATGGGGATAGCTTTAAATCCAGGAATTTTGGCTGCGAGCAAAGGTGAAAGCATGGCGAAAACACTCCGTTCATCCTGTGTCAGTTTATAGGACAGATTGCCGTCCTCTGCGAAATAGTTCGCACCGGCAAAGCCTGAGAACCGCCCGACTTTATAATTCAACCGGACTTCCTGGCTAAACTGCCTGTAATTAAGGTCGCCTCTGAAATCCAGCGCTTTCGCCTTGGTCCCGTCGGCATCCATCACCGAAACGCTGGTCACCGTTCGATAGGCGGTAATCGCTGTCAGGCTGAGCGCATTGCTGAAATTTCTTTTGTATTGCGCGGTAACACCCAATACACCGCGTTGATCAATCAAGCTATCGCCTTGCTCCAGGTCTACAAAAGTGAAGGGATTGGTGTCGCCCCCCTTAGGTGCAAAAATGCTACTCTTGAAGGCGGTACCTGGCATTTTGTCGCGCTCGTAATTAAAAATAAGATCGATCGAACTTCTATTATCTGGAAGATATTTCAGCGAAGCGCGGGTTGCGATGGTATTTTTACCCATCAGGGTTCCACCCGACAGGTTTTCCACATAACCATCGCGACGGTTATAGATCCCTGCCACCCGCATAAACAATTTGTTTTTCACGAGCGGAACATTCACATAACCATTGGCCCGCCACTGATTGTAATTCCCTGCCCCTAAAGCTAAACTACCGGAAGTTTCATTCACAGGCCGCTTTGTAATCAGGTGAATGGCGCCAATCTGGGCACTTCGGCCAAAGAGCGTTCCCTGAGGTCCTTTTAAAACTTCCACCTGATCCATATCAAAGAATTCCGTATAAGCTCCCGACTGCTTGCTGATAGATACGCCGTCCTGAAACACAGAAACCCGGTTGTCAAAATTCAGATAGGGGATATCCGAAGTCTGGCCCCGGATCACAAATCCCGGGAGCAGCGCGGATTGCTCCTGCACCTGCACGCCCGGAACAAAGTCAGCCAACCCGGCCAAAGTTTCGAGCACATGATTTTCAATAAACCCTGAGGAAATACTTGTTATAGCAATCGGAACTTCTTGCTGATTTTCGGGTCTTTTCTGTGCTGTTACCGTTACATCCTTCAGCGCAATGCGCTTTCCTTCAGTAATTTGGCCAGAAGTGTCTTTCGATTTTAGCGACAACCGTTCGTTTTGCTGGCCGAAAGCCACCACACCGGTGCAAAGGATTAGGATTAAGAGAGTGGCGGCTTTATTCATTCATTACTGCTCTAAGTGAGATCATATTAAACCATAATGTTTATTGAGTTTAACCCGGATTCGTACAAAAAATCTATTTTTTTTGCCATTTTATTAATTAATTCCATGCCTAAATAGTCGATTTCATCGCCTCTGTTTTGGAACGGATTAAATTCCACTGTCCGGTAATTTACATTAATTGATATCCCATTGTTTTCGTCTGAATATTCGATAGTTACATATATCTCCGGATTTGAGTTTTGATAACAGTTTTTGAATATTTCAACAATCAGCTCTTCCAGAAAAAGTTGGATATAGTAAACCTGTTTTGATTCCAGGTTATATTTCTGGCAAAAAGTTTCAATCCGGGCGTTCATCGCCACTATATCAAATCTGGTGGAGAGTATTTCGTAATTAAATATTTTCAGTTTTCTGATAAAAGCCTTGGTTTTTTCCTTTTTCGGGTGATCGAAAATCTCCCCGGGCGTACCCTCTTCATATATTCCGCCTTCGTCCATGTAAAACACCCTGTCGGACACATCCCTGGCGAATTTCATTTCGTGGGTAATGATAAGCATTGTCAGCCCCATCTTAGTCAGTTTCCTGATGATCGCCAGCACCTCTCCGGTCATCGTAGGATCGAGCGCTGAAGTAGGCTCATCAAACAGCATGATCTCGGGTTCCATAGCCAGGCATCTTGCAATAGCTATCCTTTGCTGCTGTCCTCCGGAAAGCTCATGGGGAAAATTGTTGACCTTTTCCGTTAACCCAACCAGTGACAGCAGTTCCATGGCTTTAATTTCTGCTGCTTTTTTATCCTGTTTCTTAACCAGGACAGGAGCGAGAGTTATGTTGTCAAGGATATTCAGGTGCGAAAAAAGGTGAAATCCCTGGTAAACCATTCCCATTTTCTCACGCACATGGTTCAGGTTCACCTCTTTTCTGGTAATATCAGTTCCATTGATGAAGATGTTCCCGTTATCGGGCTTTTCAAGCATAGCGAGAGTACGAAAAAACACACTTTTACCTGTTCCAGATGGACCAATCAGTGCGATGCATTCCCCCTTTTTAATGTGTGTATGGATGTTTTCAAAAACAACCAGATCCCCGTACTTTTTGGTTAATCCGATTACTCTAATCATTTTAATTCGCCTCGTTTTTCTCCGATCGAAAACAATGCATAAACCAGATAGGATAATCCCAGATAAATCAGGATGCCGAAAAACAGAGCAAAGAAAGGATCGCCTGTTCGTGCCCCGATGTTGTTAACTGTTCGCGTCAGATCGGTAATCGTTACATAGCCCACCACGGATGTCCACTGGATCAGGTTAACAACCGCGCTCTGATAAACGGGCTTTGCAATGATGGCTGCCTGCGGAAGGGTAATCGCAAAAAAAGCTTTCGGTTTTGAAAAACCCAGCATCCGTGCCGCTTCCAATTGTTTATGATCCACAGCCTCCACTGCCGACCGCATTACTTCTGAAATATGGGCCGCGCTGTTCAGTGAAAAGGCTATCACGGCAATGATTACGGCATCGATCCGGCTATTGGCAAAAGCCACGTAATAAAGTAGCATCAACAGCAGTAGCACAGGACTACCACGTAAAACTGCAATGATGAACTGCGATGTTTTCCTGAGGACCTTTATTTTCGATATTCTTAAAAAGCACAGTAAGGCACCTAAAATAGTACCAAAAAAAAGTCCCAGGAATGAAATTAAGATAGTTACCCACAGTCCTTTCAATACCACCAGCCAGGCATCGCCGGCTATCAGGTTTTTATAAAAAGAGTTGAAGATCCCTTCGAAAAAATTAATCATTCAGGTTTCGTTTTCCTTGATCTGTCTCTCAAAAATAATAATTTTAAACATGGCCATTGTAAAAGATTACAACGATCCTTCCGAAAAATATTACCACCGAAAGTAAAGCTGGGTGTAACTTTGTATGCATAAATAAATCAATAAAAATTAAACAAAATGAAATTAGCAGTTATTGGTTCAGGGAATATTGGCAAATCAATTGGAACATGGGCTGCAGCGTCCGGATATGAAGTTGTTTTCTCCGCAAGAAATCTTCAGCATGCACAGGAAGCTGCAAAGGCCGCCGGTCACAATGCCAGCGCAGCCAGCGTAAGTGAAGCAATAAAAGAAGCAGGAATGGTTCTCCTGGCAGTGCCGTATGGAGCAACTAAAGAATTATTGACAGAACTCAGGCCACTCCTCAAAGGCAAGGTTATTATTGATCCTACAAACGCGCTCAACGCGGATTTTAGCGGACTTGCAATAGGGTTCACGACCTCGGCTGCTGAAGAAATTGCAAAGGTCGTTCCTGAAGCAAAAGTCGTCAAAGCATTCAATACTATTTTTGCATCGATATTTGCATCGCAAACTTCTAAAATTAAAGGCAATACCATCTCTGTTTTTTATGCAGGTGATGATAAAGAGGCCAAAGCAGAAGTAGCAGCGCTGATAAGTAAATTGGGTTTTGATGCAGTCGATTCCGGTCCGCTGGCAGCTTCACGATTGATTGAACCGCTGGCTCTTCTGAATATCAGCCTGGGTTATGGGTTGGGCCATGGAACTTCGATAGGGTTCTCATTTGTCCGCTGAAATCAGTACTATTGAACAAATCTTTTTAGCAAATGTCACTACTCTTCTCGCCCTTAAAAATTAAAGATATCGTCTTTAAAAATCGCATCGTGATTTCGCCCATGTGTATGTATTCCGCTGTAGATGGATACGCAAACGACTGGCATCTTGTACATTATGGAAGCCGCGCCGTGGGTGGAGCCGGGTTGATCATACAGGAGGCAACGGCCGTTTCTGAAGAAGGAAGAATTTCGACCGGAGATCTGGGATTATACAGGGAAGAGCATTCTGAAATGTTACAAAAGATAACCGCGTTTATTCATCAGCACGGAGCAGTGGCTGGCATTCAACTGGCACATGCCGGACGTAAAGGATGCTGTTCAACGGTTGCACCGTCAGCCATTGCTTTTGCTCCTGAAGACAACGAACCTCTGGCGCTTGATGAAGCAGGGATTCAAAAAGTAATTTCCGATTTCAGAACAGCAGCACAGCGGGCATTAAAAGCAGGTTACAAATTGATTGAGATTCATGCGGCCCATGGTTACCTGATTCACCAGTTCCTTTCACCGCTGAGCAATCGGCGCACTGATAACTATGGTGGTAGTTTTGAAAACAGGATTCGCCTGTTATTGGAGATTGTAAAAGAAGTTCAGACTGTTTGGCCGGGGAACCTTCCTCTGTTTGTTCGCATATCAGCCACCGACTGGGCAGAGGATGGCTGGGATGTTGATGAAGCTGTGCAGCTGGCATCCATATTGAACCGGAATGGCGTTGATCTGATTGATTGTTCATCAGGTGGATTGGTGCCCTATCAGAAAATCCCCGTTGGCCCGGGATATCAGGTGCCATTCGCTGAACGCCTCAGAAATGAATCACAGATTCTAACCTCTGCAGTTGGCTTGATAACGGATGCCAGGCAAGCTGAGGAAATATTACAAAAAGGGCAGGCCGATCTTATTCTGATCGCCAGGGAATCACTGCGCGATCCCTATTATCCTTTGCACGCCGCAAAATTGCTTGGCGACGAGATCGTATGGCCGCAGCAATACCTGAGAGGGAAATAGGCAAAAATATTCCCTGATCCGGCCGTAAATCCTAACTTTGTGGAACATTAATCAACCACTCCATGATTAGGAATTTTATTGTTCTGGCCTTAAGCCTATTACTGACAGTCCAACTGAGCGCACAGCAAAAATCAAAGCTGCCGGTTCAAAAAAACCAGTTGAGTATTGGATTTCGGGCAGATAAGACCTCACACCAATTGAAATCCATGTCGACTTTTCGGCAAAAAATGGACTCGCTCGACGTACAACTTTATTTCGGAGCCACCGAAGGCTGGATAACCACCGACAATGAAAAGTTCACCTATGATTCAAAAGGCAGGCTGATATTGTCAATTATACACACTAATTATACCCTTGACGGAAATTTCACCTGGTATAAGGATACAGCTTCTTATTTTGCAGATGGCAAACCAACCCTTCAGGAACGGTTTACCAGAAATCTCGAAACCGCACCTTGGGTATTTACGGAGAAAACCGAGACTTATTACAACCTCAACGGACAGGATACCATGAGCCTGTATACCAGACCGGATTCGCTGACCGGGAAAATGGTTATCGTAAAACATCTGAATACCTGGAATGCAGGGTTGTTAACTAGCTCACTTACTTACCTGTGGAACGAAACTACCGTTGTCTGGGCTCAAACCGGCAAGAGCGAATCTGTTTATGACCTGAATCACCGACTGATATCACAAACGACCTACCATTTCAGTGAAGCCGATCAGAAATGGATCGGAGACCTGAAAGAAGAATTCACCTATGACAACCAGGGAAATGAAACCCTCTACACGAATTTCAGCTGGAATTCAGCTACCAGCGGGTGGAATCTCCAGCATCAAATCACACGGACCTTTAATTCCGGCAATCTTTTGCTGGAAGAAATATATTCCAACCGTAACCTTAATCTCAACCAATGGATACCCGACAGCATGGGAGTATTCTATTATGATGCCAACGGTTACGACACACTGGATGTAGGTTCCAGATACAATCCCATTGCCGGTACCTGGAATGAAACCTACCGTATGGAATTGACTTTTGACGAATTTGGCAACTTGTGGCATAGCCAGGCGCTTTCTGACAAGGATTCAACCGGAACCTGGACCTACCGGTACAAGGCTGACTACCGGTTCAACCTCGCCTTTGACCTAAACGAGATTGCCATGCCTTTCATGTGGGTTGGCAAAGTGCCTGCTCATATGTACCTGGGCGCTATGGCTTGGGAATGGAACAACCCATCACGCGAATGGGTCGAATCTATGAAGCTGGGCTATTACTATTCCGAATTTAAAGGAAGCAGCACCGATCCCGTTACCCAGCAGTTCGCTGTCCATGTTTACCCCAACCCTGTTACCAATGTTGTTATTGTTGAAACTGACCAATCGTCGGATCCATTACTTTTCCGGATGACCGATGTCACCGGAAAACAGGTTGTTTCCAAAACACTGAGCAGCACGCGGATACAGATCTCCATGCGAGATTTGCCTGTTGGACTGTACCTTTACCGAATTATCAGGAACGGCGAATCCTATCAGGGTAAAATTGTAAAAAGGTAAAGAAAACATGATACCAACACGACAAGAGGCCCTTGCCCTTTTAATGCGATTTACACAAAGTGAAAGCCTGATCACGCATGCCCTTTCTGTGGAAGCGGTGATGCGGCATTTCGCCTCACTTTACAACGAAGATGTTGAGAAGTGGGGAATCATCGGGCTCGTCCATGACCTTGATTACGAGAAATATCCCGAGCAGCATTGTTCCATGACCCGTAAAATATTGGAGGAAGAACAGTGGCCGGAGGAATATATCCGCGCCGTAGTAAGCCATGGCTGGGGTATTTGTTCCGATACTGAACCGATACACATCATGGAGAAAGTGCTCTTTACCATTGATGAATTAACCGGATTGGTAACCGCTTCGGTATTGATAAGGCCTTCAAGATCAATCATGGACCTGGAGGTAAAATCGGTTAAGAAGAAGTGGGCCATGAAGAACTTTGCAGCCGGAGCAAACCGCGAAGTCATTGAAAAGGGAGCAGGTATGATGGGCCGCGACCTCGATTATATTATCGGGGAAACCATCAACGGCATGAAATCAGCAGCCGCAGCGATCGGTCTGGCCAGAGCATAACCTCTAATCCGCTCTCAGCGATTCGGCAGGATTGGAAACAGCAGCACGCCAGGATTGCAGGCTGATGATGATCATTGCCAGTGCAACTGTGATCAGGGCAGGCCACAGAAAAAGGAAAAAAGTCATCTCATACCGGTAAACATAATCCTTCAGCCAGTCGGTCATCAGGTAGGCCGCTAAAGGTAAGGCGATCAGAATTGCTATAACCAGCAGGATCATGAAGTCCCTATTAATCAGCCTGATAATACTTACCTCCGAAGCGCCAAAGACTTTTCGCACACCGATTTCCCTGGTCCGCCGTTCCACCGTAAAGTAGGCCAGGCCAAGGAGCCCCAGGCAGGCAATAAACAGGGCCAGTAAAGTAAAACTTGAAAACACTACACTCCGGTTACGATCGGCGCCGAATTGCTCGTGAAACCGGTCCTCCAGAAAGGTGTAATCAAACGGTTTGCCCGGAAAGACACCTGCCCAGACCTGTGCCATAAACTTCAGTGCAGCATCCCTGTTTTGCGGATTGATTTTCAGGTACATGATAGGGCCATCCAGCCGGTATACCAGCATCAGCGATTCCACCTGTGAATACATGCCGGTTTGATGATAATCCTTCACTACGCCGACGACACGTGCCATGATGCGGGTTCCGTCGCCAAGCTGGACCCTTTTTCCGATCGGGTCCTTCCATGCCAGACGCCGACACAGCGTTTCATTGACAACAACCCCCTGAAGAGTGTCGGTCATATAATCAACGGAGAAATCGCGTCCAGCGGCCATCGGTATCTGCAGGGTTTCAGTAAAATCTTGATCCACAACTGTATAATTGATGCCTCTCGGCTGCAACCCTTCAGTGGTTTCCATGTTGAAAACAACTTTTGGTGATCCCTCACCTAATCGATTACTCGTCAGCGTTACTTTTTCAATGTTGGGATTCTTTAACAGCTGCTCCTTCATGACCCGCATTTTTGTGATCGGCTCATTATCCGGTAGAATCAAAGTTGCAACATCCTTCATGCTCCAACCCTGATCCTTATTCTGCATATATGCCAGCTGTTTGTATACCACCAGTGTACAAACCATCATTGCCAGTGAAATAGTAAACTGCACCACCACAAGGATCTTTCTGAAAAGGCTACCGGAACGACCCGATTGCGTCGATCCTTTCATTACCATAGCCGGAGAAAACCGGGATAAATAAAATGCCGGATAACTGCCTCCTAAAACCCCTATAACCAAAATAATCCCCAGCATCGACAAGAGAAACGTGGGACTGTACAAAATATCCAGGGTAAAACCCTTTCCCGATAATTGGTTCAGCGCAGGTAGCAGTAGGCAAATCATGAGTATGGCGAGCAATAGCGAACACAGGGTGATCAGCATCGATTCTGCCAGAAACTGACCAATAAGCCATCCCCTGCCCGACCCTACGACTTTTCTCAGGCTGACTTCCTTTGCCCGGCGGGTTGCCCTAGCGGTTGCCAGGTTAATGTAATTGAGCGAAGCGATCAGGATCAGGAAAAAAGCAACCAGTCCAAAAATATAAACGTACTGAATATTGCCCGTAGGCACAGGTTCCTGGGCATTATTGGAGTGAAGATGTATGCGGGTGATCGGCATCAGTCCGTAGGTGACTTTTATCCCGATCTTTTCGAAAATAGAGGCCATATATTTTGGATACATGCCCTGGAGCTTATCCTGGAATCCGGTGATATCTGTTCCTTCACGCAAAAGCAGGTAAGTAAATACCCCAAAACTACCCCAGTTATCCGGTAACCCCTTTAGTGTAACTTGGGAAAGGAGGGCATCAAAAGTAACGTGTGAATTTTTGGGAACATCCTCAATAACGGCTTTCACCGTATATATTTGGTCACCACAGCGAAGCGTTTTTCCAACTGCGTTTCCCTTTTCAAAATAACGACGTGCCATGGTCCGGGTAAGAACCAGGTTATTCGGATGCTTTAGCGCCCCAACAGCGTCGCCCTCAATAAGCCGATAGGTGAAGATGTCGAAAAAAGCAGAGTCTGCAGCAAATACCTTTTCTTCCTTAAATTCCCTTCCGTTCTCTGCTTTGTACATGGCAGGGTTCTGGTTGAAAAGTCGCGTAAAATTCTCCACCTCAGGATAATCCTTCATAACCTGCGGTCCGAAAGGGATCTGTGCCACGATCCAGGTAAAATCATCATCAGTCTCTTTGATATGCGATTGAACTCTCACTATCCGGTCGGCCTTCACGTGATACTTGTCAAAGCTCAACTCATCAGCAACATACATGATCAGAAAAAGTGCGCTTGCGATACCCAGGGTTAGTCCCAGAATATTCAGAAAGCTGAATCCGAATTTCTTATAGATATTCCGGAAAGCGATTTTGAGGAGATTAGCTAACATAATGATCTATATAATGTATATGACTTGATAAGGTCCCCAAAAGTTACAAAAATATTCGACTGGCTTTCAGATAAAAGACAGGTTGGTATCTCGACAATTTATCAGAGGGTTCTTAATTTTTGTCTGACACCAAGGATAGCATTAAGAGGTGCCTGGGTAATGACCATGTTGGTCAACCAAACTGGAATATTTCCGGCCGGATCAGCATAACCTTCGAGAATCACATTGGCTGAATTTTCACCCGTGGATGTAATGGTCCATGACTGCCGGTAAACCTTGATGCGCACCATCTCCTTATCTTCAGGAACCACCCCGGCAATTGAAACCGCAGTAACCGAATATACCTGCTTTACCTTGTCGAGCGCTGCAGTAACTTCCACACATAAATCACGGTCGGAAACCGGCCAGGGAGTATGATAAACAAGGTAATATCTAGCACTCTTATCTTTTTCATATCCCAGAACCTTGATTTTAATGATGTCCTGAGGCCACCATTCAATATGGTTAACATCCTCTAACAGGGAGTACACCTTTTCTGCGGGGGCCTGGATGCTCGTTACCCCTTTAAAGGCTTTCACAGTTCTACCTGGTTCCTGCCGGGCGTAAATTTTAATGCCATCCTGTTCCTTAATAAAATCCCACGATTGAGCTGCCAGCGAACAGGTTATCGTCTGAATTAAGAAAAAGAGGCCAAGTTTAGCCCATTGTCCAAGCTGGTCACTCACAGTATATATGGTATAATTGCTTTTCGTTCGGCCGGGTAATTCTTAAAATGTTGCCTGTACCATTTGTGATGGGATAGAGCCCGAGGCAGAAGATTGGCAATTGTCCATGCCAAAAACGAAACAGCCGCGAGGTTCCAGCACATGATCGCAAACCCTGTCCACTCAATAATTTCCCCTAAATGATTAGGGCAGCTAACATATCCAAATAATCCTCCTTCCGGGATCTTATACCCGGTTTCGCCCGGGCGGCGCAGGTGAATCAACCTGTTGTCATAATCCCAGTTGATATATACTCCCCAAATGAAAAATATGGCACCGATAATAAACCGTGCACCAATCAATTCATTCACTGTATATTGTGCAAATCTGGCAAAAAAATATCCAATCAGCGTTCCATTAACCAGGTTGAAAATTATGGCTAACCCCATGATCAGCAGAGGCATCTTTTTGGCTCTTGTCCGGAGGCGCATTGGAAAAATAAACGTTCTGTTCACGTAATGAAAGAGGTAGAGGGAGATAAGCGTCCACGACATCGCATTTTGCCTGGAGATGCTTGTCAAAACAAAATACAAAAGCAAAATCATCCCGGGCGCTTCCATAAACACCCACCCCAGCTTGTTATTGATAAGAGGCCCCCACTTGGCCGTGGTATGCCTTCCATAAGGTGCCGGTATCTTAAGCAGTAACAAAAAGACAAGACCACCAATGGCCATCCACAGATATATCAGGTTCTGAAAAGTTTCATAGTTCATGGTTAAAATCATAATAGGTATCCAGCCTGTTTAAACCAACTTATCGAATCTGAAATTGTTTCCTTTAATGGCCGGCAAATATAATCAAGCTCCAGCTCAGCTTTCAGGCTGCTTATTTTTTTATTGCCATGCGTCATAGTATAGATTGATTCTTTGGTGTAAACTGGTTCCTGCCTTCTCAGCGCGGCCAACAAAAGGATAAAAGGCAATCCCAGATAACCAGTCCAGGCCGGCAAAACCAGTACCCTCCTTTTGTCGCCTTTAATATCCAGGATGATTTTTTTCAGATCCGCCAAACTGTGCCATTTCCCGGGCAACAAATAAGACTGCCCGTTACGGCCTTTATCAATGGCATTAACTATTGCCGAGGCGACATCACGAACATCACAGAAATCAAAACCCCCTTCGATCAGCATCGGAATTTTTCTATTATAAATATCAATGATTGCTTTTCCGATCAGCGAAGGCTTGCTGTCAAACGGCCCGATAACCGCCGTGGGATTTAAGACTACCACTTCCATCTGGTCGGATGCATTTTGCAATACAAACTGCTGGGCATCCCGCTTTGACTGATCATATTGCGGGGCATTTCTTGAACAGAACTCGCTTTCTTCATTCAACGATCCATCCACTGTCGTGTGGTTATAAGCATGGATGGAACTTAAATGGATGAATCGTTTTACGCCTGCCTCCCTTGCAGCGTTAAAAACATTCCGGGTACCATTAACATTCGTTTCGTAAACCGAAGTGTCCTTATTACTGTTCAGCGAAATTCTTGCAGCACAATGTATCACCACTTCGCAACCCCTGACCAGCCTGTTGAGGGAATCCAGGTCGGAGAGGCTTCCCATGACAGTTTCAAGAAGCGTTATATCAGATTTGGGTTCCTGTTTGAATACAAGCACCCGTAAGCGATAACCCTTGTTTAATAGCATAGGAATAACTGCGCTGGCCAAATGGCCGGAAGTGCCGGTGATGGCGATTGTTTTTTCCTTTGCCATAATTTAAGTCAAAAATATTTTTTTAGTAGGGGTCCTACCTTTTCAAAGTAGCATCTGCCCAACCGGCAATAACACCTCCACGCCCGTATCCACGGGTTTGCGGACCTGCAACTTTAATGGATAGAACCTTTATTCCGGAAATATCTGCATTCACGGTTTTTGCCGGATCCAGCTTCTTCATCGGTCCACTTCGCCAGATCTCCTTTCCATCTCCGGATATGATGTATTCAACAGTTGTAGCTGCTGATTGTTCACCGGTGGCATCGTCCACCCCAATTATTGCAGAAAAGGTTTTAAATAAGCCTTTGATTTCATAATCTGAAGCTGAATTCATTCGTCCCATAATTGTATTATCATACTTCTTACCGTTAAAAGTGAGGGGACGGCTGAAGTTGAACTGCGGAGGTACTATGGGCTGCAGGTCGGTGAGCTTATAATCACCCGGAAGCAGGTCAGAAATAGTAAAACTGATACCGGGTTCCGGCTTATTTTGTGCAGGATTGGCTGCTGCCGGTCTTTCATTCACCGTTCCATCTTCCCAAACTGTTCGAACATCAGCACGATAGGTTTTTAGCGGATCCAGTCCCCTGAGCGGAAAATGGCAGTCAGGCGTATATCCCAGCAATTGACCATCCAGATACACCTGGTAGCCCGAATTAAGGTAATACTGTGAATTCCAGCTGATATCGACACCATCGAGCCCCACACGCGACACTCTGGGAGTTCCCGGATCATGTGTTTTGTATTTGTAGCTCTCAGCCTGTTCAAAGGTAACTTCCCAGGAAACATCCCTGCTGACAGGACAGGATAAACGGACTGTTGACCATCCCTGATGATCGGTCACTTTAACCTTAACGTCTCCACCATCCCCTTTGATAGAAACGGTTCCTACTTTAAAATATACTCCCCTCGGATATGTGAAAGTCAACTGATAGGGATCATTGCTGATCATATGACTGGTTCCTTCATAATATTTCCTGTCAGCCAGATAGTTGATATTAACGAGATCCGTCCAGCCCTGGGTAATGTGGCGGCTGGTGGATATTAGTTGTATGTTTTTAGATTCTGGCATCAAAGTGAGCACCCGGCAGCTGGTCGGTGGAATTTCCATGGCCATACCTGTCTCCCAGGCACCCATATATTCATTGTTCCAGAAATCATAAACCTGCATAATCACACCCTCGGGGAGTCCCAATTCTTTCCAGTTGAGCTTGAGTGAGGTGGATTGGCCCTCATCAAAATTGAACAAGCCGACAACATCGTATTTTCTGCCAAGATGGTTGACTTTTAAATCCCAGATCCGTTTGTTCCGGGGTGAAGGAAACAGGTCCAGAGGGCGGATATCCACCGCCGGATAAACTCTTTTCATAAGTTCCACGCGGTCATCGGGTAGGTCCATCAATCGGTCGCTGCTCATCAGGGCCTGGCCTGTCAATCCCTGAAGTGTGGCCCAAACCCGGGCTTGTTCAAGGGTGAGCGGCTGCCTGAGAAGCATCACATCCGGATCGGTGTACCACAAAATGTTATGCTGGTAATAAGACTCCATAGTTGGACTCAGCGCGGTGAAGAATCCTCCCCATCCCAGCACGACATCTCCACCGGTGCGGGTACCATTCATGATACCGGCCCCTTCAATCGGCAATCCCCAGCATCCCAGGAGATAACGGTTTGGTCCGATAGCCTCACGGATGGAATTCAACGTTTTCCGATAGGTTTCATCCGCCTCTCCGGGATTTTTCATCAACTGCTTATTCTTTGCATATTCCTCCGGAACTATTGGCTGACCATCGATCTTGAAATATTCGTAACCCCAGCCTGCCATGGTTTTAAAAAGGTCTTTTAAATAGGTGTTCCCTTCTGTGGAAGAACCATCTACCAACCAGTCACCTTCCCAGGTTTTTGACGCGGAAGTACCATCGGGTTTCAGCAAAAACACTCCCGGATTATTTTTAACCACCGTTTCATTCGATTGACCATGTGGTGCGATCCATATACCAGGGGTAAGTCCCTTCGATTTAATATAGGAGGCCAGATCAGCCATTCCGCCGGGGAATGCTTTGTCAACACCTGTCCAGTCGCGTGATCCATGTTTACCGCTTTTCTGTTCAGCTTGCCAGCCATCATCGATCTGAACGTATTTGGCGCCAAATTCTTTCAGGTTTTTAGCGATCCAGTCGGTGTTGTATTTTACTTCGTTTTCGTTGATATCCTGATAATAATAGTACCAGGTGCACAATCCCGATGGCGGCAGCGGGAAAATAGTTTTATCAATCGGCTTGTAAAACTTCACACCAAGGGTATCGCGGTAATAATGAGGAAGAACCTTTCCACTTTTGAGCGTAATTTCGTCCTTTACCGGATCGAAAGTTCCATCTGCCAGGGGAGTCTGAATATCCCCGAGGGTCATGATAAAGAGGTCCTTATTGCTGCTATCCGCAATCCGGGCTGGAATAGGATGCGGCCATTTTTGCTGAGCAATCAGGGAAATTGAAGCGGACAGCCCAAGGGCCATCAAAAGGGTAATCTGACGAAGGTTCTTTTGGAAAATCATGGTTCCCGAAATTAAATTGAGTAAAATTATGTTTTAACTTTAGGATCCTCACATAATGATCATGAAAACATAAAAATGGCAAAAACATTTCCGGAACCGAAATTCGCTGATTTTGCCAGCCATATTTTATACTTCGAAAAAATCTGCCATTGATCCGCTGATCCGTACTTTGGTCAAATAGTATAGCCCTGATACCTGTTGGTCTTTCTACA
>CAINOB010000011.1 GCA_903851365.1 uncultured Bacteroidota bacterium
CCAAACTGGCAGATAAATATAAAGTTGCTACTCAAATGGGTAATCAGGGTTCTTCAGGTGAAGGGGTCAACCTTACCAGCGAATGGATCGCCAATGGAGAAATTGGTGAAATCACTAAAGTTGAGGCATTTACGGACCGGCCAATCTGGCCTCAAGGTCAACCTACTCCAAAAAACGGACAGTGGGTTCCTGAAACACTGGATTGGAATTTATTTATCGGTCCGGCCAAAATGCGTCCTTATAGCGAAGTCTATCACCCATGGAACTGGCGTGGCTGGTGGGACTTTGGAACAGGCGCTTTGGGAGATATGGCTTGTCATATTTTACATCCGGTATTCACAGGTCTCAGATTAGGTTATCCTGTTAAAGCTCAGGGAAATTCTACCTTACTTCTGACCGACAGTGCTCCAACAGCACAGGCTGTATGTCTTACTTTCCCTGAAAGGGCTAAACCCAAGGACATGAAGATTAAACTTCCTGCCGTTGAGGTTTACTGGTTCGACGGAGGAATTAAACCAATGCTCCCTGAAGGTTGGCCAGCCGGAAAAGATCCTAACGATTCAGGCGGTGGTGTAATTTTCCATGGGACAAAAGACAAACTGATTTGCGGCTGTTATGGCGTCAACCCATGGTTGTTGTCAGGACGCAAACCAGAAGCTCCAAAATTCCGTCGTCGGATTACTTTATCCCACGAATTGGACTGGGTCCGTGCAGCCAAAGAATCATCGGAGTCACGTATTAAAACAGCCTCCGATTTCAGCATGTCCGGACCTTTTAATGAAATGGTTGTGATGGGTGTGTTGGCTGTTCGCCTTCAGACGCTGAACAAAACATTGAACTGGGACGGACCAAAAATGGAATTCACCAATCTTACAGACAACGATAAAATTAAAACTGTTCTTGAAGATAAATTCGAGATCCATGATGGTCACCCGACATTCAACAAATCATATACCGACCCGATTTCAGCTAAGGCATATGCAGCTGAATTGATAAAGCACACTTATCGCGCACCATGGTCATTACCTGAAATGCCGGTATAAATACTGATATCCCAATAAAAAGGGTGGAGTAAAATCCACCTTTTTTATGCCTCCTATTTTCCAATTTATTTCTAACTATTTCTTTGTTTCAGTTGAAATCTCAGCTTTGACCTTCATCTCCTTTTTATGCTGAGGCTCTTCGTGTTTCTTTCTTATAATAGTAATTCTTTCCAAACCATTACCAATATCCTTCTTTTCATAGGATACCACAGATTCATCCTTTGTATCAAAGGCATAAGGATCTCCACTAAGTCGTTTGTGAAACATCACAGCTGCACCAGGAGGTATGGGAGGAGGAGGTGGAACCATATCACCAAAAGCTTCAATGTTGTTTAACCTGTTACCTCTACCTTCCAAACGAATAATCTTTTTCATCTTATTCATTTTTCCTGAATCACCGTTTTGAATGATAATATCAAATTGCTCTTCACCCGGTTTATTTTCTCCTCCTTTCAACGTGCAAATCATCCGTTTGCCATTTCTGTGAATAACCATATCAGATTTTTCGGAACCA
>CAINOB010000012.1 GCA_903851365.1 uncultured Bacteroidota bacterium
GGGAAAGATGCCATGAAGGCTGATGGAACGGTAAACAGGGGCGCTCTGGCAGCAATTTTTAATCCGGAAGACCTTAATGCTCTGGAACAGGCACTTCGAATTAAAGATAAACACCCTGATAGTGAGATTGTTATTCTTACTATGGGCCCCGGCCGCGCCGCTGAGATTATCAGGGAAGCAATTTATAGGGGTGCAGATAAGGGATATCTGCTTACTGACAGAAAATTTGCAGGATCTGATACCTTAGCCACTTCATATGCTCTTTCGATGGCGATTAGGAAAATGGAACCCTATGCAATAGTGATTGCCGGTAGACAGGCGATTGACGGAGACACTGCACAGGTGGGACCTCAGGTGGCTGAAAAGCTTGGCTTACCTCAGGTGACTTACGTTGAAGAGATTCAAAGCATAAGCGATCATGAGATTATTATAAAAAGGAGACTGGAGCGTGGTGTGGAAATTGTTAAATCAACGCTGCCAGTCCTAATCACGGTTCATAATTCAGCCCCGGCCTGCCGTCCACGAAATGCAAAGCGTCTGATGAAATTCAAGCATGCGCAGACCATTACTGAAATGCAGAATTCAAGTGAGGATTATATTGGATTGCAGAACGACAGACCTTATCTGAGAATTGAGGAATGGAGTGTCGATGATGTTAAAGCTGATGATACCTGGCTTGGACTTGCCGGCTCACCAACAAAGGTCAAGAAGATTGACAATGTTGTGTTCAAGGCAAAGGAATCGAAGGTGTTATCAGGAGATAACGGAGATGTGGAATGGTTGGTCAAGGAGTTGATAGCTAATAGTACCATTGGCTAGACTTACCGATTGTTAAATTCTAAACCGGAAAAATTGTGAATAATATATTTATATACTGTGAAATCGAAGAAGGCCTGGTCGCTGAAGTATCCCTTGAGTTGCTGACCAAAGGCCGTTCACTGGCAAATCAGTTGAATTGTAAATTAGAGGCTATCGCTATCGGATCAGGGCTTGATAAAATTCCTGATCAGGTATTCCCTTATGGAGTTGATGTAGTTCATATTGCGGATGATAAAAGGCTAAAGAATTACCTGACTCTTCCACATGCTTCTGTTGTAATAGGATTATTTCGCAAAGAGCAGCCGCAGATTGGCCTTTTCGGGGCTTCTTCGGTTGGAAGGGACCTTGCTCCACGTGTGGCATCTGCCTTGAAATGCGGGCTTACCGCTGATTGCACCCAGCTTGAGATTGGCGATCATTTTGAGAAAAGGACGGAAACTGAATACAAGAACTTGTTATATCAGATCAGGCCGGCTTTTGGTGGAAATATTATTGCGACAATCATCAATCCCGAAACCAAACCTCAGCTTGCCACGGTCAGGGAAGGCGTGATGAAGAAAGAGGTCCTTTCTGTTTCTCAAAAAGGAAAGGTCAAAACTGTTGACCTGAATGAATACCTAAGCAGTACTGATTTTGCTGTTGAAGTCATCGAGAGACATATGGAGCAGAGGAAAGTCAACATTAAAGCAGCACCGATAGTTGTTGCCGGTGGCTACGGTGTGGGCTCAAAAGAAAACTTCGACCTTCTTTTTGAATTGGCTAATCTACTTGGAGGTGAAGTAGGGGCGTCGCGTGCTGCTGTTGATGCTGGTTTCGTTGATCACGAAAGGCAAGTTGGACAAACGGGCATCACCGTTAGGCCGAAGCTATATATCGCGTGTGGGATATCCGGACAGATACAACACCGGGCAGGAATGGAGGAATCAGCCATGATAATTTCCATCAATAATGACCCTGACGCGCCGATTCACAGTATTGCCGACTATGCAATTGTTGGTGAAGTATCGGATGTTATACCGAAGATGATCCGGTATTACAAAAAAAATTCCAAGTAATTAAAATCAGAACCATGTCAAATTTCTATACAGATACCACGGATCTACAATTTCAACTTTCTCATCCATTGATGAAGAAAATTGTTGCATTAAAGGAAAATGGGTTTGCAGACAAGGATAAATTCGATTTTGCACCTCAGGATTATGAGGATGCTGCTGATACCTATAGTAAAGTATTAGAGATCATAGGGGAAATATGTGAGACTACTATTGCCCCAAATGCAGAATCTGTTGATCATGACGGACCGCAGTTAATCGGTAATGCGGTACAATATGCACGCGGTACCCAGGAAAATCTTGATATGTTGAAACAAGCCGGTCTGATTGGCATGTCGTTGCCAAGAAAATATGGTGGCCTAAATTTTCCTATAACTCCCTATGTTGTTGCAGCAGAGATGGTTTCAAGAGCTGATGCAGGCTTTGCTAATATTTGGGGATTGCAGGATTGTGCTGAAACAATAAATGAATTTGCTTCGGATGAAGTTAAGGATGAGTTTCTTCCCAGGTTTCAGTTTGGAGCCACCGCTGCTATGGACCTTACAGAACCGGATGCCGGATCGGATTTGCAATCGGTTCAGCTGAAAGCACATTTTGATCAGGACCGGGGAGTTTGGATCCTGAATGGAGTAAAACGTTTCATCACTAACGGAGATGCCGATATTTCACTTGTTCTAGCTCGATCTGAGGATGGTACCTCTGATGGCCGTGGGTTATCTCTTTTTGTTTTTGATCGTAAAGACGGTGGATTAATTGTTCGCCGAATCGAAAATAAAATGGGAATCAAAGGATCCCCAACCTGTGAATTAGTATTTAAGGATGCACCGGCAAAGCTTGTGGGCGCCCGTCGCATGGGATTGATAAAGTATGTGATGGCTCTGATGAATTCGGCTCGATTAGGTATCGGAGCCCAATCGGTTGGGATATCAGAGGCTGCATATCGGGAAGCTCTTAAATATGCTGGCGAAAGAGAACAGTTTGGTAAGCCGATTATTCAATTTCCGGCGGTTTATGAATTGCTCACGGTAATGAAAGTTAAGCTACAAGCCAGCCGTGCCTTATTGTATGAGACCTCCCGCTTTGTCGATATGTATAAATCCTATACTCATCACAGTGAGCATCGCAAACTGGAGAAGGAGGAACGGGATGAAATGAAGTATTATCAGAAACTTGCTGATGTATACACTCCTTTGGTCAAGCTGGTTGCAAGTGAATATTGTAATCAGATTGCTTATGATGCCATCCAGATTCACGGTGGAACAGGTTTCATGAAAGATTTTCCGGTTGAGAGATTATACCGGGATGCACGTATCACGACTATATATGAAGGAACCAGCCAATTGCAGGTAGTTGCTGCGATACGTGGTGTTACAACAGGGGTATATCTGTCAAAGATCAGGGAATATGAAGCAACAAAAGTCAGTCCTGAAAATGAGTTGTTGAGGAAGCGTTTAACCGAGATGACTGCGGAGTATGAAAACGCAATTTCAAAAGCCCAGAAATCGGATGATGGTGATTATCTTGACTTTCACGCGAGGAGATTAGTTGAGATGGCTGGAAATATCATTATGGGTTATCTTTTGCTGCTTGATAGTGAGAGAGATCCGATTTACCACGATTCGGCAAATATCTTTATAAAAAGAGCTCAGTCATGGAATCGGGAAAGAATGCTTTATATTCATCAATTTGAACCCAATGATCTGGGTCTCTATAAGATAGATCTGATGAAATTATAATATCATGTCTTACCGGATAGGCTTTATCGGAGCGGGCAAAGTTGCCTGGCATTTGGCCCCTGCATTGAAGAATTCAGGGAATCGGATTGTTCAGGTAATCAGCAGGTCAGCTTTATCTGCACAAAAGCTTGGCGATCGGGTGGGGTGCGAGCATACAGACAAAATCACCCGCCTGGATAAGGATATTCAAATACTATTTTTGACAGTTCCAGATCATGCCCTCGTTGAACTTATCAATGATATCAGTGATTATCGTGGTATCGTAGTACATACCAGCGGAACTTTTTCTGCCTTAAGGTTCGCCTGTCAGAAATACAAATACGGTGGAATGTATCCTTTGCAGACGTTTTCAATAGGCAGGACACTTGATTTATCCAAAGTCCCTGTTTTTATTGAAGGTTGCGAACCTGCAGTTACCGAAATACTCGTTAAGCTGGCTTCAGGTTTCACCACTGAGATTCATCTTGTGGGGCATGAGGAGCGGAGATGGATGCATCTGGCAGCTGTTTGGGCGAATAATTTTTCCAATCATATGCTGGCCAATGCTTACGGGATCATGAAGGAACATTCACTACCTGTAGACTGGCTGCGGCCATTAATCCAGGAAACATTTGAAAAGGCAGTTGAAATCGGACCACAAAAAGCCCAGACAGGACCTGCTGTAAGGCAGGATAAGTCGACTCTAAAAAAGCATGTTGATTTATTATCTTACTCGCAGGAATTGCAAGTGCTATATAAGCGTATAAGTGATTCAATACAAAGTGTTTCACCATCGCCCAAAGAAGAAAATTTATGAGCTTTTTTAAAGAGGACCTACGAAACATCAGAGCATTTGTATTTGATGTGGATGGTGTTATCTCCTCGAATCAGGTAATTCTGCATGCCTCGGGCGATATGATGCGATCGGTTAATACGCGTGATGGATTCGCGATAAAAACAGCCATTGAAGCTGGATTCAAGGTGGGTATTATCACTGGTGCCCGGTCTGAATCGCTCAGGGGACGGTTCAGCGAACTTGGAACTGATGATATCTTTCTTGGATCTTCTGATAAAATTTCTGATCTTAAAACCTTCATAGCCAAGCATAATATCAGGCTAAATGAGGTTTTATACATGGGTGACGATATCCCTGATCTCGGCGCCATGAAACTGGTAGGAATGCCAACTTGCCCGAACGATGCTGCAAATGAAGTACAAACTGTATCAAGATACATTTCCAATCATCCTGGGGGTTATGGTTGTGTCAGGGATGTGATAGAACAGGTATTAAGGACTCAGGGTTTCTGGAACTATTAGAATAGTAGGTTTATGAGTGTAAAAGGAGCTTTCAGAATTTTTAGGTTTCCGAATCTGCTGATGGTCGCCGTAACCATGTACCTGATGCGCTGGTCGATCATTAAACCTCTTTTGGGAGTTTATGGGATTGATCTTCGGGTTTCAGAACTCGCATTTCTCGGTTTGGTCTTATCTACTGTGCTGATCACGGCTGCCGGGTATGTTATTAATGATTATCACGATGTTAGAGCTGATCAGGTAAATAAACCCAATAAACTTGTTATCGGCGTACATTTAAGCAGGCGGGCTGCTATGCTTCTTCATTGGATATTGAATTTTTTTGGCGTTACCATCGGCGCAGCCTTTGCAGTTTTGTATCATGTACCCTGGATGATCCTGATCTTTGCAGGTGCCCCACTACTGCTCTGGTACTACTCAGTGAGGCTTAAACATATTCTTCTTGCAGGCAACCTTGCTGTTTCATTACTAACGGGAACGGTGCCACTTTTAGTTATACTTTTTGAATATCCTTTGTTGGCGAGGGATTTCCATAATAACACGGTATTTTACCCACAGGGTTTACACGCTATATTGATTTGGGTTTGTGTTTTTGCTTTTTTTGCCTTTATGATAAATCTGATCCGGGAAATTGTCAAAGATGCTCAGGACGTTGTTGGGGACATGGAAATGGATAGCAAAACCTTACCTATTTCTTATGGAATCAGGAAAACGAAGAAGATTATCGTCGGTCTTGCAGTTTTTACAGCATTGGTTTTGGGTTTCTTTTACCTGAGCTACCTAAGGGATGCGATTAGTTTGACCTACTATGGCGTTGCATTGCTCTTGCCATTTATCTATCTCGTTATTAGGGTTTTAAAATCAAAAGATTCAAAGGACTATGAGTTTATCAGCAGGCTGGTGAAAATCATTATGATGCTCGGCCTTCTCTATGCCCCTTTGGTTCATTGGCTCATAAAGCATTACCTTACAAAATGAAACGATTCAGCGACCATTTGCGGAATTATCATATTTTTCTGGCATCCCGGTCGCCCAGGAGACATTCATTACTTAGCCAGGCAGGAATACCCTTTGAAGTTTGGCTGAAGGAAGAAGTTCCTGAAAATTACCCACCAGAATTAAGCCCATCCGAGGTAGCTGTTTTTCTGGCAAAACTTAAGGCTGAAACTTATATTCACGAACTTGGGATTTCAGACATCCTGATTACTGCAGACACTTTGGTCGTTCTCGGTCAGCAAATACTGGGAAAGCCTGCTGGCCGTGATGAAGCAATTAAAATGCTCAATGATCTCTCAGGTAAGCCTCATGAAGTTATTACGGGAGTCTGCCTGACATCAAAGGACCGGGAATCGGTTTTTACCTCGAGCACCATTGTTTGGTTTGATCACCTTGAGCAGGCTGAAATTGAAGAGTATGTCGATGAATTCAATCCATATGACAAAGCTGGATCCTATGGCATCCAGGAATGGATTGGATATATGGGAATTCACCGCATTGAAGGATCGTATTTTAATGTAATGGGATTACCAATTCAACGTCTTTATAAGGAATTACAGAGTTTTACGGACTATAAAACCATCAGAAACCAATAAATCGCCATGAAAAAGTTATCGTTTATTTTAATCTTCTTCATTCTTGCCGGATCATTGCTTCGGGCAGAGGAGGGTATGTGGATACCGTTACTTTTAAAAAAGTATAAGATTGAGGATATGCAGCGCGCCGGTTTTAAATTGACGGCTGAGGATGTTTATTCGGTAAATCAGGTATGTCTGAAAGATGCCATTGTAATTTTTGGTGGAGGCTGCACCGGTGAACTTATTTCAGGTGAAGGGTTGCTGATAACCAACCATCATTGCGGATATGGAAATATACAAAAACACAGTACTGTTGAGCACGATTACCTGACCGACGGATTTTGGGCAATGTCGAAGGGTGAAGAACTTCCCAATCCGGGATTAAGTGTAACCTTTTTAGTTCGTATTGAAGATGTTACAGATGCTTCTTTAGTTGGTGTTACAGCATCGATGCCATCGGTTGACCGTGAAAAAACCATACAGAAAAACGCAGCAAATATACAAGCCGAGGCTATAAAAGGGACTTCCTATACAGCAAAAGTCACTCCGTTTTTCAATGGTAACCAATATTTTCTCTTTGTTTACGAATCCTATAATGATGTTCGCCTGGTTGGGGCCCCTCCAAGTGCGATAGGTAAATTTGGCGGTGAAACAGACAATTGGATCTGGCCGCGTCATACCGGTGATTTTTCGTTGTTCAGGATTTATGCCGGAGCTGATAACCGACCTGCCGCCTATTCGCCGAATAATGTTCCTTACAAGCCTAAGAAATTTTTTCCAATCAGTTTGCGTGGAGTTGAGCCGGGTGATTTTACGATGGTTTTTGGTTATCCGGGGCGCACAACCGAGTATGTTCCTTCGTTTGTCATTGAAAGTCAAGTGAATTATTCCATCCCTGCTTCTGTTGATCTGAGGACCAAACGGCTTGATGTGATTATGGCAGCCATGGAAACCAGTCCTGAAATCAGGATACAGTATTCAGCAAAAAAGTCAGGAATAGCTAACACTTGGAAGAAGAACCAGGGTGTTTTGCTGGGTCTGAAGAAAGTAAATGCCATCCAGCGTAAGCTTGATTTTGAGAAACGGTTCCAACAATGGGCAGATGCTGATCCCGGGCGACATCTTCAATATGGATCGATATTGGAGCAGTATAAAGATATTATTGTTAAACAGGCTCCATTTGAGTTAGCCAACACTTATGCGCATGAGGCTGGTGAAGCACCCGAGATAATCGGTTTTGCTGGAAGGTTTGAATCGCTTATTGATTTGGCTGCAAAGGGAATTTCACCTGAATTTCAAAAGGTGGTGGATAATAATAAAGCCGGTATAGCATCCTATTTTAAGGATTATGATGCACCGACAGATCAAAAATTGCTGGCAGTAATGATGGAAGCTTATGCCAAAGGAATTACTCCTGATTTCCAACCTGAACTTTTAAAGAAGATAGCGGTTGATTTCAAAGGAGACTTTGAAAAATATGCAAAATCGGTTTTTGAGACCTCCGTATTCGCTAATCAGGATGAATTAATGGGTATTCTTAACAACTTAAATGCAAAGTCAGTTAAAAAGCTTGCCAACGATCCAGCCTTTATGATGTTAAAAAGTCTAAGGAAACTGCAGACCGAGATTATCAATCCCGGATTGTCCCGCGGGCAGGGTCAGATTCCTGAGCTGCAGCGCCTTTATATGAAGGCTCAGATGGAAATGCAACCCGAAAAGCTTTTTTACCCTGATGCCAACTCAACTTTAAGAATTACTTATGGAAAAGTCGACGGATTTTTACCTGCAGATGGTATCGAATATCGTCATTTAACCACTCTGGATGGTATAATGCAGAAGGATAATCCTCAGATTTATGATTACCGCGTTCCTGAAAAACTTAAAAAGTTGTATCTGGCGAAAGATTATGGTCAGTATGCATCTAACAATACTGTTCCTGTTTGCTTTATCTCATCGAACCATACCTCAGGCGGCAATTCGGGAAGCCCAGTAATAAATGCTCAAGGCCAGCTTATTGGGATTAATTTTGATAGGAATTGGGAGGGCACCATGAGTGATATCATGTATGATCCTGATCTCTGTCGTAATATTAGTCTCGACATCCGCTATGCGCTTTTCATCATTGATAAGTTTGCCGGGGCGACTCATCTTATCAAGGAAATGCAGCTAGTGAGGTAAGCCAGAATTCAGCCGGCAAAAAGTCGGAATCTGATTTTTGTCATCTCTTTTACTAATAAACGTCATGTTTGCTTTTTGTGTATTGTTATATTTTTAACAGACATAATAAGCGCAAGATTATTATTAGCAAAAACTCAAAAAATTGAATTTAAAGGAGAGCAAAAATGGCTGATGTTCAACAGATTATTAAGGATGTTACCGTGGTTTATGGCAAAGAAAGAAAGGCATTGATGCCGATCCTTCAAGCTGTGGTTAAAACCAAAAATTACCTGGATGACCAGGATCTCATTTCAATTGCCAAAGCATTGGATCTATCTGCTGCCGAGGTTTTTGGAACCGCCAGTTTTTACACCTTCCTGGATACCGTTCCACGCGGTAAAAATGTTATCAGGGTATGTAAGACGATCTCCTGTCATATGGCAGGTAAGGATGAAATAATCCATGCAATAGAAGATACCTTAAAGGTAAAAACCGGACAAACCTCCGTTGACGGAAAATTCACTCTTCTGAGTGCCAACTGTTTGGGGTGGTGTCATAAAGGCCCGGTTATGCTTATTAATGATAAGGTATTTCCCGAGCTGACTGCCGAAAAGGCAATCGAGATTTTGCAGAAATATCAGGAAGAAGATTAATTATCAGGAACCAATAGCAATATAAAAATGGAAAATACAAGACCTAAACGGGTTGATATTATATTCCTGATGGAAGGGATTGATCCGATAAAAGTTGTTGAGAATGCAATTAAAAAAAGTCCGGATGATATAATTCTTGACATGATTGATTCCGGGTTGAAAGGTCGTGGCGGTGCAGGATTCCCGACCGGGCTGAAATGGAAATTCACCCGAAATGAAGATAGCTACGATAAGTATGTGATTTGTAATGCTGATGAAGGCGAACCAGGAACCTTCAAGGATAGAGAGATACTTGATCGCGTCCCTGAAAAGGTTTTTGCAGGATTGGCAATATGTGGATATACGATCGGTGCACGTGAAGGTTTTATTTACCTCCGCGGTGAATATAATTTCCTTTTGCCCGCTTTAAATGAAAAGCTGGATGTGTTTAATGCAGGATTAAAGAAAATCGGATTAGATTTTACTATCCAGATGCGTTCAGGCAGTGGGGCTTACATTTGTGGTGAGGAAAGTGCTTTATTTGAATCAATGGAGGGCAAGCGCGGCGAACCCAGGAATAAGCCTCCTTATCCAACTGTTGCGGGCTACCTGGGAAAACCTACTGCAATCAATAATGTGGAAACATTGGTTTATGCTTTCATGATCGCCCGGATAGGACCGGAAAAATTCAAGGAAATGGGAACAAAAGATTCACGCGGATCTAAAGTTTTCTCCATTTCAGGTGATACCCCAAAAGCCGGCATTTCAGAATTGGAATTAGGAATGAGTGTACAGCAGTTCGTTGATGAATTCGGTGACGGCGACACAAAAGCAGTACAAGTAGGAGGAGCTTCGGGTGGTTGCGTTCCGAGGAAGATGTTTAAGGAAACCATTATCGGTTACGAAGGCATTCCGACGGGAGGTTCCATGATGTTATTCAACAGCAGTCGCTCCATGTACAATGTCTTACATGATTATCTGGAATTCTTTACAGAAGAATCATGTGGACAATGTACACCATGCCGGGTAGGTTGCCAGCAGTTGTTAAAGGGAATCGAAGCAGTTAAACGGGGTGAAAAGAACCCGGGCTACCTTGATGACCTGAAGAAACTTGCCAAAACGATGAAAGTTGCGGCTAAGTGCGGTCTGGGGCAATCAGTTGCTAACCCATTCATTTCTATTGTTTCGAATTTCAAAGAAGAAATAATTTATTAAGCCAAAATCGGAAGAACCATGAGTAAATATTTGGTGAATCTTACAATCAACGATATACCGGTTTCAGTACCGGAAGGAACAACCATCCTTGCTGCTGCAAAAAAACTGGATTTCAGGATTCCAACACTTTGTTATCACGAAGACCTTTGCGTTGCAGGTAATTGCAGGGTTTGCGTTGTTGAACAGGTGGGTGGACGGGCACTTATAGCAGCCTGTGCAACCCCGGTATCTGAGGGAATGCAGATCCATACCAACAGTGCTGTTGTACGGACCGCTCGTAAAACTATTATCGAATTGCTGCTTTCGGAACATAACTCCGACTGCACCAAGTGTTACAAAAACGGGAACTGTGAATTGCAAAGTCTGGCACACGAATACCGTGTTGGGGATCATGTATTCATTGATCTGGTTAACGGAAAGCATAGGTCTATTGACGATCTATCTCCATCTATTATTAAAGATGACAGCAAGTGTATCCGTTGCCAACGTTGTGTCAGGACATGCGATGAACTTCAGGGAGTATCAGCCCTTGCTGTTGCTTATAAAGGAGATCATCAGAAGATATCTACTTTTTTAGACCATCCGCTGGTTGAAGTAGTATGCACCAACTGTGGACAATGCGTGAACCGCTGTCCGGTTGGAGCATTGATCGAGAAAACCTATGTTGAGGAAGTTTGGGATGTAATCAATAATCCAAACAAACATGTTGTTGTTCAAACAGCGCCTGCTGTAAGGGTTGCTATCGGGGAAGAACTTGGCTATAATCCTGGCGAAAGACTTACCGGTAAGATGGTTACCGCGCTGAAAAGGTTAGGATTTGATTCTGTTCTGGATACTGACTTTACTGCTGACCTTACCATTCTTGAAGAAGGTACGGAGTTATTGACCCGTTTGAAGAGGGCAGTGGTTGATAAGGACCCGACTGTAGCATTGCCAATGACAACTTCTTGCTCGCCTGGCTGGATCAAGTTTATTGAGCATACGTTCCCAGAATATCTACCGAATGTATCAACCTGTAAATCTCCACAGCAGATGTTTGGCGCTTTGGCCAAGACCTATTATGCTCAGAAAAAGGGGTTGAAAGCACAGGATATCACTGTGGTATCTATTATGCCGTGTACTGCTAAAAAATATGAAGCAAACCGTCCCGAAATGCGGTCAAGCGGATATAAGGATGTAGATTATGTTCTGACTACCAGGGAATTGGGTATGATGATCAAGCAAGCTGGAATCAATTTCCAGAATCTTGAGGATTCCGCATATGACAGCATTATGGGCGAATCGACAGGTGCTGCAGTAATCTTCGGAGCAACCGGTGGTGTTATGGAAGCCGCCTTAAGAACTGTATATGAATTGGTTACTGGTAGGGAAGTGCCATTTGCCAACCTAAACATACTACCTGTCCGTGGTATGGAAGGAGTAAAAGAGGCAAAAGTCAAGATTGAGGGCTGTTTACCGGAATGGAAATTCCTTGATGGAATCGAAGTCTCCTGTGCAGTGGCACACAGTCTGGCGCATGCCCGTAAATTGATGCAGGCTGTAAAAGATGGAACGGCACACTATCATTTTATTGAGGTAATGGCTTGTCCGGGTGGATGTTTGGGTGGTGGCGGTCAGCCGATTCCGACCAATGAGGATATCCGGGCTAAGAGGGCAGCTGCTATTTATGGCGAAGATGAAGGTTTACCATTACGTAAATCTCACGAAAATCCTGAAGTCAAGATGATTTATGAGGAATTCCTTGGAGCTCCAAACAGCCATAAATCACATAGTTTACTTCATACTCACTATCTGGTCAGAAAACAATATTAAGGTTATTGATTGATAGAATTGAAAAGGAGGCTATTTGAAAATAGTCTCCTTTTTTTTTGAAAAACACTAATAAATCATTTGTTCTCCGATAAAGTTCTTATATATTTGCGTGTGAAATAAATAACATTGTTAGTAAAATAACAGAAAGTTTATTTCAAATGAAAAACTCAGATAATCAGTTCATTAAAATGACGATTGAGGAAATACTGGAGCGGACGGGTGGGGAAATCCAATGTGGTGCACACAGGAAGTTCGATAAAGTTGACCGTGCATTCTGCTCTGACCTGATGAGCGACGTTCTTACCCTAGGATGCCAGGAAGTACTTTTAATTACCGGACTTGCCAATGTTCAAGCTATCCGGACGGCCGAAATGGCTGACATCTCACATATTTTATTTGTTCGCGATAAGAACATCACCGAAGAAATGATACAACTGGCTGCAGAAAACGATATGATACTTGTTAAATGCAAGTCATCAATGTTCAAAGTTGCCGGAGAATTATTTGCCGCAGGAATAAAGCCTGTTTATTAATGGATCTGGACTACAATATTGAAGGGGGCGATTTTACCCATGCAGGTGAGGCTTCGAGTCATCTTAAAAAGATACTTAAAAGCTTGAATCTGGATTCCGCCTTAATTCGGAGAACGGTGGTTGCCATGTATGAGGCAGAAGTAAATGTTGTCGCGCATGCCTGGTCCGGTACTATACATGTAAATATTCAACCCGATCATATACAGATTGCCGTCCGGGATTCAGGTCCTGGAATAACCGATGTGGAACTCGCGATGCAGAAGGGATATTCCACCGCTTCTGCGGCCGTGAGGGAGATGGGTTTTGGCGCAGGTATGGGGCTTCCAAATATTAAGGAAAATTCAGATTTCATGGATATTACTTCTGAACCCGGCAATGGAACAATATTGAAAATTGTTAATCGCATCAAGCCATGACAGAAGAGAATTACTTCCATCACGCTCTATATGTTGATACAGTTCAGTGCAATGGCTGCGTTCATTGTGTGAGAGTTTGTCCAACCGAAGCTATTAGGGTCAAAAAAGGCTTTGCTGTCATTGATGCCAACAAATGTGTTGATTGTGGGAATTGTTACCGTGTTTGTCCGGTTAAAGCCATCAAAGTTGAGCAAGATGATCTAACTGCCATCTTCAATTATCCCGTCAGGGTTGCTTTAATTCCATCAGTCTTTATTGGAAGATTTGCCCAGGACATAAAAACCGAAACTATTTACGGGGCCTTATTAAAATTAGGATTCACTTATGTCTTTGAAGTTGAGCATGGGGTCAGCACGGTTGCCGAAGGGATCCGTTCTTATATTGCTGCTAATCCGCAAGTCAGACCGTTGATATCTTCCTATTGTCCGGCAGTTGTCCGACTGATTCAAGTCAGGTATCCATCACTTGCTGACCATATTATCCGGGTTAAACCGCCGGTGGATGTTTCAGCTATTTATTGCAGAAAATTCTTTGAAGATCAAGGTTGTGATCCCGAACAAACGGGGATTTTCTATATTACTCCGTGTGCTGCAAAGATTGCTGCTTTTAAATCGCCGGTCGGGGAAAGTAAATCTCCACTGTCGGGTGTTATTAATCTTGATTTTCTGTATAACAAAGTGTTGGCAATCATATATCAGGATCGGAAAAACCTCACAGCTGAATTTCAAAGTCCGCCAGCCTCAGCTATTAAATGGAGTCTTACGCGCGGTGAAGTTTCTTGTTCAACCGTGCGTGCCCTTGCTGTCGACGGTATGCATGAGATAAGCGATATTCTTGAAAAAATTGAGGAAGGTCAAATCAAAGGAATTGATTTTCTGGAAATGAAGGCTTGTCAGGAAGGCTGCGCAGGAGGTATTCTGACTGCAGGAAATACTTTTCTGACCGTGGCAAACATGGAACGCAGAGCATCAATGAAATCCCACACCTGCAGCTGCGAAGTTAGCCCATTGCATTATTATCAGAGTTTTCTGTCTGGATTGATATCACTGAGCCCGGTGGAACCTCGCTCAGGACTTAAGCTTGATCAGGATGTGGAAAAAGCAATGGCCAAGCTTGAATCATTACGCAAAATAGAACTTCTCCTACCGGGAATTGACTGCAGCGCCTGTGGGGCACCTACCTGTCATGCCCTTGCAGAGGATCTGGTTCAGGATAAAGGTAATATCAGCCAGTGTCCATACATGGATTTATTATCTCTTAACCGAGGGCAGATCAGTGGGGCCGAGGCACTTGATCATGCGGAAAATGTGTGGACGGGACGTATTAAAGATTAAAAGATGAAAGTTAAAGAGCTGGTAAAGGAATTGAACCTGGAGGTAATTAATCCGGGGGAAAATATGGAACGAACGATTTCAGGGGGGTATGCATCAGATCTCCTAAGTGATGTCATGGGGCATTCAAAACCTGATATGGTATGGATCACGTTGCAGGCGCATGTTAATGTCATTGCAGTAGCGAGTTTAAAGGACCTTGCAGCAATCATTCTTGTTCATGGACAACTGCCTGATGTAGAAGTGATAGAGAAAGCTCGCGAGGAAGGGATATCTCTTTTAGGGACTGTTTCTGACACTTTCCTGACTGCAGCCAAAGTTTATGAGAGTCTGCACAGGAATGGAAATGATAAACGTTGATTGGCATATACATACGACTTTGTCGCCATGCGGCGACTTATCGATGGATCCTCTGACAGTCCTGCAAAAGGCTCATCAGCAAGGATTAAGGGTTATAGGGATAACCGACCATAATTCGACCCGGCAGGGCAGGCTTATGAAAAGTGAATTCTCAGATAATCACCTGATGATCCTGGTTGGTGCAGAGGTTACCACGCGTGAAGAAATACATTGTTTAGCGTTCTTTGATGATCTTGTTGCTCTGGATGAATTCCAGATATATCTCGACCGGCATTTGCCGGCAATAGACAATAATCCTGTATTCTTTGGCGACCAGGTTGTCGTTGATGCCTCAGGAAACATCGTTTTTGAAGAAAAAAGATTGTTAATCTCGGCTCTGGACCAATCGCTGCAGCAAGTTGCCTCTTTTGTGGCCGAACGTGGTGGGATATTTATTCCTGCACATATAAATCGTCCGAGTTACAGCTTGTTATCACAATTGGGAATCATCCCTGATAAACTGATTGCAGATGCTCTTGAGTGGGTGCCGGGATACAAAGCGGGACCAGAATATTCGGACATTTCTGGAATGTCATCATTTCCGATAGTGTTCAGTTCTGATGCTCATAGGCCTGACGAAATCGGATCGAAGTATACAAGCATGGAAATCGATGAACTGACCTTTAGGGGAGTAAAGCAGGGATTAACCGGAAAATTAACTCTTGCCAGTTAAAATGAAAGATCTGAGTCTGCATATTTTAGATATAGTTCAAAATTCGATCCGGGCCAACGCTTTGACCGTCACTGTCAGCCTCATCGTTGACAAGGATAACTACCTGCACCTTTCGGTCATTGACAATGGAACCGGCATGGACAAATATCAACTGGAAAGGGTTAAAGATCCATTTTTTTCAACCCGGACTACGCGAAAAATTGGACTGGGTGTTCCATTGCTGGCTCAAAAAGCGGAGGCCTCCGGAGGATTCATCTCTGTAAAATCAAAAGAAGGCAAGGGTACCGAATTGCTTGCCTCATTCCTATTGACACATCCTGATTGTCCGCCTCTGGGGGACATCCCTGAATGTGCCTGGATGCTAATGGCTTCCAGCCCGGGAATCAGGATGATTTTCAAATTTAAAGGGGCTATGAATGAATGTGAATGGGACAGCGACCAGATCCGCACAGAATTGGGGGGAATCCCATTAACGGAAAAGGAAGTAATGACTGGAATATTAGAATGGTTCAAATTGGATTTTAGTAATTTTAAAGGAAATATATAAGACATGACCAAGGTTAAAACACTGGCTGATCTAAAAAAACTTCGTGAGGAACTACAGAAGAAAATTCATGTACGTGAATCCGGAGATCATCCTGAATCGACCGTTCAGGTAAAAGTAGCGATGGCTACTTGTGGTATTGCATCCGGTGCCAAGGATGTAATGGTATTTTTAATGGAAGAGCTTGAGAAGCGCGGAATTGATTCCGTTGTGACCCAAACCGGATGTATGGGTTACTGCTATGCGGAACCTACCATCGAAGTTACGCTTCCAGGACATGAGCCTCTTGTATTCGGATTTGTCGATAAAAAGAAGGCTGATGAAATTATCGAGAAATACATCAAAAACGGGGAACTTGTTGATGGTATCATTCC
The DNA here is from genome assembly GCA_903851365.1 of uncultured Bacteroidota bacterium. GTDB lineage: Bacteria > Bacteroidota > Bacteroidia > Bacteroidales > UBA12481 > UBA12481. The sequence continues at coordinate 16,561 of CAINOB010000012.1, forward strand.
GATCACCTACCAATCGATCAATGAAAATCAGGAGGAGGGTCAGCAATGATAAAACACAAAATACATATCCTGGTTTGCGGGGGTACTGGTTGTAAATCCTCAAACAGTGATTTACTGGTGAGTACACTCCGGAATGAGCTTATTGAAAACGGACTTGATAAAGAAGTTCAGGTTGTTCTAACCGGCTGTTTTGGATTTTGTGAGCAGGGTCCGATTGTTAAAGTTCTGCCCGACAATATTTTCTATGTTGGAGTCAAACCAGATGATGCACATGAAATTATTGCGGAACACATCATCAAAGGCAGAAAGGTTCAACGCTTGCTTTACGTTGACCCTAAAACTAAAGAAAGAATTCAGGATGCCAAGGGCATGAATTTTTATAAAAAGCAGCTTCGCATTGCTTTGCGGAATTGTGGTTTCATTGATCCGGAAAGTATTGATGAATCTATTGCCCGGGATGGATATGCTGCATTGGCAAAAGTTCTTACGGAGCTCACTCCTGCCGAAACTGTTCAGATTGTGAAACAGTCGGGATTACGTGGTCGTGGAGGCGGCGGTTTTTCTACTGGTCTCAAATGGGAAATTACCGCTAAAAGTCAGGCGGATCAAAAATATGTGGTTTGTAATGCGGATGAAGGGGATCCCGGAGCATTTATGGACCGGTCGATTCTTGAAGGTGATCCACATACGGTGATTGAAGCAATGGCAATTAATGGATATTGTACCGGTGCCGATAAAGGGTTGGTTTATATCCGAGCTGAATATCCATTAGCTATCGAAAGACTCAAAATAGCGATCAAACAGGCCAGGGAATATGGATTGCTTGGCCAGGACATTTTTGGAACCGGTTTTAACTTTGATATTGACCTTCGTTATGGTGCCGGTGCATTTGTCTGTGGGGAAGAAACTGCATTGATCCATTCGATGGAAGGTGAAAGGGGTGAACCTACTTTCAAACCCCCGTTCCCATCAGAAGAAGGTTACCTTGGCAAACCTACCAATGTAAATAATGTTGAGACCTATGCCAACATACCCCCGATTATCCTGCAGGGTGCTGAATGGTTCAGTTCGATTGGAACAGAAAAATCCAAAGGCACAAAAGTGTTCGCACTCGCTGGTAAGGTCAATAATGTCGGGTTGGTCGAAGTCCCGATGGGTACCACTCTTCGTGAGGTGATATTTGAAATTGGTGGTGGAATCAAGGGCAACAAAAAGTTCAAGGCAGTACAGACGGGTGGACCTTCCGGAGGATGCCTGACCGAAAAACATCTGGATATTCCGATTGATTATGATAATCTTATTGCTTGCGGCTCAATGATGGGTTCAGGCGGTATGATCATTGTGGATGAAGATGATTGCATGGTTTCCATGGCAAAATACTATCTGGATTTTACTGTTGAAGAATCATGTGGTAAATGCTCTCCATGCCGTATCGGAAATAAGCGTTTATATGAAATCCTCGAAACGATAACCAAAGGCAAGGGTACAGTCGAAGATCTGGACCGGCTGAGGAATCTCAGTGAGGTAATTAAAGATACGTCATTATGCGGATTAGGACAGACTTCACCAAATCCTGTGTTATCTACGCTTGATAATTTCCTTGATGAATATGAAGCTCATGTTAAGGATCACAAATGTCCGGCTGGACAATGCCGCGACCTGATGACCTATTGGATTGAACCTGAAAATTGTGTTGGTTGTACAGCCTGCGCAAGGGTTTGTCCGGTCAGTGCCATTAGTGGTGAGCGTAAGGAAGTTCACATCATTGATGCGGCGTTATGCATCAAATGCGGTGCTTGTTTGGAGAAGTGCAAGTTTAATGCAGTTTATGTTTCTTAAGACCAGATTATCATTGCTATGGATAAAATAAATTTGATTATCGATCATAAGCCGGTCCAGGTGGAACCCGGCACCAGTTTGTTGAAAGCAGCCCAGCAGGTAGGAATTAATATACCAACTCTCTGCTATCTGCATCTCGAAGACCTGAACATTGAAAACAAACCCGGCGGATGCAGGATTTGTGTTGTAGAAGTGAGCGGAAGAAGAAACCTTGCTCCTTCGTGTGCTACGGTATGCCAGGAAGGTATGGTTGTAAAAACCAATACCATGCGGGTATTAAATGCCAGAAGAACGGTTATGGAGCTAATTCTGTCTGACCATCCTTTTGACTGCCTGATTTGTGCAAAAAGCGGAACCTGTGATCTTCAAAAGACGGCCCAGGATCTGGGTATCAGGGAGATTCATTACAAAGGAGAGCAGTCACATTATAAAGAGGACCGTTCCCCATCGATTATCCGGGATATGGATAAATGCATTCTATGCCGCCGCTGCGAGATGATGTGCAATAAGTTCCAGACTGTTGGGGCTTTGTGGGGAATTAATCGTGGTTTTACTTCGGTGGTAGCTCCGGCCTTTGAACAGGATCTGGTTAAATCGACCTGTACTTATTGCGGACAATGTGTTGCAGTTTGCCCAACGGGTGCGCTGACCGAAGTTGATAATACCAATCAGATCATCAGGGCATTAGCAAATCCGAAGAAAACAGTAATTGTTCAAACTGCACCTGCTGTGAGAGCAGCACTTGGCGAGGAATTTGGTATGGAACCTGGTTCTCTGGTAACGGGTAAGATGGTTTCAGCATTGAAGCAGCTTGGGTTTGATTATGTTTTTGATACCGATTTTGCTGCAGACCTTACTATTATGGAGGAGGGTACCGAACTTCTAAAACGGCTGACAAATTATTTGAATGGAAATAAGGAAGAGTCCTTGCCTATTCTTACCTCCTGCTGTCCTGCCTGGGTAAATTTCTTTGAAGAGTATTTTCCTGAGATGAAGGATATTCCTTCAACTGCCAGGTCGCCGCAGCAAATGTTTGGGGCAATTGCAAAGACTTATTTTGCTGATAAGATCGGGGTCGATCGTAAGGATTTAATTGTGGCCTCAATCATGCCTTGCCTGGCCAAGAAGTATGAGTGCCAACGTGAGGAATTTAAGACGGACGGAAATCCCGATGTTGATTATGCACTTTCAACACGCGAATTAGCAGCATTAATTAAGCAATCAAATATTGATTTTCTCAGTCTTCCGGATGCAGATTTCGATAAACCGATGGGTGAGTCGACCGGAGCGGCCGTGATTTTCGGAACTACTGGCGGTGTTATTGAAGCAGCCGTTCGAACAGCCTATGAAGTTTATACTGGAAAAACACTGGAGAGAATCAGTTTTGAGGAATTGCGGGGGATGGAAGGCATCCGCCATGCGACGATTGATTTTAATGGATTACCTATTAATATCGGGATCGCCCATGGTTTAGGGAATGCGCGTGAACTACTGGAAAGCATAAAAGCCGGAACCTGTAACTTCCATGCGATTGAAATTATGGCTTGTCCTGGTGGCTGTATTGGCGGAGGAGGGCAGCCTCTGCACCACGGCAAATCCGGAGTCATCACAGCGAGACAGAAAGCCATTTATCAGGAAGATTTGGCTAAACCCATTCGGAAGTCTCATGAAAATCCATACATCAAGGAATTATACACCGAATTTCTGGGTGAACCGCTCAGTGAGAAATCGCATCATCTGCTTCATACTCACTATTTCGATCGCAGTAAAGTTAAAGTGGTAATTCCCAAAACAAAATAAAGCACTATGTCCAGCATAAAAGTAGAATTACATGAAAACCAGGTCAATGAGCTGGTTGAAGTTTGCAAATCATTCTCAAATGATCCGTTTGAACTAATCCATGTTTTGCATAAGGCCCAAAGTATTTTCGGTTACCTTCCGGCAGAAGTGCAGGAAATTGTGGCCCGCGAATTGAAAATTCCAGTAGCCAAAGTCTACGGTGTGGTAACTTTCTATTCATTTTTCAGTATGATACCAAAAGGGCAAAACCCGATTTCCATTTGTATGGGAACCGCCTGTTATGTCAGGGGAGCCGAGAAGGTACTTGAAGAATTTAAGCGGAAGTTAGCCGTTGAAGTGGGAGAGACCACAAAAGACGGAAGATTCTCATTAAACTGCTTGCGTTGTGTTGGTGCCTGCGGTTTGGCTCCGGTAGTTATGGTTGGAGATAAAACTTATGGCAGGGTTTCACCGGATGGTGTTCAGGAGATTCTCGCAGAATATATGTAGAGACGTTTGGTGCTTCTTTATCAGTTAGATATAAGAAACTTTTACTTCTAGCAAGAATTTTTTCTCAAGAGTTCTGGCAATCCGCTTGACGACAGTCCGGCGGATTTCCAGTTCTACGGGCAGGCTTGGATCCTGATGCGCAATATTTATCCGGGTTCCGATGATGAAATACACTTCATCTGACTGCAGAATCATTTTAATAATTTCATCAGCAGGGCCTTTGCCAACTTTGACGTTTTCATTATAGTGGTCGAGTAAAACCGAAACCTTCCCAAGCGTTAAAATCCCTTCTGTTATAAGATCAACGCCTTCAAGAAAGGCGACCGGCGGTAAGTCGGGATCAGTAAACTCAAATGAATCAACGATTTTCTTTTTCCATTCGCGGGCAATAATGTCCGCGGTTGTGGCGCCGCAAAGTATTTTCCGTCCAGGGAAGTCTTTAACACGGGTGGCTAATTCCTTATCTTTTTCTAATTCATAAGGTGGTCCGGAGCAGATCAGTAATTTTCGAGGTTCCCTGAAATAGATGGTGGCACAGCTTGTATCATCCTGGCAATGATACTTGTCATTCTGCACAGCCGAGTTTATTATTCGGGTTGATAGTTTCCGCGCTGAGATATCAGGATCGCGTGTAATCAGATCTCTGATATGGTCGCCGAGCTTTTCCCGGCCCCAGCCGAATGGATAGGCTGTGAATCCCAGTCCTGACTGTACAACGCCATCGGAGCAAATAACTATCCGATCTTCTTTTCTGGCATAAAATGAACATGTCAAAATTTCTTTTCCGGCATTTTTATCGGTGGTCATCAGGATGCAGTTCCATTCGGGCTCAAGTTGTTGACGACCCCGGAAAATGAGTGCATGGGGGTTATCGTATTCCAGAATTCTAGTCAGCCCGTCCTCCTGTATATCGACAACGGTAAATGTTGAATATGACATTTGCCTGTCGGAGCATACCGGCAGGGTATTCATGATTATTTCCGCTATTTTTTCGACATCCTTATGTTCCTTAGTAAAATTTAATGCCATGGTTGCTGTTAGTGTTGCCAGCATATTTGCCTTGACACCGTGACCCATGCCATCGCTCAAAACCATAATAGTGCGACCCTCTTCTGAGACTTTCTGACTCAGAAAAACGTCCCCGCATATCCGTTCACCCTCCTGATACTTCTGCTGGCAGTTTATCTCGATATGGAATCGCGGCTCGTTCATTTGGTTTCTTCCGAACGATAGTATTTAATAATTGAATTCAGCATTCTTTCTGTATCCGAAGCGCCCTCGCCAAGCAGAAATCCTATCTGTTGAACCATTTCAAGGTTTTTATCGATCACTTCAGTTACTTTTTTGATCACCTCTTCCTTTTGAACTTCAGGCAGCGAGAGGTCGCGCAGAACGGCCCCAAGAATGGAACCTTTATTTATGGGGAAAACAGACAAGTTTAAAAGTCTGTTATTCATTGCGATATCTTTATGCATTATATCCTGATGATTCTGAAGGACAAATGTAAACAGGTTAAGCATCTGAGGAGGAAATAATGTTCGAAGGTCGGCGCCTTTTAGCCCGGGAATTACCTCATCAATAGATTTTATTTCATCGCCAAGGATTTCTATGAACTCTCGGTTGGCTTGAATAATTCTCAGATTTTCATTTACGATGACCACACCTGAGGGTATCTTCTGCAATACTGCTGTCAGGGTTTCGGAATATTCCTGTGCAAGTTTTTTTTCTTCCAATGCCAGTTTTTCAGATTCCTGCAGCGCTTTCTGAGCTTTTGCGAGCTGTTCATTAGATGAGCGTAATGATTTAATGTATTCCTGCTTGTTTTTTGTTCCGTAGAGATGACACATTTCGGCTTTAGCGAGGCCTAGGGCAACAGCAATGGCAAAATCACGGCACGTCTTATATCCACAGGCAAGGCAGCCACGGTTAGTATCATGATCCCCGGATGTTCCGATCAGTCGGAGAATATCGCTGATTTCAGTCTCATCTGGTAAGGTAAGAATCTGATCATCAGGAGTAAATTGCCTATCAATTTCGGCGATTTTGTGCAATTCAAGATTTGATTGCCAATCTTCGTCGATGAAATTCTCAAACCTCTTTGCAGCATAGTCGGTCACAAGGGTCCTTCTGCGGAACTTATGACCGCCGGCTGACATACCCGGTCCCATGATACAACCTTCGCAATAGAACAGATCGAGATGTTTTCGAATATCATATGATGTCGCAAACTCATCAATAGATTCTATCATATCCTGACGACCGTCGGTAGACAGGAAGTTACTTGCCAGGAGCTCCTCGAATTGATCAGCTGCCTGCATGAATCCAGAAGATAGGGGATAGAGGGCTCCTTTTCTTCCGTTCGGAGGATTGAAATCTGAAAATTCAACTGAATTTTCAGAAATTTGCTGAGTGGAGAACCATTCGCGTAATTCGGTAAACGAAATCTGAGCATCGATATGGTGAGGCTCACCCGGCTTTCCAAATTCAAGCCGGCTTGCGAGACAAGGATTAATCAAAACCACAACGGTCTCATCTGATTCCCTTTCGCGAATTATCCGAGCCATTATTGAAGCAGGACTATGGACCTGAATAATATTTTCGGTTAGTTGCGGCTGGTGTTTTGTGATATAGGAAACCACCGCCGGGCATTTCGAGGATATCCTGTACTTGCCCTTAAAATCTGAGAATAGTTTAGCATGTGCTTGTGCTGACAGGTCTACTGCGAATGACAAGTCGTACACCCCTGCAAAACCCAGAGCTCTGATCATGCCGACAAAATTCCTGTAGTCGGTTATGTCGGGGAATTCAGCCGAAATACTGGGATCAATTATTGCACTTGCCTGTTTGCCGGATTTAAGAAAATCTTTGACTTTTTCGAGGTCCGACTGAATTTTCACTGCTCTGGTGGGGCAGATAGAATAACAACTTCCGCAGGCAATACATCGATCGGACAGGATACTTACGTGATCAACATTTGCTTTTACTTCGATAGCCATTGCAGGGCACTCCCTAACACACGCATAGCAAAGGATGCAGGGTTCTGGTTCTATCCAGATTATCCGGTCATTAGTTTTATTGTCTGGGATATTTGATTTTTTCATAGCCCAAAATGGTTCTTTAACAGTCTTTTCAATTCGTCAGGATCGTGTGAATGTATTAAATTATCTCCGATCTGGATCATTGGCCCTTCACCACAATGGCCAAAGCAGTGTGATCCATGAAAATTGACTTTATCTGTGAGGTGATATTGGATCAGAAATTGCTGGACAACCTGCACCATTTTTTTATTTCCGCGTGCGAAGCATGAGCTTCCCAGACAGATTCTTATCTCCGTTTTAATCTCTTCCATGATTAGTTACAAATCATTGTTCCAAAAATAACAATAATGATCGCTGCTATTAGGAAAAAACCGAAAAATGTTGTAAAATTTGCATCCGAGATGTAATGTTATATTAATAACAATGTTTATTTGATAACAGAATGAGTACTGAATTCGTGGATCTTTTGAAGAAATTCCCTGCCGGACGGCGGGAAAACCTGATCCCTATTCTTCAGGAGTTTCAGGATCTGCATGGATTTATCCCAGAACCAGCAGTGGCTGCGATTGCGGAATATCTTGAAATCCCAGCAGTTAAAATTTACAGTGTTGCTACTTTTTATAATGAGTTTCGATTCAATGCCGGAGGACGGTATCATTTTCAGGTTTGCCAGGGAATTGGATGCCAGGTGGATAGTAGTGAGAGGATACGTTCCGAATTAGGCAGGTTGCTTGAGATTGAACCCGGCGAAATTACCGGAGATGGCTGGTTTAGTCTCGAATGGGTACCTTGCCTGGGTGTTTGTCAGGAAGCTCCGGTTTTATCAGTCAATGGAGAGTTATATGCCAAAATGACTCCGGTGAGACTTAAAGAACTTGTAGATAAGTTCCGCAATCGATAAAAAAATGGAAACACCCCGAATGAGCGAAGAGCTACGCGACGGCTTGCTGGGATTAGTAACTCATCAGCAGCCTGAATCGGACCAGGCATTAAGATTTCTCGGTCGGACACTGAGGCGGGAGCGTATCGAAACCCTAACAGTTTTTATCGATAGGACGACTCCGACGACAATTTATAGCATCAATCTTATTGAAGAAGCAGTAAAACAATGGTCTGTTGAGAATCAGCATCCTTCCGAGATTGTTGAAACCGGATGCTTGGGATTAATTTCAGTTGAACCGGTTGTTGGAATACAGGTTCCCGGAAGGGCAAGGTTATATTATGGACCTGTAGAGCCAACGGATATTGCAGGGATGTTGAATGCTATAACCAAACAGGTTGTACCGGAGGAAAATCTTATCGGACAAATGGTTATGGCTGGCCAACAGCCATGGGAAGACATTCCCGATTGGAAAAAGCATCCTTTTTTTATCAACCAGGAGCGTTCTGTCACGAGTTTGAATGGGGTTATTAATCCCTGTCATATATCGGATTATATTGCCTGGGGAGGATATCGTACTTTTTACAACAGTATAAGAAATTATTCCGGTCAGGAATTAATGAAGCTGATTGAACAAAGCGGATTAAGGGGTAGGTCTGGATCGGGATTTCTGGCATCTGTTAAATGGGCCAAGGCAGCTGAAACAACCAGTGATAAGCGATATGTTCTTTGCAATGCCGACGAATCGGATCCCGGTGGTTACATGCATCGAATCCTTGTTGAAAGTAATCCTCACCTGATATTGGAAGGAATTATGCTGGCTGCCTATATTATTGGAGCCAACCATGCCATTATCTATACACGGTCGAGGTACAGAATGGCAGTTAAGAGGATACAATGTGCATTGAGTCAGGCCAGAGAATTCGGATTGATTGGCCAGGATATCCTTCATAGTGGATTTACGCTGGACATCCAACTGAAAAGAGGCCCCGGAGCTTTTGTCTGCGGTGAAGAAACGGCGTTAATATCAAGTCTGGAGGGCAAGCGAGGATCACCAAGGACCAGGCCTCCCTATCCGGCAACTTCAGGATTGTTTGGAAAACCAACATTGATTCACAATATCGAGACTCTCGCTCAAGTTCCAATGATAATTGGCAAAGGACCTGATAATTACAGGCAATTAGGAACGCCTGGATCTAGTGGTACCAAGCTTTTTAGTCTTTCTGGGAAAATTAAGCGACTTGGTGTGGTTGAAGTTCCTTTTGGAACATCATTGGGTGAGGTTATCAACAGTATGGGTGGTGGTACACGTAATGGGCGGCCTGCCAAAGCAGTGTTATTGGGAGGGCCCTCCGGAAAGTTTATCCCTGTATCAAAATTTGATATTCAACTGGATCTCGACAAATTCAACGAAGAGAATCTTGTCCTTGGGTCGGGAAGCATTGTCTTATTGGATGATGAGAGTTGTCCGATCAACCTTACCAAGAATATGATGGATTTCATCCGCCAGGAGAGTTGTGGGAAATGCATTCCATGCAGAGACGGATCAAAGAGAATCATGGAGGTTTTGAGCTTGATTTCAAGCCGTTCGACTCCTGAAAATAAATATGAAGCCCTTGACCGGTTTAAGGGTGTAACCGGTGTTCTGGAACTTGCGGAAGTGATGCAATCTACTTCATTGTGTGGTTTGGGCAAGTGTGCACCAAACCCTCTGATCAGCGGAATGGAATTGTTTAGAGAAGAGTTGGAAGAACATGTATTCGACCGAACCTGCCGGGCAGGTGTCTGTTTAAATATGAGATCATTCCTTGTTGATCCGGTGGCTTGCAACGGATGTAACCTATGCTTTGTTAAATGTCCGGAAAAAGCGATTATTGGCTCACCCCGACAAGTCCATTATATTGTTGACGACCTTTGTACTGGTTGTGGTAAGTGTTTTGATGTCTGCAAGTTCAATGCCATTTTGGTAAATTAATTCTTCACCTATGATGATTGAAATTGAAGTTAACGGACGGAAGATAAAAACCCAAAAGGGGGAACTTATCCTTGACACGTTAAAAGCAAATGGCATTCATGTTCCGACTTTATGTAACCTGGAAGGATTTAAACCATCGGGAGCCTGCCGGATATGCGTAGTTGAAGTGGAGGGGCGAAACGACCTGGTACCCTCATGTTCCTTTTTTATTGAGGAATCGATGAAGATCCAGACACATTCTGCCCGAGTTATTCAGGCCAGAAAAACCATACTGGAACTTTTACTTTCAAACCACGATGATGCATGCTTGTCCTGCGATAGGGGAAGGTGGTGCAAATTGCATGAACTGGCATTTGAATTGAATGTCACTGAAAGGAAATTCGGACGGACAGCCGGAAGAAAGAAAATTGACAATACCAGCCAGGCGATTATCCGTGATCCTTCAAAATGTATATTGTGCAGCCGTTGTGTACGAGTCTGCGAAGAATTGCAGCATGTTGCAGCACTGGACTTCCTAAAAAGGGGCAGTCGTACAGAAGTTGGTACGGTACTGGATAAAGGACTCAACTATTCTTCCTGTATCAGTTGTGGGCAGTGCATTCAGGTGTGCCCGACCGGAGCGCTCAAGGAAAAAAGCCATCTTGATCAGGTGGGAGCATTGTTACAAAACAAGGACAAGGTTCCGGTAGCGATGATAGATCCAGCTGTTTTTGCAACTCTGGGCGAGTTTTTTGGATATAAAGCCGGACCTGAATTTTCATCGATTCTGATTAACGCCCTTAAACGGATAGGCTTTCAAAAAGTATATGGAACGGGCTGGGGAGCAGAATATCAAGCTGGAAGATTAGCTGGTATTCTCATCGATAAAAATCCTGATGAAAATGATACTCCGCTCATTTTTTCGGAATGCCCATCTGTAGTCAGGTACATCAGTCAAAGCAGACCCGCACTCCTGTCAAGGCTTGTGCCGCTCAAACCGGCAAACCAGATTATGGCTCATTTGCTCAGGGAATTAACCTGCAATCAAACTGGAAAATCAAAGTCTGATGTTTCTATTGTTTACCTGACCTCCTGTACAGCATCGAAAAATGAAACCACTGCAGCGATGAGGATCAAGGGTTCAGGATTTTTACCTGATTTCTCTTTGACAACCCGCGAGGTCTATCGGTTAATCCGTTTATATGGCATTGACGTTGAAAGTTTGAATCCGGAATTTCAGGAAGATTTCTTTGGCGTTGGGGCAAAATCAGGTCAACTTGGTGCCATATCTGGGGGGAATATCGAGATGTTAACCAGAATTATCCAAGCCAGGATTCCGGAGGCCAATCTGAGTGGAGAAAAGGCCGGAAAGCTAAGGGGAATAAAAGACGTAAAAGAAACAACCTGCGAATTTAACGGCAAAAAGCTGACATTGGCATCGATAAGCAGTATAACCCAATTTGAAAACTATTATAAGGAAATCCGCAGTAAGCATCGTAAGGTGGATTTGCTGGAGGTTATGGCCTGTCAGCATGGCTGTATTAACGGAGGCGGACAACCGTGTCGGGGTGCTGAGCGAAATTTGCGTAACAGGATGAAGGGTGTACTCGAGTGGGATGATAGATTTTCTGGAATAATGACAAAGGATCACCTTGATTTACCTTCTGATCTGATTCTGAATGATGAGGATTGCCAGGCGGTTTTTTCGCCAAGGCAGATTACAAAATAAAAAGCAATGGCAGAAACTGGCTATAAGAAACTGGTAACCACAATTCCTGACAAGTGCAGGGTTTGTTATACCTGCGTTCGGGAATGTCCGGCAAAAGCAATAAAGATTGTCAATGGACAGGCAGAAGTAATGCATGAAAGATGCATTGGATGCGGGAATTGTGTGAAAGTATGTTCTCAGAAAGCAAAAAGTTTTCTGAATGAAGAAAAAGAGGTTTTCGCTCTGTTAAAAAGCGGTCAACCTGTTGCCGCCTTAATTGCACCCAGCTTTCCAGCTGAATTCGGTGACCTGTCTGATCCTCATGAACTCGTTGGTGTACTCAGGGCAATGGGCTTTAAATATGTTTGCGAGGTTGCCTTTGGAGCCGACCTGGTAGCCAGGTCGTTCTCGGATATTTTTTCCAATGAGGAGCACCCTGCAGTCATCAGTTCAGATTGTCCGGCGGTAGTTTATTATGTCCGGCAATATCATCCAGGCCTTGTTCCGGCCCTTGCAAAAGTGGCTTCACCGATGGTGGCTATGACGAGGGTTGTGAAGAAAAAATATGGGAAAAATGTCAGGACAGTATTTATTGGACCATGCATCAGTAAGAAAGCTGAATCTGATGAAATAGACTATGTGCTTACCTTTCAGGAGTTAAGGCATATGATGAAGCATAAGGGCATTAAACCCGGTCAGATCCAGCCTTCAGAGTTTGATCCTCCTAGAGCTGGTCGGGGACTTATTTTTCCGGTGAAGAGAGGCATGTTGCAGACGATTAATATCCCTGAAGATCTTTTTGATGGAAACATACTTGTAGCCGAAGGGAAAGTCAATTTCCCAGCTGCCATTGATGAATTTGAGCAGGGAGCCATTGCCGACCAGCACCTCGAATTACTATGCTGCGAAGGCTGCCTGATGGGTCCGGGGATGTCGCCGGATGGAAAGCGCTATGCCAGACGTGCGCTTATTGGGAATTATGTCAGGGACAGGATTCATCACCATGATAATCAAAAGTGGAATGATGAAATGGCTGAATATGCATCCCTCGATCTTAGTCAGACCTTTGCTCCGGTAGATCGCAGGCTCGATATGCCAACTCCGGCAAAAATCAGAAAAGTCCTAGCTTCGATTGGCAAGCGCAACCCTCAGGATCATCTGAATTGCGGTGCATGCGGATATGATTCGTGCGAAAGTCACGCGGTCGCAATTGCCCAGGGTTTAGCCGAAGTGGATATGTGTCTTCCTTACACGATTGAGAAAATGCATACTTCTATCATGGAGCTGAATTTCTCAAACGAAAAACTTGCTAAAGTACAGCAGGCTTTAAAGCATTCCGAGAAACTTGCCCACATGGGTCAATTATCGGCTGGTATAGCTCATGAGCTGAATAACCCTCTGGGTGTTGTGATCATGTATGCCAATATCCTGTTGGATGAATGTGAAAATGATCAGACGAAACAAGATCTTGGACTGATTGTTGCGCAAGCCGACCGTTGTAAACGTATTGTCGGTAACCTGTTGAATTTTGCCCGAAAAAATCAGGTGCGCCTTGAGGAGGTTAGTCTTGTTAAGCTGGCACAGGATAGTCTGACCTCCGTTATCATCCCTGACAGGATAAAAACCATGATCGACAGCAGGGTAAAAGATGCTGTAACATACCTGGATCAGGAGCAGATGATGCAGGTTTTAACTAATCTGATAAAAAATGCGGTAGATGCTATTCCCGGCACTGGCTACCTGACCATTGCCATTGAATGTGATGCTGAATATTTCTGCCTGAGCGTCAAGGATACCGGGACTGGCATATCTCCGGAGAATATGGATAAAGTGTTTACTCCATTCTTTACGACAAAGGAGATTGGCAAGGGCACAGGACTTGGTTTGGCCACCACTTACGGAATTATTAAAATGCACAAAGGTAAAATCGAAGTGGAGTCGAACAATGATCCGGTTACCGGACCCACCGGTACAAGCTTCAAGATATTTTTACCCCGAATTAATGATTTGAAATTATGACAAATGAAGAATACCTGCCTCTGATTCTATTAGCTGATGATGATCCTGATTATCTTTTTCAGATGAAGTTTGCACTGGAGAAGGGGGGATTTCGGGTGATTACCGCTGAATCAATGGACGAAGCTGAATTAATTTTAGAAAAGGACCATCCTAAACTGGCCATTTTCGACCTGATGATGGAACGGGATGATGCCGGGTTCATTCTTTCCTACCATGCAAAGAAAAAGCACCCGGGCATGCCAGTAATTCTCCTGACAGCGGTTACGGCAGAAACCGGACGACAGTTCGGATCGAATTTGCCTGGAGCAGATGGATGGATAAAAGCGGATTTATATCTTGAAAAGGGTTTACATCCGGATCAGCTGATTGAGCACATTAAATCTTTATTAAGCCATTAGAAATGGAAATGTTAAAGGTTTTGGTCGTTGATGATGAGCCTGGAATCCGTTCCGGCATCGATCGTATTTTAAGCAAATTCACAGTCGGATATCCGTTTATGGATGAGGACATCGGTTATACCGTATATGAAGCCTCGACTGGTGAAGAAGCAATCAGGATTTTTCATGATAATCCACCTGATATTGCCCTGCTTGATAATAAGTTGCCGGGAATGGGGGGGGTAGAAGTCCTGGAATATATTAAAAGGAACCAATTAAATATTGAGGTGATGATGATCACTTCATTTGCTTCTCTCGAGTTAGCTGTAAAGGCGACCAATATCGGGGCCTATGATTTTGTTCCTAAGCCCTTTACTCCACAGGAACTGCGCTCATCCATGGAAAATATCACTAAGCATCTTTTTCTGAAAAGGATGACGCAGAAAATGAATAAGGAGGGAAAGCAGATCAGGTTTCAATTCTTATCAGTGCTCTCACATGAACTAAAGAATCCGTTAAATTCCATTGAGGGGTACTTGCGGATGATGCAGGAACGACAAGCGGGCGATCAGATTGCTTCTTATGATGAAATGATTGATCGTGCCATAGCAAGAATCAAAGGTATGCGGGTCCTGATCATGGATCTCCTTGATTTGACCAAGATTGAGTCAGGCAAGAAAAACCGCGAGATGCAGCAGACTGATCTCGTAAAAATTGCGAGGATATCCTGTGAAACCATGGGCCCAATGGCTATTCAAATGGAAGTGGATATTCAGTTGAATTCTCCTGAAGAGTTTAATGTGATGGCCGATGCCGAAGAGCTGGAGATCATTTTAAATAACCTTATAAGTAATGCTGTCAAGTACAACAAAGTTGGCGGCAAGGTGATTTGTACACTTAAAACAGTGAATAATAAGCTTATCATAGAGGTTGAGGATACGGGTATCGGAATACCTGAAGATGATATTCCGACGCTTTTCCGCGAGTTTGTTCGCATCAGGCAGAAGGAAACCAAGCATATCATGGGGTCCGGTTTGGGTTTGAGCATTGTGAAAAGGCTGATTGATCTTTATGATGGAACTATTGAAGTTGAAAGCCATCCTGGGAAGGGTTCAATTTTCAGGGTAGTGTTGCCAGTTATTATCTGATTATGTATGTTTGGACAAATTAATTCTGATTATCATGAGTTTACCCGAAAAAACGGTTGAAAGACTAAGCGAATACCGGAGAACTTTGCTGGATTGCCTGAATCAGGGTAAGAGCCATATTTTCTCCCATGAGCTTGCAGCGCTGCTCCATAACACTGCTGTACAGGTCCGTCGTGATATGATGTTAATGGGTTTTACCAGCATGCAGCGTAAAGGTTATGCAATTAAAGAACTCATTGAAGCTATTGGTGAATTGATCGACACTTCCGAAGGATTAAATGTTGCGGTGATTGGTGTTGGAAACCTTGGCCGCGCTATTACCGGTTATTTTCAAGGTAAGCGGTCGAAACTAAACATTGTTGCCACTTTTGATATCGATCCGGAAAAGATCGGACGAATGATTGCCGGCGTAAAATGCTATTCACTTGATGATTTTCCAAAACTCGTGGGTGACTTGCAGATTTCGATTGCAATCCTCACTGTACCACCGGAACATGCCCGTAATATTGCGGACTTTGTTGCATCGAGCGGCATTAAGGGAATCCAGAATTTTACGACCGCTCCGTTAAATATGCCACCCCATGTTTATCTTGAGGAATATGATATGATCACCTCTCTGGAAAAAATCGCTTATTTTGTAAAAAATCATCAGGGATAACTGCCCAAGCGGCTTTTTCAATAATGCTTGTTCACCGGAGTCTCGAGAAACTCAATATAAATAAATCTGTGGTTACCACAGGGTCGTTTGATGGGGTGCATGTTGGCCACAGAACGATTATCAATCGCTTACGCTCCATTGCCAAAGAAACTGATGGCGTTTCAGTTTTGGTAACGTTTTATCCTCATCCACGTAAAATTCTGTATCCCAATACGCAAGGTAAAGACCTTCAGATGATCAATACCCAGCGGGAAAAAATCTACCTTTTAGAAAAAGCAGGATTGGATCATTTGGTCATTATCCCATTTTCACTGGAATTCTCTAAAACTACTTCGGTCGATTTTATCCGTAAAATATTGGTTGCTAAATTACACGCCAGTTGCGTTGTAGTGGGTTTCAACCATCATTTCGGACATAACAGGGAAGGGGATTATGATTATTTGCATGAACTCGGGAAATATTATGATTTTGCTGTGGAGGAGATTCCTGAGCAAGACATTCACAATGAGTTTGTCAGTTCGACTAAAATCAGGAAAGCAATCCTGGAGGGAAATATTCAACGTGCAAATGCATATCTTGATCATGAGTATTTTTTTATTGCCCCGATTAAGCCGGCTTCAGATGTATTGATGCCGATGGGAATCCAGTGGTTTGAATTGATTCCTGAGGAGGAAGAAAAACAAATTACCCCTCCAGGAGTCTATGCCGGTTCGGTTCTTGAAGATGACCGGAGAATTAAAGTAATGGTGTTGATTGAGGAAACTGCTCAAGGCAGCCGGATATTACTAAATGCCCCTGAGTATGATCTTTCAGTGCTCCCAGAGGTTAATCTCGCATTTCATAAAAAGATACGACTTACCGCTCCAGGTGAGTCTGGTTTTGATAAATCCTTACTTATTCAGGACATAGAGGACATTCGCGATCTTATTTATTGATTCAGATGTTTCATCAGCCGTAGCAACTGATTTCACAATTTTTAGTGGAGTGTGATTCAGAAAAATGATATGCTGCCCAAGTCGAATAGCCTCGTCGATATCGTGAGTGACAAAAATGACTGTCCGGCAGTCTTCTTTCCAAATTTCGAGAAAAGAATCCAGAATATTGTATTTCAGTTTGTTGTCGAGATTTTGAAAGGCTTCATCCATCAAAATAAGCTTGCTGGGAAAGGCAAATGCTCTGGCAATCGATACTCTTTGTTTCATTCCCCCGCTCAATTGTGAAGGATACATCATTTCTTCCTCCTGCAGACCCACCAACCTGATGAACTTTCTTGCGGTTTCATAAGCAAGGTCTTCAGGCATTTTATCGAGCAGCGGGAACATGACATTTCCCAGTACTGTTTTCCAAGGCAATATTCTTGTTTCCTGAAATATGCAGGATATCCCTTCTTCTCCAAAACCTATTAACTGTCCGCTGTCCGGACTCGTGATCCCTCCAATCAGATTTAAAAGCGTCGTTTTGCCGCATCCCGACGGGCCAAATAAACAAGTAATTGAACCGGCTTTAAAATCCAGGGTAAACCCGTCAAGAATTTGCCGTTGACCAAAGGATTTTGAAATATTTTCGAGTTTCAGGCTCATCTTTTCCAGGTTATCGAGCGTTTTTCAACCCAGCGAATCAATAATTCAAAGGCCGCACCGACCAGAATAGCTATCAATGTCCAGGCAATAACCTCAGATACAAGTAAATAGCTTTGGGCGTTTTGCATCATTGAACCGATCCCATACCTTGGCTGGCTCAGGACTTCACCAATTATCACAGATCTCCACCCGAATCCTACTGAGGTTGATATCCCGCTGAAGAGAAAGGGGAGGATCGATGGCCAATAGATATCCCTCAGTATCCTCGGTTTTCCAATCTGATAAAGGTGAGCCATCTGAATCAGTCCAGAATCAGTTTCCCGGATACCCTGGGTAATATTTATGGTTAGTATCGGAAACATGGTAAGGAAACCAATGAATACCGGAACCTGTTCAACATGGAACCAGATCAGGGCTAACAGGATTATTGCTACAACCGGGGTAGAGCGTATGGTGATAAGGATTGGCTTGAACCCCGCTTCGATCCCACTATTCAAACCTGATGGTATTCCAATAAGGACAGCGAATACAAAAGCGATCAGAAAGCCAATCAGACCCCGGAAGATAGTAATACCTAAAGAAGACAGGAATGCGGGTTTTTCAATGATACCAAATAAGGATCGGATGGTGTCAACCGGTCCGGGCAGAATCTGCCTGGAGTTGAACGATATGGATAGTAATTCCCAACCTGTTATCAGTACAAGAACGACTATCAGACTAATGATCCGGTTTCTGAAAGATGAATTGTTCATCAGGTAATTTTCCGCCAATGGCATCCGGATTAAAAGTAAGAAAAACTTGCAGGAACTGCCCGATTTCAGGACGTATATCTGATGCATAACGGAATTTCAGATGACATCCGGGTATTGATTTTACAGCGATTGCAGGATTAGGAAGTATCTGATGAAAAACGATTCTTGCGGCCGAAAGGTCAGGATGGTTATTAACTTCATCAATAGAATGGATCCATGCTTCACAGATTTTTACGATCCAGTCGGGATGTTTCTGAACAAAATCCTTTCTTGCCATGAGGGCAGTCTGCGGCATTTGATGACCCGGAAATGCTAATGCCCACTCAGTATTCAGGTCCATAATTTGTTTTACCGAAGGATTGCGCGATCTGGCCAATGTTACCAGCGGTTCAGATATTACAGCAAGACCAGCCTTGCCAGCAGCTACAGCATTTGCCAGATCTATATGGGTTGGAAAGGAATAA
>CAINOB010000013.1 GCA_903851365.1 uncultured Bacteroidota bacterium
GATGGCCTATGCCCCGGCTGTTCCTTTACTCTGGACCATGATTGCCGATTCGGCCGATTATGGCGAATGGACAACAGGCCGGCGTGCTACAGGATTGTATTTTTCGGCTGCTGTATTCGCTCAAAAAGCGGGATGGGGAATCGGGGCAGCCATCGCGGGCTGGATATTGGCCGCTTCCAGTTTTGTACCTAATGTTGTTCAAAACAATACAGCCATTACAGGTATTAAATTACTGGTTTCAGTTATACCTGGCATTCTGTACATGTCGTGTGCTTTGTTCATGATTTTTTACAAAATCAACACCAAAACCACAACATTGATGAAACAAGAGTTGGATGTCAGACGGGGACTTAAATAATCACTACTTTGGGATATAAATGCTATCGCTTGGAAAAAACGCCCGCAATGACCAGCCTACGCCGGAACAGTCTGATCCTCTCGGTTTGTAAATTGTCAATAATCTATGGTGTCCAATAAAAACCGGCGAAAGGTGGTCAGATGATTAGTTTTACCCATAAGGCGATCTTAATCCCATATATTTATCCTGTTGAATCTGATCGTTTGAAACATTCTTATACTGACTATTTTCGAAGACAGGAATAAAGTCTTCGAGGCTCTGTGCGCAGGCGCTACCGGGTATCTTCTGAAAAAATCATCTGCCGTGGAGATCATCGGGGCCATATCAGAACTTCACGAGGGCGGATCGCCAATGACGGGTGAAATTGCACGAAAAGCGCTGCAGTTCTTCTCCAAGCCGGCTCTTTCAAAAAATAATGAGCATGCCTTGTCCTCAAGGGAAATGGATATTCTTCAATGCCTTGTTCAGGGCGACAGCTATAAAATGATCGCCGACAAATGTTGTATTTCCATTGGTACAGTCCGGTTCCACATTAACAACATTTATAAAAAAATTCATGTTAACTCGAAGTCGGAGGCAGTTATCAAAGCCCTCAGGGAACGGCTGGTGAGATAATAAAGGAGCAAAGGAAACAATACCTTCATCCGGTTGCTTCTCTTGTTTTACAACCATAATTTTATTCTTTATTAATCCGGGACCCACAAGGGAGCCAATAACTTATAATTAAACAAGGTCCATTATGAAAACGAATTTATTATTGCTGCTTTTTCTATGCCTATCCACAGGCATATTCGCACAGGTCGGCATCAATTCCGATGGTTCTTCACCTGACAATTCAGCCATGCTGGATGTTAAATCAACTATGAAGGGGTTTTTACCACCCCGGTTGACCACCGACCAGATGAATTCCGTGATCACGCCCCCGAATGGACTAATTGTATATAATGTTTCGGTGAATGCCCTCTATTGGTTTAACGGTACGACATGGAAAAAATTCAATGAGATGAGTTATACCGAGACAGATCCGATATTCACTGCCCATCCTTCATTCGGCATCACGGCGACGAATATTTTAAACTGGAATACCGCTTATGCGAACCGGATCACTGCGGCGAGCGGGACAATGCCCCTGACCCTGGTGTTAACAGGCAATGCAATATCGGGATCGATCTCACAGGCCAGTGGATCTGCCAATGGATATTTATCTTCGGCAGATTGGAATACGTTCAACTCGAAATTATCCAGCC
>CAINOB010000014.1 GCA_903851365.1 uncultured Bacteroidota bacterium
CGCTGCCTTTGGGTAGCGCTCTTTTTTTGAAGTTGAATCACTTAAGCATTTATTAGGCCAAAATCTCCATAATTGAACTGAAAATCCAAAAAATGGAACTATTTATTTCGGGCTGTATTTGTATTAATCAGGAAATGAGGCAAATAATTATATAATCCGCGGTTGGTATAGTTATTGATTGAATTTATAAGCACTCAGGATGGAAAACGAAACAAAAATATTCAATATGAAAACTTCAATAAAACTCTTCGCCGTTGCACTGGTCCTTTTGGGATTTAGTGTTGGCGGGCATGCACAATCAAATAGTGCCACAGCTACTGCAACTGGTACCCTGGTCAGTGCACTTTCTATTTCAGGTGGCGGAACACTTAGCTTTGGACGTATTGTTGCCGGAACTGCCGGAACGGTGTTGGTTCCAGGTGTTGCAGCCCCAACACGTACCTCAAGCCTTGGGCTGGCAGGTGGAACAGTTACCTCAGCCGGATTTACGATTAGCGGAGCCGACGGCTCGCAGTTTGTTGTTACTCTTCCTTCTGCAGCAGTCAGGGTAAATCATACCGATGGAACGAATTACATGGAAGTTACCGCGTTCTCCTGCGATGTTGCTGCAGCTGGAACCAGTGTTGCCGGGACCACAGCCAATTCTACACTATCAGGCATAACCAGAACCTTTTATGTGGGTGCCACGTTAAACGTGAAAAACGGGGATCCTATTGGAACGTATACGTCAGCTACTTTCCCTGTAACCGTTAGTTACCAGTAATTCTTTGGTATAAATTTCTGTGAGTAATGAAAACTTCAATACGTCTCTTCGCCCTCTTGATGGTCCTGATGGGATTTGGTGTAAGAGCCTATGCCCAGTCGACGGCTTTTGCCTCGACTACGGTTGTTCTTATTACACCAATCGGCATAACAAAAACAGCTGAAATGCATTTTGGTACCGTGGCGGCCAGCGGCACACCGGGTACTATCATTCTTGAATACAACAGCACCACCGCAATTGGTACCGGTGGAGCTACCATAGTCAGCGCCGGTGCTGCTCAGCCAACAACTGCCCAGTTTAAGGTAACCGGACTAGTGGGTGATACTTTTTCTATTCAGCTTCCAACGGAAGATCTTATTCTTACAGGAACCACAGACGGCATGAAAGCCGGTTCATTCAAGGCTTCCATCGACGGCACCAATGACGTTACCACCGGCACAATAGCCGAGGGTGGCACCACCATTTCAGTGAAGGGTATTCTCACAGTACCCGCTAATGCAGTTGCCGGATCATATGCAAATGCAAATCAGCTGATTGTAAAAGTCAACTATAACTAATTTTTCCCAATCGGAAACAGAATAGCAGCCATCATGAAAAAGCTGATCCTGATATCTGTTTTAGCTTGTGCTTTTCTCACAATGCCTTTGGAAGAAGCCAAATCGCAGGTTAATGCAGCCAAAGAGGTTGCAGCATCTGCAATGCTTTCAGTAAGCATCGTTGTTCCGATAGCAGCCAGGGAAACTTCACAGTTGAGTTTTGGCAAATTTTATCCCGGACAGAAGGGAGGTACTATTACCGTAAACCCTCAGGGAAATTCGGAATCATCTTTTGGAATTATTATTACTGCCAGCGTACCAACCGCTGGCATATTTGCTATTTCTGGTCAGGGTGATGCCACCTATGCAATAAACCTTCCGAATGGCCCGGCCATCCTAACCAACGGTGATGGTAATACCATGGAGGTAAGCAACTGGGTGAGCTTTCCAGAAAACGGAGACGCCAAAGTTAGATTAGCCGGAGGTTCGCAAGAGGTTAGGGTTGGGGCGACCCTTAGAATGGGTTCACTGGATCAAAATCCAAAGGGAGTATATTCGGGTAGATACGAAATTACTTTTGGTTATAACTAGGCTGATACACAGATTTAGTTTCCAGACTTGTACATTTCATACTCGTATTATATTTTTATATTTGTGTGGAATAATTAAGGATTATTTAAAATGCTAGGATCTAAAAATTTAAGTAGCCGGTTTGCCAAAAAACAATCTTTGGTAAAACTGGCTTTACTCTTTGGGTTAATCGTGCCTCCA
This sequence comes from uncultured Bacteroidota bacterium, assembly GCA_903851365.1. GTDB lineage: Bacteria > Bacteroidota > Bacteroidia > Bacteroidales > UBA12481 > UBA12481. The sequence continues at coordinate 2,071 of CAINOB010000014.1, forward strand.
GGAATTGTTACCACAAGCTTAGAAGCACAAGGTAACCTGCTGATTACTCCGCGCCGCGTGGTTTTTGAAGGTACCAAAAAGAACGAAGAGCTCAACCTGGCCAACACTGGGTCTGATACAGCAACCTTTAATGTTTCGATGGTACAGTACCGGATGAAAGAAGATGGCGCATTCGAAGAGATTAAAGAACCTGATCCTGGTCAGAATTTTGCTGATAAATATGTGCGGTTTTTTCCGCGTTCCGTTACCCTTGCCCCAAATGAATCGCAGGTTGTTAAAATGCAATTGTACCGGACCAATGAGCTGCAGCCGGGTGAATATCGCTCACATGTGTATTTCAGGGCAGTGCCGAAAACAACTGCTTTAGGTGCAGAAGAGGTTAATAAGGACACCACAACCCTCTCGGTTAAACTCGTTCCAATTTTTGGAATCACGATTCCTGTCATTATTCGGGTTGGGGAGAATACAACCAAGGTTACCCTTAGTGATCTGGCTTTTACAACGGTAAATGATACACTTCCGAGGCTGAGCCTTTCCTTCAATAGATTAGGCAACATGTCTGTTTACGGTGATATCGATGTTTTTTATATCCCTCCAACCGGTAGAGGAACCCAGGTAGCCACGCTGAGAGGGGTCGCTGTTTATACACCTAACCCCTTGCGTAAAATCAAAATGGATTTGCAGAAGGGGCAGGGAATAGATTACCATAAGGGGAAATTGCAGGTAACCTATTCAGCACAAGCTGAAGATAAAAAAGGGAAGTTTGCAGAAGCAGAGTTGATTTTGAAGTAAGACAGAGGAGATTCGAATGAAGAATTCCGTTCCCGCTTCAGCAGGAACGGAATTCTTCATTTGAGCCATAGCTGTTGGTGGTTGTTTTCCATGATTTAAGAATCCGTCCCAAATACGGAAAAATCAACAGGAATAGGAATCTTTAATTAATAGATAGTTAATCTCTTAAGCGCAACGGCTCGATTCTTGTAACGCGTACATGCTTATTAATATGGTATGGGTATCTTTGCAGAAGGGATGATAAAACAAATGAACATAACGGAAAACTGGAATAAATCAGGAAAGATGGATCATCGAATCCTTTTGAAATCGGTTGTTCTGTTTGTTGCGTTTTTGATATCCGTATTTTCTATTCAGGCGCAAACCCGGGTTCAATCGACAACAGGAAATACCGGGAGTGGTACCTCAGCAACAATTACCATGACCGCTTTAACCAGCGCACCAGTCAATGGAAATACCCTGGTTGCAGTTATCTCCACTCGTGGGACAACGGCGAATCGGGTAAGTTCAATAACTCAAACCGGTGCTACCTGGGTTCGGGCCACTCAGGCAACAAATGCAAACGGCACCACCACTGAAATCTGGTATGCCCCTAATGTATCCGGTGCAGGAACAACAATTACAATTAACCAGGCAAGTCTTCGGTCTGCTGCCGTGGTTATTGAGTATAGCGGCATATTAACCGTGAGTCCTCTTGATGTAGTGGCCAATTCTACCGCTAAGAGCACCAATGCCAGCACTGGGACAACAGCATCAACAGCACAGGGTACAGAACTTTGGATCGGAGGTATTGGATTGGTTAGCAGTGGGTATACCCTTGGGTCGATAACAAATTCTTTTGGAACAGTTGCGACAGTGCAAACATCCAACAGTACTGCTACTAATAACTCCAAAGTCTATGTACTTGAAAAGATTGTGACGACAACGGGAACTGCTAATACAGGGGGCACTGTGAGTTTTAACTCCCAATGGTCCGGTGCCATAGCTACATTTAAGAATGCTACGATCACCTCTACAGGTGCCGGTGGAAACTGGAATAGCACTGCAACTTGGGTTGGAGGTGTGGTTCCGGTTGCAGGAACAAACGTTATTATTGCCAGTGGAGCCACGGTTACATTAAATGTCGCGGCACCCGTGATAGTAAATTTAACGGTTGATGGGACTCTCGATACCAGCACCTTTACGATTTCCGGTACAGGAGCATTAACCGTTTCGGGAACCGGAACACTGCTGGTTGGTGGTGCTTTTCCATCGTTCACAGGGGGTAGTACTTTGAGCTCCGGCAGCACAGTAAATTTTGACAACGCGGGAGCTCAGTCTGTGCCTGTTCAAGCATATAGTAACCTTATTGTTTCCGGAGGGGGCACAAAAACTCTGGCCGGAGCAACTCCAACCGTTGGTGGTGTAATGACAGTAAAAGCAGGCACAACACTTGATCTGGGGACTAATCCACTCGGAGCCACTGCCGCTCCGACAGGTGTCGTTCTGGAAATAGGATCAACCGGATCCACCATATCAGGGTCGGGAACCGGGATTCTGCACCTCAACGGCAATGTTACGGTCAACGATACCGGGGGCAGTGGAGGAGCATCAATATCTTGCCCGGTTTCACTGGATGCAGATAGAACCATTACGGTTGCAGACGGAGCTTCAGCTATCGATTTAGCCATTTCAGGTGCCATCGGAACTTCATTTGGCCTGACCAAAGAGGGTGCCGGAACTTTATCTCTTTCAGGAATAAATACTTACACCGGCGCAACAAATATCAACGCTGGAAAACTGAAAATCGGAGCCTCAACTTCAGCTCTTGGCACGATAGCAGGAATAACCTCAGTGGCATCGGGCGCTACCTTAGACTTAGGCGGGTCCATTTTGTCAACGGCAGAACCCCTCACCATAAATGGAACCGGGTTAGCTGGTGCAGGAGCTTTAACCAATACCGGAGGTAATGCTTCGTATTCCGGACCCATCACCATGGGTTCATCGGGAGCAACAATTACCGTCACCTCATCAGGTACCCTAACCTGCAGTGGAACTCTTGCGACTGGTGCCTATGCTTTAACCCTGGATGGATCAGCAGGTACCGGAACCCTGTCCGGGAACATATCAGCTCCCTCCTCAATAACCAAGGAAGGTGCTGGCACCTGGGTGTTATCAGGAACCAATACCTATACCGGCGCAACCTTGATTAATGCCGGAACACTGGATATAGGATCAACTTCAGCTCTGGGAACCACAGCAGGAATTACAACCGTGATAGCAGGTGCCGTATTGGATCTTAACGGAGTCAACCTATCCGGTGCTGAACCCCTCACCTTGAATGGGACCGGCATTTCCAATGGAGGAGCACTGACAAACAGTTCAGCAACAAATGCTGTAACTTTTACAGGACCCATCACTCTCGGAAGCGCCACCAGCATTGGAGCCACCAGCAACATCAATTTGACTTCCGGCGGAGTAAGCGGAGACCAGGATTTAACAAAAGTCGGCGCCGCAACATTGAGTCTGGGGAGCGGCACGGTGTCAATAGGAAAACTTACAATCAGTGCAGGTGCACTGGCAGCCACATCCGTGACGATGAATTTGACGGGTGATTTCATTAACGACGGCACCTTTGGGAATAATGGCGGAACGGTCAATATGAATGGATTGGCAGCCCAATCAATCAGTGGGTTACAAGCCATCACATTTTCCACTTTGAAAATTAACAATACTGTGGGAGTCTCCTTGGCGAGAACGGTAGCTATCACAACATTGACCATTGCCGATGTTGCAGGTTCCAGTGTATTCAATGATGGAGGTTTTGCCATAACCACGGCAACCACATTAAATCTTAATTCGGGAACTTATAACTGTACTGCAACTGTATTACCCTTTGGTACTTTGAATGCAGGCACCGGGACAGTGAATTTTAGTGCTAATGGTTCTCAAACAGTAGCTACAAAATCATATTACAATCTTATACTATCTGGTTCTGGCGATAAAACATTTTTAGGCGCAACCTTAATAGGTGCTGTGTTATCGATAAACGGAACAACAAAAGCCTTACTTGCCGCAGCATCTACTTCCTTGACAGCAACAATGAATTTTAACGGTGCAGGTGTGATTAACGGTTCCTGGGGCAGCACGGGTTCAACTGCGACTTATAAGAATGATACCTATTTCTTGAATTCAACGGGTATCATCAATATAACCTCGTCAACCTGTTCTGCAGTCAACGTGCCGGTAAGCGGAGGAGATCAGACCATCTGCTCAGGTGCAACAATTCCAGCGCTAACGGTAACCGTTGGTGCCGGAGAAACAGCAGATTGGTATACTTTAGCTACCGGGGGCACCCTGCTGCAGGCAAGCAGTACCAGTTATACTCCCGGGGGTGGCGGAACATTTTATGCAGTGGCCAGGAACACTACCACCAATTGTGTGAGCAGCACCCGCACAGCCGTTACCCTTACCGTTCAGTCAGCCGCAGGTGCCGGCACTATTGGAACGGCACAAACCATCTGTTACAATACAACTCCCGCCTTGCTGACGTCGACCGCTGCCGGAACGGGATCCGGAGCACTGACTTATGAATGGCAGACTAATGCCAGTGGAACGTATGTCACCATAGCTGCTCAGAATTCCGCTACCTATCAGCCTCCGACACTCACGGCAACCACCAGTTATCAGAGAAGAACAGTTTCCACACTAAATGGAAATATCTGTTATTCAGCCTATACAACCCCAATTACAGTTACTGTTCAGGCCACGCCTACTGCGGGTTCCATTGGTACAGCACAAACTATCTGCAATGCGAGTTCACCTGCCTCTCTAACATCCACTGCAGCCGGAACAGGTTCGGGAGCTATAACTTATGAATGGCAGACCAATGCCAGCGGAAGCTTTGTAACCATATCCGCAGCAAATGCAGCCACTTATCAGCCGCCGACACTGACTGCATCAACGAGTTACCAGAGACGAACTGTTTCCACACTCAATGGCAATATCTGTTATTCTGCCTATACCACACCAATTTTGATTACCGTGCAAGCTACCCCAACAGCAGGTTCAGTTGGGACTGCCCAAACTCTTTGTAACGGATTAACGCCAGCATTGCTGACATCTACAGCAGCCGGTACCGGAACCGGAACCTTGAGTTATGAATGGCAGACTAATGCCAGTGGAAGCTATGCGACAATTTCCGCAGCGAATTCCGACACCTATCAGCCACCGGCTCTGACGGCTACAACAAGTTATCAGAGACGAACAGTATCGACCTATAATGGTAATATCTGTTATTCAGCCTATACTACTCCGGTAACCATAACAATTCAGACAACTCCTACTGCTGGCGCAATTGCTGCTGATCAAACCATTTGTTACAATACTGCGCCCGCACTCTTAACCTCCTCAACAGCAGGCACCGGATCCGGAACGATCACTTATGAATGGCAGACCAATGCCAGCGGAAGCTATGTGACCATATCCGCCGCAAATTCAGCTACCTACCAGCCTCCGGCATTAACAGCAACGACTGCTTATCGGAGAAGAAGTGTATCGACACTCAATGGCAATAGTTGTTATTCGGCTTATACTTCTCCTGTGACGGTAACCGTCGAAGCAACACCTTCGGCTCCCACCTTCAGCTCTGCCTTACCCGCAAGTGGAAGCGTTGTTTGTGCCGGGTTTAATACGGGTACAGCCACATTTAATGCGGGTTCAGGAGGCGGAACAGATGAATACCAGGTTAGTATAGATGGTGGCAATAACTGGTTAACTTACAGTAGTGGTGGAGCGATATCGACCACTGGCGGAACCACATCGGTGATTGTAAGGGCAAGGAGAATCGGAGTAGCTTGTGCTGCAACCGGATATAATACTTATACGATCTGGACTTATGGATCAACTCCTTTAGCCCCGGCATTAAGCTCATCGACAATTCCAAGCGGGGTTACTCTCTGTGCAGGATTTAATACCGGCGCAGTAACCGGAACCGGCGGATCAGGCGGATCAACCGGAGCGGTGGATGAATACCAGGTCAGCCTCAATGGAGGGTCCACTTATTCTTCCTATTCCAGCGGAGCATTAATAAATACGTCAACAGCAACAACCAGCGTACTGGTACTAGCCAGACGGACAGGTGGGAATTTTGGCTGTACAACTTCAACGTGGAGTACAATTTGTGCCTGGAATATTGGTACAACTTTGGTAAGTCCGGTGTTAAATACAGCCACTCCGGCAACAGGTACGGCTATTTGTGCCGGGTACAGTCCAAGTGCCACCATCACCCCGGGTTCCGGTGGTTCCACCGGTGCGGCTGACCTTTATGAATATAGTATCAATAATGGAAATACCTGGGCAGCCTATACATCAGGAGCTGCCATAGTAACCACGGGAGCAATAACCAGTGTTCAGGTCAGGGTAAGCCGGTCGGCGGGCAGTTATGGCTGTACCTCCCCCGGAACTTCCATCATCGCCAATTGGCCAATATCAGCAACAACAGTAAATCCCTCTTTGAGTTCCGCATCCCCTGCCACCAGTACTACGATCTGTGCAGGTTATAGTCCCAGTGCGATTATCAGCTCCGGTTCAGGAGGTTCCTCAGGCGCTGCTGATTTAGTTCAGTATAGCATTAATAACGGCAGTAGCTGGTCGACCTATACTTCGGGAAATAGTATCAATACCACAGCAGCAACCGGAAATATTCTGATTCAGGCAAGCCGCACAGCAGGTTCTTATGGTTGCAGTGCAACCGGGCCAACGACGATTGTCACCTGGCCCCTATCGACAGCAAATGTAAATCCTTCATTGAACCTGGCTACACCGCCGAGCGGCACCTCCATCTGTGCAGGATATAATGGCCCAAGTGCAACCATCACAACAGGTACCGGCGGGTCGTCAGGGGCAGCAGATCTTTATGAGTACAGTATCAATAACGGCTCTACCTGGTCAGCTTACTCTTCGGGAACGGCTATCAATACAACCGGAGCCACCACTAATATTCTGATCAGAGTTAGCCGGTCGGCGGGCAGTTACGGATGTAGCGCGACTGGTCCCACAACAATTGTTACCTGGCCAGTTGCCTCAACACCGGTTTCACCCACTTTGAGCGCGGCAAGTCCGGCTTCAGGAAGTACCATCTGTGCCGGATTTAATACCGGAACTGTAACTGGTACCGGCGGTTCTGGAGGTTCCGGGGGTTCGGCCAATGAATACCAGGTTAGCATTAACGGAGGTGGTGTTTACAGTGCATATACCAGCGGTTCCGCCATAAATACTGCCGGAGCAACTGGAAGCGTGATCGTTCAGGCAAGAAGGACCGGGGGCAGCTATGGATGTTCAAGCACATCATGGACGACTTTATGCACCTGGACTGTCAGTACAGCTACTGTAAATCCATCCTTAAATGTTGCAATTCCTGGAAGTGGAAACTCGATTTGCGCAGGATATAATGTCAGTGCAACAATTACTGCCGGCTCTGGTGGTTCAGCAAGCGCGGCAGATACTTATGAATACAGCATTAACAACGGAGGAGCATGGTTGAGCTACACTTCCGGAGCAACAATTAATACTGCAGCAGCCACGGGGAATGTCCTGATCCGTGTCAGCCGCTCATCCGGCAGTTACGGCTGCACTGCAACAGGACCGACAACAATCGTTACCTGGCCGATATCGGCAGCCACCACAGCACCCACCTTGGGTACAGCCAGTCCGGTAACCGGGAGTTCTGTTTGTGTGGGAGTAAATACTGGTTCAGTAACCATAAGCGCCGGTTCAGGAGGATCCACCGGGGCAGCTGATCAATATCAGTTCAGTATTAACGGCGGAAGTACTTACAGCACGTATACAAGCGGAGCGGCTATCAATACATCAGCAGCAACCGGAAGTGTTATCGTTCAGGCACGCAGAACCGGAGGCAGCTATGGATGTTCAGATACCGGATGGAATACTCTCTGTTCTTGGACAATAAATCCTCAACCATCTATCACCCTGGGATCAAACCCGAGCGTCAATCAGGGTACAACTACGGCCTATCTTAGTTATAGTGCAACTTCAAACAGTCCAAACCAATACAGCATCGATTATGATGCAACGGCTAATACAGCTGGATTTATTGATGTGACAAACGCCACGCTGGGCACGAGTCCGATTACTCTCGTAGTGCCGGCTGCACCAGCTTTGGCTACCTACAACGGTACCCTGACTGTTAGAAACAGCACAACAGGGTGCGTAAGTGCCGGATATGCAATAACCGTTACGGTGGGACAAAACCTGCTAAACGCATCTTTCTTGTCAGCTTCACAAAGCAGTCTGGGTGAGTCCGGAACAATCATTATTCCGGTTGTTTTATCCGCTGCAAGTGGGAGCACGGTAACTGTGCCTTTTACGGTTAATGTTGGCAGTACTGCAACTGGGAGTGGAACGGATTACACCATTACCTCGAGCCCCATTACCATTGCTGCCGGAGAAAGAACCGGAGTGATTACCATAACTATTGCTGGTGATGCTCTTGATGAGAGTGATGAAACGGTGATTGTTAATATGGGCCTTCCAACCAATGCAATTTTGGGAGCGATCACCACACATACAGCAACCATTATGGACGATGATCCATATCCGACAGGTTCCATCGCGGTAAACCGCTATGGGGTTTCAACTGCTCCGGTGTCCCTGGTTAACAACGTATTGCTGAAAGGATGCCTAACGGCCAGCAATATAGCCTTCAGTGGAAATGCTGTCCAGATCGGGCATTTCACCAGTGGAGGCTCCTCATTTCCCATATCTGAAGGGATTATCCTCTCCACTGGGAATGTGGCTTCGGCTGAAGGGCCTAATAAGAATTTCGGAACAACCACTCAGAATGCTGGAGCAGGAGATGCAAATATTAATACGATTTCCGGAGGCACCTCCTATGATGCAGCAGTTTTGGAGTTCGACTTTAAACCGGAAGGTAATACCATACAGTTTAATTATGTTTTTGCCTCCGAAGAATATGCTGAATATGTGGGCGCCGCGTCAAATGATGCTTTTGCATTTCTGCTGAGTGGCCCTGGTATTACGGGTACTGTAAATATTGCACTGATACCATCTTCAGCCACTGCAGTTGCCATTAATGATGTGCATGGACAAGGGAATTCGGTCGTAACTAATTATCCAACAGAACTTCAGGCACTCGTAGCCAGTCCAAGTGCTCAGGGACCTGCCTGGTCCAAGATTACCGATGATGCAAATGGTTATTTTGGCACCACTCCTGGCCGTTATTATTACCGGATTACCCCGGTTAACTCGGCAACCGGCCCCTTAAATGCCGCCTACTATGTGGATAACGGTCAGTTCATCGACCGTGATGTTATTGCCTCCAATGGAAGGAGACAAATTCAATATCTGAACCAAAGCGGCCAGGTTGGTACCTCTGAAATGGAATTTGATGGCAGAACAACCAAATTGACTGCATCTCATGCTGTACAAGCTTGCCAGACCTATCATATAAAAATGGTAATCGCTGATGTTAATGATCAGAAATGGGATTCAGGTGTTTTTCTGGAAGCAAAGAGCTTTACTTCCAATGAGGTGGCTATCTCCAGTCATATCGGGGCAATTTCTGGCGATGCAACAAATATGTACGAAGGTTGCGATGGTAGTTTTATTCGTTTCCAGCGGGCTGACGGAGCTGATAACAGTGAAACTTTCACCTTTCCGGTAATTATTGCAGGTACAGCAACTAATGGAGTCGATTTTGTGTATACCAATTCAGGTGGAACGATAATCGGTGATGGTACTTTCCCAAGTTCTGCTACCATTCCTGCAGGGGTGAATTACGTTGATTACTATTATAAGGCACAATCCGATGGTCTTATCGAGGGCAACGAAACAATTGTTTTTCGTGTGAGTAATGGTTGTCCGTGTGATCCTTTACCAACCTATCTGGAGAAAGTAGTTACGATTGTCGATGTGCCGCAGATTCAGGCATCCACCGTTTCCGTTATTCAGTGCGTGTCCTCCGGGAATCCGGTGGCCACCATAACGGTAAACCTGCAAGGTGGCCTGAATCCGAATGATTATCAATACAGGCTTGATGCGGGTACTTTCCAGGCTGGTAATGTATTTACCCTGCCCAGTAATTTCGCAGATGGGCATGACATAATTGGTATCAGTCACTATGTTACCGTAAAAGATCAATACTCCTGCAATTCAATCACGGAGAACAATATTGTCATCCCGTCCATTGCTCCTTTAGAGGCCAATGCCGGTTCCGATATTTCGATATGCCAGGGACAAAGCGGTGTTCAGCTGAATGGTTCCGGAGGCATATATTATTCATGGGCTATGACGGTTGGTTCTCCGGCTGATGGAACTTCCTATTTGTCTGGTCTCCATGTTGCTAATCCGACAATCAGCAATACTATTCCGGTAGGAACTTATTGGTTTACCATCACAGCTCAGGATGTTTCCGGAGATTCTCCTGCCTGCCATGGGCACGACGATGTGATTCTCACTGTTAAGTCGAGGCCGGTTGTAACTGCCACAGCAAATTCATATTCAGGATGCAACGGTGCGGGTATTCAATTAACTGCAACCCCAATAGCAGGAGCTTCCTATTTATGGAATCCGACAACCGACTTAAGCAATTCTTCCATTAGTAACCCAGTTTACACTCCCGCAATCACTACCTATCAGGCCCAATTTTTCACAGTTTCGGTTACCGGGTCTAATGGGTGCAGTACATCGGCTGATGCACCAGGCATTTATGTTTACCCATCACCGGTGATAACGACGGGAACTATAATGAATGCTTCATGCGGTGCCAGTAATGGTTCGGCCACCGTTTCGGCCTCCTCGCCTGGGACCACACCGGCACCATCCTACAGTTATTCCTGGAATTCATCACCCGTCCAGACAACAGCGACAGCCACCGGGCTTGCTGCGGGTAATTATACGGTTACCGTGACCGACACTGACCATGGATGTTCCAATACCAAACAGGTAACTGTGGGTTCAGCAGCTGATGTGACCGCGCCGACCGTAGTAGTTCAAAATATCAGTGTAACACTTGACTCCGGTGGAAACGCAACCATAACACCAGCTGAAATAAACAATGGGTCTTCCGATAATTGCACGAGTGCAGGCAACCTTATACTGACCTTGGACAAGACTACTTTTAACGCAAGTAATGTAGGGCCTAACACAGTTCGATTAACTGTCAAGGACTTAGCAAATAATTCTGCTTTTCTTGACGCAACCGTGACTGTAAATTTCCCGGCAAATTGTTCCATTTCCGGTACTAGAACTGTCTGGCTTGAACAGTTCACATATGCAAATAATACACAAAATGGCTCCTCCGGTGCCTGGACCACCAGTGCAGCTTCAAATAATTTTTCTGTACAGTTGAACACTATGAGATCAACAGCTCAGAACGGAACGTTCTGGCTTTCGAAAAGCATTGATATCCGGTCTTATACGAACCTCAATATTAAAGTTGATACCTGGGAAACAGGTACTCTTGGAACTTCCGACTATATAAAATTTGAATACTCCACCAATGGAGGTGTTTCCTATTCTCCCTTTGCTAATCCAAGCTCACCAAATGCCGGGGCCTATTATGATGACTATGGCGGCACAGCCGGAGCTCCCATTTATGCCTGCACCAATGTACCGGATGCAAGTTACCTCCTTGTCAGGATTACTGTAAAAGAAGCATCGACTTTAATATCTCACTTTTTTGATAACGTTACAGTTACCGGCGATCCAGCCATGGAAGCCACCTCCGCCATTACAAATGTTTCCTGTAACGGAGGTAATAATGGGGCTTTAAATGTAACAGTTACCAAAGGTGTCTCACCTTACACCTATGCCTGGTCCACCTCAAATGGGACCGGACTTAATGCCACTGCTGAAGATCAGACTGGCTTGACAGCCGGCACCTATAACCTTATTGTGACTGATGCAAACAGTGTGGCCAGCAGCACCTTCTCCTTTACTGTTACCCAGCCGGCGGCTGACCCGGCTATCAGTACCGGTCTGTCTGTTTCTGATCCTTCTGTGTGTAATCCGGCCGGTGGGAATGCCACCTTTACCATTACGTCAGCCCAAAGCGGTGTAATCTATGAATTGAAAACCCTTGCCGGTGCGTCATTAACTCCGGCGGTTACGGGTACCGGAGCAGGCAGCAACCTGAATTTAACTATTCTTCAGGCAAATATACCCGCTTCTACCACTACCTACAAAATCGCAGCCACCTCAGCCAGCGGCTGCACCACAACCTTTTTAACACATCAACCGGTGCTCACGGTAAATTCTGTATCAGCCCCAACAGGCAGTGCCAGTCAGAGTTTCTGCAGCAGCAGTGCGCCGAAAGTGAGCAGCCTGTCAGTCACGGGATCTGGAATTGTCTGGTACAATGCAGCCAGCGGCGGGTCTTTAGTAGCATCAAGCACAAACCTGGTCAACGGGACCACCTATTATGCCAGCCAAACTAATGGTGGCTGTGAGTCTCCATCACGACTGGCAGTTACGGCAACAGTTTATGCCACACCAACCATTCAGAGTATTACGCATGGGGTGGTTTGCGGATCGGGAACGGTGATCCTTCATGCCAGCGCCAGCATCGGGACAGTAAATTGGTACACCGCTCAGACTGGAGGAAGTTCGATCGGGACCGGAAATGATTTTACAACGCCGACTATCAGTACAACAACCTCTTATTGGGTAGATGGAACCAACAGCGGATGTACCACCTCCACCCGTTCTGAAGTTATTGCTACAGTATATGCTTTGCCAACCATAACCTTTACTGCAATTCCCGCAATTTGTTCGGGTACTACCTCAGCCACACTCAGCTACAGTGCCACAACCGGAGGAGCAAACCAATACAGTATTACTTTCGATGCTACAGCGCTTTCCAACGGGTTCTCGAATGTTCCGGTAACAAGCCTGCCCGCAAGCCAGATAGCGATAACAGTACCTGGTGGAGCTCCTTCCGGAACCTATAACGGCAATCTCTTTGTTAAAAACAGTTCTAACAGTTGTGTGAGTAACAGCTATCCGATCAGTATTATCATCAGTGGATTAACCACACTAACAAGCCAATCCACCGCAGCCCAGACAAGATGTATCAATAGCGCATTCACACCGATTTCAGTATCAGTAACCGGGGCTGGGTTAAGCTATCAATGGTATAGTAACACAAGTGCAGCTAATAGCGGGGGGACATCACTTGGAGCTGCAAACGGCGCGCAAACCAATGCATACACTCCCCAGAATTCAGTTGCCGGGACACTTTATTATTATTGCACGGTGACAGGGACATGCGGTCCGGCCGTAACGAGTGCAATATCCGGAGCCTTTATTGTAACTGCTATTCCTACAGCCACAATCAGTTATGCCGGATCTCCGTTCTGTAAAAGCTTAAGTGCGGGTCAATCTGTGACATTAAGCGGGACGGGTGCTTATACCGGGGGCTCCTTTAGCTCGACAGCAGGTTTAACTATCAACTCCACCTCCGGAGATATTACTCCAAGCACAAGCACAGCAGGATCTTATACTGTAACCTACACGATACCGGCATCGGGCGGCTGCTCCTCTGTTCCGGTGACCACTTCAGTTACCATAACAACTTTACCGGTAGCCACCTTTAGTTATACGGCAACACCCTATTGTTCAAATGGGTCTAATCCTTCTCCGACATTTAGCGGTGGAGGCGTAGCTGGAACATTTTCATCGACCGCCGGGTTGGTTTTCGTTAGTGCCTCTACAGGTCAGATAAATCTGGTTGCCAGCACTCCGGGATCCTATACCGTTACGAATACTATTGCTGCATCAGGTGGTTGCGGAATCGTTACTGCTACCAGCCCAATAACAATAACTGCACTACCAGCAGCTACGATATCCTACACCGGAACTCCGTTCTGTAAAAGTCTGGCAGTTGGCCAGGCTGTCACCAGAACCGGAACAGCCGGGGGGACCTATACAGCCTCACCTGCAGGTTTATCAATCAATGCATCAACAGGCGCTATAACCCCAAGTTTAAGTACCGCCGGAAATTATACGGTAACTTATACGATTACCGCAGCCGGTAGTTGTGGTGAAGTCACAGCAACCACATCCATCGTTATATATGGAACCTTAACGGCGGGCATCAGCGGTGGAATTACACCTATTTGTTATGGAAACGGCCCTGGAATAATGACTGCCTCCGGCAGTGGTGGCACAGGATCCTATACCTATCAGTGGTATACCGGTACCGGTAGTATCGTTGGTGCAACATCAGCAACTTATAATCCCGGAAACATTTTCGCGACTACGGATTATTACTGTCAGGTAACCAGCGGCTCATGCGGAACCGCTCAAACCACTACCAGAACGATAGTAGTTACTCCGATTCCAACCGCAACCATCAGCTATACCGGTACTCCATTCTGCAAATCCATCGTGGGTACGGTATCGGTAAATTTAAGCGGAACCGGAGCTTATACCGGAGGTACTTATACTTCTGCTGCGGGTCTGACTATCAATTCAGGAACCGGCGCCATCACTCCAAGTACCAGCACGGCCGGTGCATATACAGTAACATATACCATACCGGCATCAGGTGGTTGTTCATCGGTTCCCGTAACAACACCTGTAACCATAACTGCTGTTCCCACTGCCGCTATCAGCTATGCGGGAACTCCATTCTGTAAATCCAACAGCACTCCGCAAACGGTTACAATAAGCGGTACGGGTGCATACACGGGAGGAAGTTATGGTTCTACTGCAGGACTTACTATCAATACCGGAACCGGAAGTATTACCCCGAGCACCAGCACTGCCGGAACCTATACGGTAACCTATACAATACCTTCCTCAGCGGGTTGCGCAGCAGTTCCGGTTACCACTTCGGTTACCATAACTGCAGTACCAACTGCTTCTATAAGCTATGCCGGAACCCCATTCTGTAAATCGATAAGCACACCACAATCTGTCACATTAAGCGGAACGGGTGCTTACACAGGGGGAACCTATAGCTCTACCGGAGGATTATCCATCAATGGCGGAACCGGTGCTATTACTCCATCCACCAGTACAGCCGGTACCTATACCGTAACTTATACTGTTCCCACTTCAGGGGGGTGTGCCGCAGTTCCAGTAACCACTTCGGTTACCATTACAGCGGTGCCAATTGCATCTATCAGTTATGCGGGAACCCCATTCTGTAAATCGATAAGCTCAGCACAATCGGTTTCCCTAAGCGGAACGGGTGCCTACACAGGCGGGTCCTTTAGCTCAACTGCCGGACTGACAATAAATGCCGGAACGGGAGATATTACACCAAGCACAAGCACCGCCGGAGTTTATGCCGTAACTTATACCATTCCATCATCGGGTGGTTGTTCTTCAGTTCCTGTCACCACCTCAGTTACGATAACTGCGGTACCCACAGCCTCTATCAGCTATGCGGGGACCCCATTCTGTAATTCAATCAGTTTGCCCCAGTCAGTTACCTTAAGCGGAACAGGTGCTTACACAGGTGGCAGTTACAGTTCCACGGCCGGATTGACAATCGATTCCGGGACAGGAGCTATTACACCAAGCACAAGTGCTGGCGGAATTTATACCGTAACCTATACCATTCCAGCGTCCAGCGGTTGTTCCTCGGTACCGGTTACGACCTCCGTAACAATATCTAACCTTCCGGTCGCCACGTTTAGTTATTCCGGGACTCCCTATTGTTCAAATTCGGCAAATCCATCTCCAACATTTAGCGGTGGAGGAGTGGCCGGTACGTTCTCTTCGGGGGCAGGCCTGGTATTTGTCAGTAATACCACCGGTCAGGTTAATTTATCCCTGAGTACTCCCGGCAGCTATACCGTGACCAATACCATTGCTGCTGCAAATGGTTGTTCAATTGTATCCGCTACATCCGGAATTACAATAACTCAATTGCCGTCTGCAACAATTTCCTATTCCGGAACACCATTCTGTAAATCAGTTTTAACTGATCAGCCGGTGACCTTAGGCGGGACTGCGGCATATACAGGAGGTACCTATACAGCATCTCCTGCAGGACTGTCCATCAATTCCAGCAGTGGCGCAATAAATCCTGGCAACAGTACTGCTGGTTCCTACACAGTGACCTACACGATCCCATCAACAGGCGGTTGTGCTCAGGTACCTGCAACCTGTTCTGTGACCATAACCAGTATTCCATCGGGTACTATATCTTATGCTGGTTCACCTTTCTGTACGAGCCTCATCGGACCTCAATCAGTTACCAGAACCGCGACAGCCGGAGGAACATACAGCTCCACTGCAGGACTTTCAATCGATGCGAATAACGGAGATGTAACCCCAAGTTCAAGTACTGCCGGAACATACACTGTGACTTACACTTTATTGCCTGCAGGCGGATGCGGCACCTACACCACAACCGCTCAGGTAACCATTATTCACGACCTGGTTTGGACAGGAAATGTGAGTACCGACTGGAATACACCCGGCAACTGGTCGTGCAATGTTGTACCTGACCTGACAACGAATGTCCTTATTCCGAATGTGACCAATAAGCCTATACTCAATACAAGTCCAAACGGAATGTCGAAAAATCTGGAAATAAATACCGGATCATCACTGACCGTGATTGGCAAGACCCTGCAAATTGCCGGAACCATTGCCAACAGCGGTACCTTTACCGCTACGGCCGGAACGATTGAGATGAAAGGAGCAGCAGCCCAGGTAATTCCTGCCGGAACGTTTGCCACTGGTACCATCCTGAACTTAACTGTTAATAATTCTGCTGGAGCCACTCTGGCAGATACTTTAAGAGTGACCGGAATTGTTAAAGCTCAGACCGGAGATCTTACCTCAAACGGATACCTGATTTTAGTCTCGACATCGGGTCAGACTGCCCTGATTGACGGTGCCGGTTCAGGCAACGTACTGGGAAGTGTGATCATGCAACGATACCTGCCGACAGCTTTCGGGTACAAATATTTCAGTTCTCCGTTCCAATCTTCTACCGTGAGCGAGTTTGCCGATGACATAAACCTCAGTGCAACCTTCCCCACGTTTTACAATTACAATGAGAACCACGAAGCCTCAGCAGGGGTAGCTATGTCGGGCTGGACCGCATACACAACTCAAGCCAACCCGCTCAATGTGCTGGAAGGCTATGCAGCTAACTTCGGCAAGGTTTCAGCCCCCAAAACTGCCGACCTGACCGGGGTAGTCAATAATGGCTCCTTGCAAAGAACCCTCCAAAGCCACAACCGAACCTTTACTCAGGGCTTTAACCTGGCAGGAAACCCGTACCCTTCGCCCATTGACTGGAATGCATCGGGATGGACCAAAACCAATATCGATAATGCGATTTACTTCTTTAATGCCAGTGCAACTACCAATAATGCAGCAGCTGATGACTCGGTTCAGTATCAAGGCGTTTACAGCAGTTATGTCAACGGAGTCAGAACAGGAAATGGTGATAATATTATTGCCTCCATGCAGGGATTCTTTGTTCATGTTACCAACGGTGCTTTCCCGGTGACAGGGACACTCGGAGTAACAAATTCAGTGAGGACGAACGATCTTAACCCACTGTTCAAGAAAGCCAATTTTGATGGCCGCGAGATACTCCGGTTTACTGCGACTCTGGAAACAGCAAATCCGGTAGAAGACGTCGCTCTCATTTATTTTGATGGCTCAGCTACTCAAAGTTTTGATAACGGAAGAGATGCCTTAAAGTTGAAGAATACCGATCCCACAGTTCCGAATTTGTACACATTCTCACTGGAAGCCAGGCAGCTCTCCATCAATGGAATGCCTTATATTACTGACAGCATTAAGGAAATTCCTCTCGGAATCCATACGCTGACTAACGGATGGATAACCTTTAATGCCAAGGATATCAGCCGGCTCCCGTATGGGTTGCATTTGTATCTGGTGGATGCCGAAAAGGGCTTGCTTCAGGATTTGCAGCAGATACCGGAGTATCGAATTAACCTGAAAGCCGGAGAATATAATCAGCGCTTTTCGCTGGTATTCTCCAGTGTCGAAATTCATGATCCCGCAGAAATCACAAAAAATCTATTTAAATTGTATCGTTTAGCAAACCTCCTGCTGGTCAAGGTAAATCTCCCATACAATACAAGCGGAGAGCTGCTGATTACAAATATGTCAGGCCAGATAGTGCGCCAGCAAAAGGTTTTTGGAACCGAAACGGTGCAGATTAATCCAACGGTGAATGCCGGACTTTATTTAGTAACGGTGCGATCAGCCACGAGAGTTCAGTCAGAAAAAATATTATTGAGATTAAATTATGAATAGTCAAATTCAACAATCGGGACGGAGGTTGTTGATGCCTCTTTTATTTTTGATTTTTGCGGTGGGATTCTTTGCACCTGTTCAGGCTCAGCAAAAGCCACCGAAGCCAATCTCTGTCAGGGTATATATCATGCAAAGTCTTGATTTTGGAACTTTCTGTGTGGGTGCCGCCGGTGCAAAAACAGTTTCCGTTGATACTAATGGCCAGCGAACTTATTCAGGGAATGTTATCCTTCTGGGTAGTGGTTCCTCTGCAGCTCTGTTTATTGTTACTGCTTTGCCGGGAACCTTTATTCATGTTGATACAGGAAGACCCTCTCAATTAACAGGCCCTGGTGGTGCCATTCTCACCCTCACCCTTGGCAATTCCTATCCTGCTTCCCCGTTTGTTGCCATGGGCGATTATACCGGAGTGAATATTGGTGGGACTCTGAGTTTTAACGCAGCACCGGCCGGGTATTATTCCGGAACATTTTCAGTGATTTTCATGCAGGAATAATTTTAACGAATTTGGAAGTCGTTCGGAAATCATATAAATCCTTCTTTTTGCGATGGGTCTTTTGCCTATCGCTTTTCGTTTTATTCGCCGCTCCGGAAGCGGAGGCCCAGTCGGACATGGAGGAGATCGTGGTTAACTTAATGGTACAAAGAGTTGGCGGAATCGATGTGCCGGCAGTATACCTCAATGAGAAGCTTTATCTGCCGGTTCAGGATATTTTCGATTTCCTGAAAATCAAGAACACACCGTCTCCGACTTATGACTCGATAGCTGGCTTTTTTATCAATCCGGAATCAAAATACGTGATCGATAAAATTCATAACCGGATTGTCTACAACAAAAAGGTGTATGATTTAAAACCGGATGCCATGGTCCGTACCGAGACCGGTTTGTACCTCCGGTTAGATTATTTTGGGGAAGTCTTTGGATTGGATTGCATTTTCAACTTCCGAAGCCAATCAGTCATTATGAATACCAAAATTGAACTGCCGGTGATACGCGATATGCGCCTGGAATTCATGCGCACCAATATTGTTAAAATGAAGGGGGAGGTTAAAGCCGACACCACCTTTCCTGCCGGCCATCCGCTCTTCAAGTTTGGTATGGCGGATTGGGCCGTTACAGCAAATCAGGAGATTGGAGGCCAAACTCAGAGCCGGGTCAACCTGGGACTTGGAGGGATTGTCGCGGGTGGCGAGGCAAAAGTTTTACTTCAGTATTCTGCAGGTCAGCCTTTCATTGAGAAATATCAGCAGTACCTGTGGCGCCTGGTTGACAATGACCGTAAAGTGTTTCGTCAGGTGAGTGCAGGTAAGATTGCATCGCAGGCAACCGCTTCCCTGTTTAATCCGGTAATCGGCGTACAGGTGACGAATGCGCCAACCACCTACCGGCGATCATTTGGCAGTTATACGCTTACTGACTATACCGAACCAGATTGGGCAGTGGAATTGTACGTTAACAATGTGCTTGTGGATTATAAGAAAGCCGATGCTTCTGGCTTTTTTACTTTCGAGGTTCCCCTGATGTATGGTACAACTAATGTGCTTTTGCGTTTCTATGGAACATTTGGGGAGGAACGGTCGAAGGAGCAAACCATAACCATTCCTTATAATTTTCTTCCGGCAAAAGAATTCCAGTATACGGCCAGTGCCGGTATGGTGGAGGATAGCCTCCATAGTCTGTTTTCCAGATTTAATGCCAACTATGGACTTGGCAAGTCAATGGCCATCGGAGCTGGGGTGGAATATCTTTCGTCGGTGACTTCAGGCAAGTTTATGCCATTCATTAATACTTCCATTCGTCTGGGTTCGAATATCTTATTTTCAGGAGATTATACCTACGGGGTAAGAGCAAAGGGAATTTTGAATTATCGCAATTCCAAGAATTTTCAGATTGAGTTGAATTACACCCGTTACGATCCAAATCAGACAGCCATCAATTTTAATTATCTCGAAGAGCGCAAAATATCGGTTTCCTTTCCGCTGAAAGCGCAGGGGTTTTCCATCTATTCACGGTTCTCCGGTTCTCAGAATATCATGCCCACCAACCAGTATTTTACCGTAGACTGGCTGCTGTCCGGTGTGCTTTTCGGAGTAAGCACCAACTTAACCACCTATGCGATGCTGGCCGACTTGTCGAATCCCTATATATACAGCAATCTCTCTCTTGGCGTTAGGCTGCCGGCTAAAATAACTTTCCGCCCCCAGGCACAGTTTGAATACTCCTCCATGCAATTCATGCTCGTGAAGGGCGAAGTGGAGAAGCAGTTTATGCGCAGAGGTTATATTAATGCATCTTACGAATATAATTTCAAGACCAGTCTCCAGAATATTCAGTTTGGATTCCGATATGAATTCGGAGGGGCACAAACCGCATTCAATTACCGGAAAAGTAATGCTTTGCATACTTTCTCAGAGACCGCCAGCGGTAGTCTGCTGGTCGACCCGAAAACAAAATATATGGGTGCCTCAAGCCGAACCAGTGTTGGCAAAGGAGGAATTATCATGATGCCGTTCCTCGATATTAACGGGAACAATAAGTACGATAAGGGTGAAACGAAAATTCTCGGACTCAAGATCAGCATCAACGGGGGCCGGGTAGAGCAGAGCAGGCGCGATTCAGTCATCCGGATATTCGATCTGGAGCCTTACATGAGTTACCTGATCGAACTGAACAGTTTCAGTTTTGATAATATTGCCTGGCAGATGCGGTTGAAAAATGTGCGGGTGGAGGTGGATCCAAACCAGTTCAAGCTGGTAGAAATCCCAATCACCATTATGGGGGAAGGCGCTGGTGTGGTAACCCTCAGAGGTCCTGCCGGTGATAAGGGTCAGGGCAGGATTACTGTAAACTTCTATACAAAAGATGGCAAGTTCTTTGGCAAAACACTAACAGAACCCGATGGTTATTTCAGCTTCCTCGGACTGCCCGCAGGGTCATATATTGCCCGGATCGACCCCGAACAAATGAAAAAGATAGGAATGACAGCCACGCCCGATGGCATACCGTTTTCGGTTAAACCGGGACCTGATGGTGATGTAAAAGACGGACTCGATTTTATAATCAAATTGAATTAGATAATACCAAAACCCCCGGTTGAAACCGAAGAACCCCCGGTTGAAACCGGAGGCTAATGATATTATTCTTTAATCAATCCATCGGAATATCGCTAGTACCCAGATTTAAAGGATATTTACCGTATTCCCTGACCAATTTGACCACGTAATCATAGTTTGCCGCTGAAACGGTGTTTGGGACAGAGTGGTCCGATTGAAAAATAAAACCACCACCTTTGGCAGCATTGAGCTTGCGCAGGACAATGTCCTTCAGCTCTTCCTGAGTGCAGTCGGCCCATTCCATAACATTCATGTTGCCGCAGAAACCCATCCGGTGCCCATACTGGTTTCGCAGCTCTACGACATCCAGACCGGCTTTGGCTTCGAGTGGATTATAGGCATCTATACCCAGTTCAATGAAATCTTCAAATATCCTTTTAACATTCCCGCAGCCATGGTAAATTACCGGGATTCCGGCTTCATGGCACACATCAACCATTGCTTTGATACCGGGTTTGAAATTTTCGCGCCAGAATTCAGGCGAAAAGAGCAGATCGTAGGTATAGGCAACGTCTCCCCAGATAACCATTCCATCGAGTAATCCGTTTGCAGCCTTTATTTGTGCTTTTGTGATGCCCAGCATGAATTCATTGATCCTGGCAATAAACGCTCCCATTTCATCCGGATACATCAGGCTCCATAATAGAGTATTCTCTGAACCGATTATGCGCCAGAGTGTTTCATGGCCTTCGCAGACGCTTCCATAAACAGGAAAATTAGGCCAGATAGATTTTACAGTCTCGATCCATGCCGGGGTATTTCTTGAAAACCCGTCGCCCATACCGCCCAATTGATTGTCGCCATTGCTGAAATATCGCCTGTCGTCCCAGGGATCATCGAACTTAAAATCTTTCAGCATTTCGATCTCATTGGTCAGGAACCGGTCGAACCGGGGCATCGGATCAACATATATTTTGGTGATAATTGCTTCAAAACCAGTTTTTACCGTAATCCGTTCATCGGTTTCTTCAATAACCTCAAAAGGCATAATATGCGGATCCATATTTGGAACGGTTACCTGCCAGTCGAGGTCGTAGTAATCATAAGGAGATGCATCCGCAGGCAGATTTAGTTCCTTGCGCCACCTTTCCAGGAAACTCCCCCAAAAAAGGTCGCTCACCGGCACGCGGTCGGCTTCCTCATGACGGAGGGTCTTATTCATCCTGTCCAACTTCTTCAGGCAGTTCGCGGTGCGTTCCATAGAATTGTATTAGTTGTCCAAATATACAAAACCAACGCATACCAAGGTGATATAGAGAAACGTTACCTTTGTATCATGAAAAGCTATGTCACTTTTTACCGCTCCTTGTCTTCCGTTTCACGTCTAACGATCTTTCTTTCGATTTTCTTTCTCGCAGCTTGCAATAGTATCGAGCCGCTGACCGATGTCGATGGCCATTTTACGGATGCCCGTGATGGTAAGACATATGCCTATGTAAATATTGGCACACAGACCTGGATGGCTGAAAATATGCGATATAATCTGACCGATAGTACAGGCTGGTGGTGCTATAATGCTGCCGAGGGTAATTGCGATACTTATGGGCGGCTTTATAATTGGGCGTATGCTATGAAGGTTTGTCCCGCCGGTTGGCACTTGCCCTCCGATGCGGAATGGAAGAAACTGGAAATCTTCGCGGGCATGCAAGCATCAGATGCGGATAGTCTGGATTGGCGTATTTCAGGCGCCGTAGGCATCGCGCTTAAAGCCAGAAAAGGTTGGAACTCGGGAGGGACCGGCGAAAATACGGTTCGTTTCAGCGCCATCCCTTCCGGTATCTATGAGGATAATACTTATAGTTTCATTGGCGATCTCACCAGTTTCTGGTCCTCCTCTTATACTGATGAAACACACGCCTGGGGCCGTGGACTCATCTATCACGCTGAAGGAGTCTATCGCTGGAAATACACCAAAACCAGCGGATTCTCAGTCAGATGTGTTAAAAACTAGGGCTTTAATTGCATTATAGATTTTCTTTTATTTACTTTCCCGTCGGGGAGAGAAATATGAATAAGAAAATCATCAGGCGTTCCCATTTCTATGGGGTCATTTCTGTGGCCGTATTTTTCCTGTTGTATTTATTTACTTCGATATGTGTGCTGATGGTTTTGCTTGTTGCAGCTGTCAACTGGAAAAAGCCTATCAGAAGGATCATGAGATTCTGGGCGCGGACCATCTTTCTTTTATTAGGCAAACGACTCCGGATTTCCGGTATGGAGAATATCGATAAGGATAAAAATTATATCCTGCTCGCCAATCATGCCAGCCTTTTCGATATCATGGCTATCCTCTCGTTTTATCCGGGTGTTTCCTGGTTTGGCCGGGAACGCCTGCTCAATGTTCCCCTGTTTGGCCGGGTGCTGAAGCTTACCCATTATGTACCGATGAAAACAGGCGATCTGCGCAATACCAAGGAGATGCTCAGCCACCTGCTCAGTAAGTCGGGCACTCAAACTATCGCTATATTCCCGGAAGGCACCCGCACTACCGATGGTCATATCAACCGGTTTCATAAAGGATTTGTACATATTCTCAAGGCTACCGAAATGAGTGTTTTACCTGTTACACTCAATGGATTCTTTTTGTTAAAACCAAAGAACCGGTTTTCTATCAATTTTGAATCGAAAGTGGAGGTAGTAATCCATAAACCCATTGAATGGGAAGAATTTGAGGCACACGATGACCACGCCATCCTGAATAAAGTGAAGGTGGTTATTGAATCAGCATATAACCGATCAGACAATAATAAATTGGCTTACTGATGACACAACCAGCTACAAATCAAGAAAGATGGATGTTTATTGTAAACCCCATCGCAGGCAATGGATTCGCAAAAAAGTATGAATCCACCGTTGAAGAAATGATTCACAAAAACGGAATCGATGCTGATGTGGTTTACACCGAATATTCCGGTCATGCCACTGAACTCTCCGAATTAGCGGCAGTAAAGGGCTATAAATATATTATTGGAGTTGGCGGCGACGGAACCATTAATGAGATAGCCAGGCCTCTGATTGGAAATATGGATGTTGTAGCTGGCGTTATTCCCGCCGGGACAGGAAATGATTTTATCCAGATCCTTGGATTTCCGAACCGGTTTGACGAATCCCACTGGAAAACCTTTTTTGAGTGTCATACCATGGCTATGGATGTAGGTTCATGCAATGGAAAGTATTTTCTGAACGGCATGGGCCTTGGTTTTGATGCCCAGGTAGCTGCCGAAAATTATATTGAACCCGGAAAAGTTAAACTGGGCGGACAGTATAAATATATTTGGCATATCGTAAAAACCCTCCTTTTCTTTAAGGAGAAACAAATGACCCAGATATCCGGAGATCAGCGAAGCCGATCGACCTGCTTTATGAATACCGTTGCTATTGGCCGCAGATTTGCAGGCAGTTTTTTCATCACCCCGCGAGCAATTGCGAATGATGGCCTTTTAGATGTATGCAATGTTAAAAAGCTAAACCTGTTTCAGCGGTTCAACATACTATTAAAAGTTCCAAAAGGCACCCATATCAACGACCCTAAGGTTGACTACCATCAAACAGCCCAGATTGCCATTGAATTTGATAAAAAAGTTCCTTTTCACGTTGATGGTGAACTCAACTTTGCTCAAAAGTTTGATATTCGATTAATTCCTGGTGCCCTGAACATGATTTACAATCCAAAAGGCAACCATTTTTTCAACCGGGATTTATAGCCGACCAGACTTTGATTTTTTTCGGGTTGTATTGCATTATATAATTATGAAAATAATTGTATATATTTCCCCCTACCTAATCAATCTAAGCTATGCCTCCACAAATAAAGCGGCTTGCTTTGCTCTTTGTCCTTTTTATAGGGCTGTTTTTGACTTTAAAATATTTTCTGACACCCAAGTCGTTCGGTGAATTCGGACATTACCGCGGCCTTGCTCTTGAAGAGGGTAAGCTGAAGGTTCCTGAGTATACCGGACAGAAAGCTTGTGCCGAATGTCACGACGATATGATGGTCCTGAAAATGGCTAATGAGCATGCATCCCTGTCCTGCGAAACGTGCCACGGTGCGGGTCGTATCCACATCAGTTCAGTAGATTCAGTTGTTGTATCACCCCCAAAGCCCAATACCCGGGAGTTTTGCGGAATCTGCCATGCGAAGAATGCTGCCCGTAAGGCCGATAACATCAAGCAGATAGATCTGAAAGAACATAATAAGGGTGAGCTATGTACTAAATGTCATAATCCACACAGCCCATGGCAAGAGACGAAGTAAAATCAAGACGCGACTTTTTAAGCAAGGCTGCCATGGTAGCCGGGGGCTTATTTATATCCGCTGGAGCAAGTCCTTTTGCTTCATTGCTCTATGCCACCGAACGCAAGAGTAAAACTGGTCCGTGGTATGGTATGGGCATCGACCTGGAAAAATGCATTGGCTGTGGTCGTTGTGCCGATGCCTGTAAAACGGAAAACAATGTTCCCCGCGAACCTTTCTTTTTTCGCACCTGGGTGGAGCAATATACAATCCTCAACGATGGTACCGTTCATGTTGAATCGCCAAACGGAGGAATCGACGGGTTCAGTCAGAAGTTTCCCGATGAGGAAATTTTCAAGTCGTTTTTTGTACCCAAAATGTGCAACCATTGTGCAAAATCACCCTGTACTCAGGTTTGTCCTGTAGGAGCGACATTTACCAGTCCGGAAGGACTTTCGCTGGTCGATCCCACCTATTGCCTGGGTTGCCGTTATTGCGTTCAGGCCTGTCCTTACGGATGCCGTTATATCCATCCGGTTACTCATGTTGTGGATAAATGTACCATGTGTTATCACCGGATCACCAAAGGATTGCTTCCCGCATGTGTCGAGGTTTGCCCAAAACATGCCAAGATTTTTGGTGATCTCAATGATCCCAAGAGCGAGCTCGTCAAGTTCATGAAAGATCATTCCTGGCAGGTTCTTAAACCCCACATGAACACGGAACCGAAAGTCTTCTACAATCAACTAAGGGCGGAGGTAAGATAATGGAACCACAAATGCAGCATCTGTATGAAATGCTCTCCAAAGTCGACGGCTATATCTATCCGAATGAGATTGAGCTCAACTGGAGCATATTAATTGTCCTGTACCCGTTTATTACCGGGCTGGTTGCCGGGGCTTTCATCCTGGCATCACTGGAACGCGTGTTCAAAGTAAAGGTCCTTAAACCGACCTATACCATTGCGCTTCTTACCGCACTTTCTTTCATGATGGTAGCCACATTGCCGCTCATCAGCCACCTGGCACAGCCGCAAAGGTTTTACGAGATCATGATCACCCCTCACCTGACCTCAGCCATGGCTATTTTCGGCTTTGTCTATCTCTGGTACCTCATGGTGGTGCTTCTGCTCGAGATTTGGCTCGATTATCGGCGCGACATTGTTCTTTGGTCGCAGGAAAAAACTGGAGTGATGAAGAGGGTATACAAGATTCTAACCCTTGGAGTTACCGATCTCTCGGAAAGTACGGTCAAATGGGATGACAAGCTGGGTTATTTTATCACCATTATCGGTATCCCATCCGCTTTTCTGCTTCATGGATATGTCGGGTTTATATTCGGCTCGGTCAAAGCCAATCCTTGGTGGTCTACAGTGCTTATGCCGGTGATCTTCCTTTTCTCAGCCATGGTATCGGGGATTGCCCTGGTAATGATTGTGTTTATGGTGGTGAATTATATCCGAAAGCAGGTCATCGATATGGCTTGCCTGAATGAGATTGCCAAATATCTGCTTATCGCGCTGATTCTTGACTTTGCATTGGAAGGCCTTGATCAGGTGCACAGGATTTACGAAGCCGAAGAATCATTCAATATTCTGGATATACTTGTAAAAGGGAAACTGACGTACACACTATTCCTGTTTCAATGGTTCCTGGGCATGATCGTGCCAATGGTTACGCTTGCTACGCTCCAGTTTGTTAAAAACAGGAATAAACTCAAGAAGCGACTGTACATGATGACCGGCATCCTGGTACTCTGCGGGATCTTCTTTATGAGATGGAACGTTGTTGTGGGCGGTCAGCTGTTTTCGAAAAGTTTTTATGGATTTACCACCTTCAAGCTTCATCTGATAGGATCCGAAGGAATCATGATGGCTGCGTTGTGGCTGATATTGCCTTGCACAATTCTTGCTTTCCTGTTCTGGCTGCTGCCACCCTGGAAGAGGCATGAGGTATGACGACTAAATAAACCGTGTCGAAGTGCACGAAAATTTTTACCTCGATAAGTGGTACCTCGATCTGATCACCGAAGAGGGCGAGGCAATGATTTTCTATGTTGCGAAGCTAAAATGGCACGGGTTTGAAAGTCATTATACAAGCTGGCTGAATTTTGATTCGGTAAAAGGAACTTCCAATAATTCAAGGTTAACCCAGGTAAAATTCCCTGTTCTCAAGGATAATTCCTTAACCTGGACCGATACCCGTTTTGGAATTTCAGGCCAGTGGGAATCTCTGGCCAGTCCTATCCGTTCAAGATTATTTGAATCCGATGAAGGATACCTCGACTGGAACTGCCATCAGCCAGCCTCCAGGGTACATCTGAAAATTGGGGAGAGGAATATTCATGCCAATGGATATGCCGAGCAACTCATCCTGACAATTCCACCCTGGAAATTAAATCTTGAAAAGCTTCAATGGGGACGATATGGATTACCTGGTCAAAACTTAGTTTGGATACAGTGGAAAGCGGATGAAACGAATAAGTGGATCTGGCAAAATGGAGCTCAGATAAATGAATGCGAAATTGCCGATGAAGCCATCGGTCTACCACAAACCGGAGAAAAACTTTTTCTTGACCGGTGCGTGGTGCTTGAATCCGAGAAAAAGGTAATGAGTCTTGTGGCAAGGCTGATAAGCCATTTTCCGGGGATCGACAAATCCATGACATTTAAGTTTTTAATGGCCAATGAAACGAAATGGCTAAGCCGTACAAAGTTGGAAAAGGACGGAGAAATCATTAACTTAGGTTGGGCAATTCATGAGCTAGTCACCTTTTAACCCCGCTAAAATGATCCTGAAGGCTGAAAACATGATCAAGTCTTTCGGTAAAAAAAAGGTACTGAAAGGCGTATCGTTCAGCATGGATGAAGGCACTGTCTATGGCATTGCGGGAGAAAATGGTTCAGGGAAATCCACCTTGCTAAAAATCCTTGTCGGTTTATGGAAGGCAGACAAAGGTGATTTTCTGATTAAAGGGAAAATTGGTTATTGTCCGCAGGAGTCGCTTCTTTTCTCCCAATTAACTGTTGATGAGCACTTCAGATATTTTTCAGCCGCTTATGGTCTGGCGAAAAGTAATTGGCAATCCCAAAGTGAATTCCTGCTCGATCAGTTGAATTTCAGACAATACCGGAAAGATAAAGTGTCGGACCTGAGCGGGGGTACCCACCAGAAGCTCAATCTATCGCTGGCCTTACTGCACCAGCCCGATTTGCTGATACTCGATGAACCCTATAACGGGTTTGACTGGGAGACCTACTTTCGTTTTTGGGAAATCACCGGGCACATGAAATCGCAGGGTTGCAGTATCCTGATTGTCACTCATTTGTTGAGCGAGGTTAATCGTTTCGATCGGATCTATAATCTTAAAAACGGATATCTGGAATGAATGTCAGGCGAATAATGACCAGTTTATCCATGATCCTGCGGATGCTTTTTCGCAGGAGGATAGTGTTGATCCTTCTGGTCGTTATCCCGATCGTTTTTTTCTCCGTTGTTGCCATCACGACTTCTATTCAGAAAGTTCCATTCCGCATTGCTTCCATGAATGGTAAGGTATTTATCCTGGCCAGTGAAAAACATATGGCCCTGGTGTTCTTTGCGGTCGCAATTGCCGGATTTTTAATGTCATTTCTCGCTATGAACCTCATCCAGAAAAATAGCACGATAAACCGAAGGCTCATGGTGTGTGGGTATCATCCCCTCGAACTGCTATTATCGAACCTTCTGGCATTAACCTTGATGATCCTGATGATCTCGGTATACGTTGGATTACTCACGGCTGCATTTTTCCACGTTTCTCATCCAGGAATGATGATATTCAGCCTTGCCCTCACCGGCTTTGTTTATGGCGGTTATGGTTTGGCGGTTGGCAGTTTGATCGCCGGGGAGCTTGAAGGGATTCTTTTCATTGTGTTATTGGCAAATATTGATGCAGGTTGGCTGCAGAACCCTATATTTTATGCTGAGGCTCAAAATCAGGCTCTTATCCATTACCTTCCTGCATTTTATCCCTCTCAGGCAGCGATAATTGCCGCTTTTACTGACTATTCCGGCTTAAATGCCTCTTTGAACAGCCTATGGTACGGATTAGGTTTTCTTGCTTTTTCTATGCTGATTTTTGTTATCAAAATGCGTATCAGAAAATGAAAAAATTAAATCCGGTTTTAGGAAAGATCCTTTATTCGCTGCTATTCGTAGCGATAATTCCTCTTTTACTATGGTTTTGGGCCGGGCATACCGGTCGAGCTGTTAAGTATCCCCCGATCGAATCGGTTACCTGGGGCGCAGTCCTTCTTCTTGCCGGTGGCGCACTCATGATCTGGGGAATGATGGCCATTGTCCTGTTTGGCAAGGGATTGCCAATGAACGCTTATCCGCCCGAGAAATTTGTCACTCGCGGACCATATCATCTGGTACGGCATCCGATTTACTGGGGTTTTGGAATCATGGTTTGTGGAATGTCGGTCCTTACCGGATCGGCCAGTGGATTATGGCTTGTTACCCCAATAACCATTCTGGCTATGACCTCCCTTGTTCTGGGATTTGAACAGATCGGTTTGCAACAAAGGTTTCCCGGAGAGAAAATACGAACTTTCTTTGATCAGGGAGGTAATGAACAGAGCCGAGTGACTCTGAAGAAGAGGCTGGCTGCAATTTTGTTGTTTTTTATAGTATTGCTTTTATCGAACTTTATGGTCGGATATCTGGCAGGAGGGGCTGATCCACTGATTGGAAAATCATGGAAGATCAGTACATTCTTTGAGCAAGAGCCCCTTCGTTTTCTTAGCCTGTTTTTTATAATAGGCGTTCCCATGACTTTGAAAAGGCAGGATCTAATCCGGGATTGGTTGATTTCGGTAGTAGCCGGACTTGCCCTGTCAGTGTATATTTCTCTGTTATGGCCGGCAGCCGGAGCGCAATATTTTGTTTCAGGATACACCATGGGCAATCTGCCCGGCAACCTTAACTTTCTTTTTGGCAGCATACCATTGTTTTTAGTACTTCTTTCTTTGAAGTTTTATGTGAAGCAGTTCAGGTATTTAGTGATACTCCTGATTGTTTTCGCCACTTTTCTGGGGCTGGTACAACTCGTTAACTGCCGTTCTTCGGTCCAGCATCTGATAGTCTCCATATTCATCTATTACGTAGCTGCCAATTATTTAAGCATCTGGATATTACTGAAAAACTTTGCTGAACGGATGGCAAATTCATGGAAAGAGTGGGTGATTGGTCCCGTCAGGATTATCAATCATGCTTTCATCATAGGATTTGGTGCAATTTTCGGAGTTCTGTACGCAGGAATTCTGGCCGGCAGGGAATATGCCTGGGCCATTCTGATTTTTGCGGTGGTACTGATGATCTGTTCAGCTATCTGGGCCCAGCTGATCGAAGGATCGGATAAATTAAAGCGTCCTTTCGGTTATTATGGAGCCATTGTTGGAATCATTTTTGCCAGTCTGATTCTGTGGCAATTGGGATATAATGTATGGTTGCTGATAGGTTTAGCCTCTGTTCTGATGCCCTGGGTGCAGGCGATCGGACGATTTCGCTGTCTGGCTAACGGTTGTTGTCACGGAAGACCAACCAGCGATGACCGGCTGGGAATCCGATACTTTCATGATCGTACCCGGGTTTGCGGTTTATCCGGCCTGAAGGGGAAGCTAATCCATCCCACTCCGCTATATTCCATTGTTTGGCTGTTTTTTGTCGGGTTTGTTATGCTGGCACTCTGGCATCACCACCTGCCTTATTCGTTCATGTTCGGATTATACCTGATTCTCACTTCCACTGGCCGGTTTGTGGAAGAGGCATACCGTGGTGAGGTCCAGACACCCATTTTCGATGGACTTCATCTTTATCAGTGGATTGCCATCATATCGGCCCTTTTGGGTATAATTATCACCATAATTCCGGTGAAAGTTGTTGAGCTGCATCCGGTATTCGGTTGGGAAATTCCCGTTGCTGCATTCATTTTGGGGCTTCTCTCCTTTTTTGCCATGGGGGTGGATTTCCCGAAATCCAATGTAAGGTTTTCGAGATTGGTCTAAAAGTTGAAGTTTTTGCTAATGTTTTCAATTGTGTTTCAGTAGATTACGAGACCAAATCAAAATATCATGAAAAAACTATTTGCAATCATTATAATCATTGGCCTGGCTTTGCCTGCCGTAGCTCAGATTTCTACTCGACGGGTACGATAAAGTGGGAGAGGGTTTGCTGTCGTTTATGACATGGGTACCGAACACATGACCGATATTTCCGGTAACTCTTCTGATACCTATGATGGTTTTATGAGCAGGATCGGAATTACCCTGGCAAAGCGCCTGCCTAAAGGAAATGTAGTCTATTTTGAGACTAATCACTATTTGGATACCTTCGATGCACACAGTTATTATGAAGTGAAAGTTGGGTTCGTCTTTTCGCAGAAATAAAATGATAGCTAAGCAGATTATTGCTTCATAATTCTGATGGTCTGGCCGGATGCCTCACCAGTAACTTTTAAAAAATACAAACCGGGCAGCAAAGATGAAAAGTCTTTCTGCCCGATTTGTTTTCCCGACCATACCGTTTGTCCTGATGAATTCAGCAGGGCATAATTCTCATCACCTTTTGTTCCATATAGGAATATCTTATCCTTAAATGGATTTGGATAGGCATGAATATCCCCGGAATTAAGCTCCTGATTGTCTACCGACGTCGGGTACTTTTCGACAAAATCTCCGGGAGTGAGGTCCTTGCCAATAAAGGCGGCATAATCAAGAGGGTATTTGTAAATCCTGAAAACCGAATTCATTGTTTCACCTGTGCGTGCCGGATCTGTAAGAGGGGTAGAACCTTGCATCATCGGGCCATACTGATCAACGGGACAAATATATTTCCAGACGATTTGTTTTCCTTGGGTCACCTCAAGAAACTGGCCCACGGTGCCCGAACATAAAATCGTATTTCCGTTCGGAAGGCGATAAGCTCCGGAGATATTTTCAGAATATAGTGGATTTGCCGAGGTGCCCTGGTAGGTCCACGTCAAATCCTTCGGACTGAAAGCTGAACCAGCAGTGATGGAATAATTGCCATCGGCATCGACTGCCGGCGTAAATTCATCGACCGATGAGTAGACAGTAGTTCCCCCGCGGCCCAGACCGTTATTGAAACAGGTGAGGTTCCCTGCGCCCGGACGTCCTGGAAGAACCCACTCCACGTCGTGCTGCTGAAAATACCGCTGGTCGGAACTGGTCCCAGCTCCATAAGTTATGGGATTTCCCCATCGGTAAATCAAATCTCCTCCTTTCCCTCTCTTACCTCCGGTATGTCCTTTGGCTTCCGCAGTTGTCGTGCTGTGATCAATAATCCAAACTTCACTGTTTCCCCTTACACTGAGTGCTATCTGGTCGAATTCGGGATTATAATCTATGGAGTTCATATGGTTCCAGAATGCGGGAAGATTTTTTTTGTCCCCATCACAATCGATTAATTCAGGATGCAACCTTGGAACTCCGTAATTCAATTTTGTGGCATCAAAATCCTGGATCAGGTGGTCCCAGGTATGCCACTCCCATACAACTGTGCAACCAGTGGGGTAGGTGGGCTTTATTTCAGCCACATAATCCGGAACCATCATTCCCTTGGATTGAATTTCCGGTTGGAATTTTGATGGGTCGAAACCCGCCGCAAGGCATTCTGCATAAGTTTTCTTTTCAATAACCAGCATGATAATATTCCCATTGGGCAGGAGTCTGATATCATGGTGCTGCATATAGGTAGCGGTAGAAAAATCAGTGCTCCAGACCAGTTTATCATTCCAGTCGTATTCTTCAATTCGTCCCCCTTCACCTCCGCCGCTGCTTAATTGACCCTTTGTCATGCAGGAACGAAGAAGGTTGCCATTTTCGAGAAGGTATACCGATTGTCCGGGAGGATACTGGCTTGCCGACCATTTATGAACCATCCGGCCCTCATTATTAATCAGATAGGTTGCCGTATATTGCTTGGGTGCAAAAAGGGTATATCCCTTGTAAACGTTAGCTGTATCGTTAAGAAAAAGGCCGACGGTCCGGGTTTGTGCAAATGCCGGTACTGCGATCAGGACAAGGATTAAAATCTGAAGTCCTGTCTTAAGTCTTTTAGATCTCATTGATTTTGTATTTAATTTATGTTTTATGTACCCACCCCAACCCCTCTCTATCTTGAGTAGATCATCTTCTTGCTGATTTTTTGATTGTCAGCGGTGAGAATGTAGAAATACATCCCGTTCGGAACTCGTAATCCATCATCATTTGTACCATCCCAGGTGAGGTTGTAATTGCCTGCCGGGCAGCCCTGGTTGAGTAAAGACCTAACCTGTTTTCCTGAGAGGTCAAATATCACCACACTTACTTTTTTACCGTTTTCCAGGATAAAACTGATACTGGTATTATAAGAAAACGGGTTGGGAAAGTTCTGTGCAAGCTGATCGCCACCGGTCTCTGAATATCCAGTGGCAGGTTCGCTTGAAGTGATATCAGCCGGAGTAAGGTAATCTGGATCAAACCCGGTAATAGTTTCGCCGGCAGTAAGGTCCTTGCCCTTTAGTGCGGGATGATCGCTTGTGTATCGGTAAGCACGGAAAGCAGCATTGTAAGTCGGATAATTATCAACCTTAATTCTCTTCTTTCCATCGTGGGTAAGTGGATTGATATACTCCCAAACAATGGAAGTATCGGCGGGAGCGATTTCGAAAAAATGACCGTCATTCATCGAGCAGACAAAGGTATTCCCATTGGGCAGGCGCTGAGCGCTGGATCCTATAGTGCTGAAAAAGGAGGTGTTGTTTTTACTCGAATATCTCCAGACTATCTGCTTCGATACATTTTTCTTCTCCTTCATCAGATTGCGATCTGGTGAATTAACGATATTATAGCCCGCCGTTGGAGGATTAACATATTTCCCTGTATTACTACCTGCGGAATTCAGGTAAGGATTGATCTCGTATATATAGGATTGGGGAGTAAGCTCAAAAAGGTTCTGCCCGTTGTTGAATATCAGGAAATCTCCAGCACCTGGCAGACCGGTTTTTATCCATTGTATATCATGTGCGCCGCCCATCTGCTTATGCCCCGAAGTGGCCTTTTCCCAATTGTCCAAAACCGAAGGAGGATCGCCCTGATCGTATTTTGCAGGATCGCCGAAGCGATAGAGAAAATCCCCCTTTGTTGAAGCAGCGAGGGTAATGGAACTATCGGGTTTGCCTGCAATAAAAGTGTTACCATGATCGATTACATAAAACTCGCCGTGAACTGAATTAACCACCACCAGGTCGAGGTCCTGATTGTAATCCATGGAATTGCAGTGCAGCCAGTCGCTTTTCACCGGATTGCCCCTCATATTCAGATCGATCTTTCCGGGATTGTCCTTAACAACGCCATAGGTTGATTTTCCAGGAAGGATGTCCTGAACCACATGATTAAAGAACCACCATTCCCAGATCACATTACCCGATCGGTCAACCTCAACCACGGCATCCATCTGGGAGCCGGTATAATTGTTTGACGGATCGCATCCGGCTGCCAGGCATTGTGCGGAGGTTAGATCCCTGTTGGCAATATACATGAAAGTCGAATCCTTGAGTTTCGGATTGTAGAGTTTTGTGAAATCGTGATGCGGATAGTATCCACTTCGCGACTCCGTATATTGCCAGATGGTGTTCCCGTTCCAGTCGAGCTCTTTCCATTGGTTCTGGTTGCTGGGATTACCTCCTACCGCATCAAGCAGGGTGCCGTTATCAGTAAATCGCGGATTGGTTCCGATCCGCCAGGAATGAATAACGTGCCCTTCCATATCGATCAGGTAAGTTGTTCCTCCCGATCCAAAAAGCGTGTAGCCATTATACGACTTTGATGAATCCCAATATCGGGTTTCGGTCGGAATGAAAAAGCATTCCTGAGCATAAGTGGACACTGCAGCAATCAAAATTGCTGATATTAAACAGATCCTTTTCATCATTAAAATCGGTTTACTTTATTAAAATCATTCTGTTTGTTAGTAGCTGATCATCAGTCAAAAGCCTGCAGGAATAAATCCCTGGGGGATAATTTGAAGCGTTCCAATGATAGATGTGGGGACCATCGTTCAGCGTCCGGTTTACAAGAGTGGCAACCGGTTGACCAAGAGAATCATAGATTGTCAGACTCACGTTTTCTGACTTACTGAGGTCGAACTGTATGTTTGTGGCTGCTTGAAAGGGGTTGGGATAATTGTTCAATTGCGACAAGCCTGTTTGAGGATTTTCGCCGATATCTATTCCGGTTGAACTTCCCGTATTTTTTCGGGCAACACGAAACCCAACATGATACCAGGGATGATTGGGATCCTGGGGTCCGCGGTAATACGAGGGGTTGCGGTTTGATACCCTTGAATGGCCATCATTCACAGATGTAGTGGTATATCCATTGTACCAGTTTCCGCCGCGCATTCCACGATAAGCCTTTCCATCGGGCATGGTAAATCCGACCGCCGGGCCGGTGGGATTATCCTTCGGGCTAATACTATAATAATTCTGGCCGTACCAATCGTTAACGAATTCCCACACATTACCGGCCATATCAAATAAACCATAAGAATTTGCTCCATTGGTGGTCTGGTAACTTGTGGCACTTCCGGGCCAGTTGAATTCGGTTTTCAGATGCAGCTTGCCGTCATAAAACCCGACAGGAGTTGTCAGAGGCCACGAAGCTTCAGAAGCGCTTTCATAAGGATCGCCCGAACCCGGCCAATTGGCTTTGGTAACGTCCTGGTCATTGCCCCATGGATAATTAAAATATGGGTTGGTGTGTCCGCCTCTTCCGGCATATTCCCACTCAGCCTCTGTTGGCAGGCGATACCCGTTTTTGGTGAAATCGCATTCCCATGTTTTCAGATTGTAGCTGGAAGCAAGGCCATTCTGTTCGCTTAACCAGTTGCAATAGGCTGCAGCTCCACACCACATCACGCCCACTACGGGATGGTTACCGCGAAAATCGGCCATGGAGAAAACCTTGCCATCATAACTTATGCTATAATAGGATGCTGATTCATGCGTATAACCATAAATATCTGTTCCACCTACAGGGTAAATAGTGTTGTTCTTTACCTCTACCAATCCCGTTAAAAGCGAGGCATTCAGAAAGGCCAGATACTGGTCATTCGTGCATTCAGTTTTTGCCAGATAAAAAGAGTCAACCTTAACCGTATGTATTGGCAGTTCATCGCTTGGATGACTGGGGTCGACAAAACCAAAGTGGTCGCCCATATCAAATTCACCCCCCGGAATCAGCGCCTCAATCAGGTTCAGACTGGCATTATCGAGGCCACCCCTGACCAGTAAAACATTTTCTTTAAGGGTCTTGTCTGAATAGGATACTATGCCGTAATCAACATTGATATCCCAGGCCCTGCCTGAAGAATTTTCCTGTGTTGTGGAGGACCAGAAATTTCCTGAAATGATATCCGGGAAAAAGGTTTTATTAAATGATGGCCTGGAGAGCAGGGGATCATTCAGGGATTGTATTTCCTTCACGTTTGGCAGCCTCCAGTCAGATTTGCCTGCCAGAGTAACGGTTTTGGTATAAGCAAGCGCTTCCTCCCAACTCAGGGTGTTAGGTGCCTTCAGCTTTTGCCAGATTAATCCAGTGTAATTGTCAGTGATAGTCCCGTTATCGTTGTCAGTGAACCGGGTTGCAGGAATGTTTGGGACTTTGGCTGTTCTTACCGCCCTGACATGGAAACGTTTTATTCCGCCGGCACTGATGGTTTCCGATTTGGGATGATTACCAATGCCACCTCCGGCGTTCACCACCCATACTTTCGAGGCATCACCTGTCTGGACCTCGCTCGTCCACCAATATTCCGCCAGTGTTTTAGTGAAATACACCGTGTTTAGGGCCGGGTTCAGGTTGTCATAATTATTCAGGCTGAAAAGCTCAATGCCGGTGGGGAGCCGCCAGTCGTCCTTACCGCCCAGCACCAGATTTGCGCAATAGGTTGCTGCACTTTCGAAGGTCATCTCGTCTCCGTCCACTTTTTGCCACATCAGGCCTGTGATATTATCCGTAATCGTTCCATCACCGTTATCGGTAAAGGATTGGGGGTTGATTATGGAATCGGAATCCTCACCAGGTGTGGAGGTGTAACTTCCGGTCTGACCCGTATCGGGCAACCGGGATTTAAGGTGCTGCTGGGGAAACAGTGCTGTAAAGGAAAGACTGAGAAATAGGGTGGCCAGAAGTTTTGTTGCTAAACTGGACATGGTAAATTGATTGTGTCATTTATCCTCTTTGACGACGTTGATCGGGTTTTCTGGCACCTTAGGCGCAGGAAATTCCAATAAATCAGAATCTGTTTTTTAAGCAATACAGATCATTTTGATGGTTTGAGTGTATTTTCCGGTGGTAAGCCGGCAGTAATAAATGCCCGGAACCAGAGATAGTTTTAAGGAATCGATTAACAATTTATGATTCCCTGATTGCTGGCATTTGTCTGCCAGAATCGCGACTTGTCTCCCATCAATGTTGAGCAGTTCGACCTGCACCTGGCAGGCGGCTGGCAGGGTATAGCTTATTGTGGTTAATAAGTGAAAGGGGTTGGGAAAATTCTGGTCCAACCTCAGAGACGAAGGGATTTCATTGCCCTGGTCGGATGAAGCGAAATAGGATTTTACTGAATAGGAGTCGGCTACTTCTCCATTTTTATGGTTGGCATTTTCCTCGGCAGTGAGGTAGGACTTTATATATTTAATATTGGTGCTGTCAGGGGTCACGGTAACCTTAAGGTAGCCGCGGCCGGGCAGGAACAACCCGTTCACATAACCATATTCTGCTGCGGACATATTAGTGATGCTTTTGTTTGATGGCTGCGGGACTTCCTGGTAAATCACGCCATCCTTTTCCTGTTTGCCATAAAAATGGTCGTGACCGTGAAAGAATATTGAAACATGATTTTCCACCATCAGCTGGTGAATGGGTTTTCCCCAGCCCGGACGGTTTATGTCGAAGCCGTAAGAGCCATCAGTATTGTTGCCGCCCCACTCAAAAAGGTGAGCAAATTCAGCACCACCGCGGGCATCGTTGCCACTGCCTCCTACGAGGTTATGGCAAAACACGAATTTATACTTAGCATGGCTGGCAGTTAAAGTGTTTTTAAACCAGTTAAACTGATCTACCCCCAGGGTCCAGCCCCAATCGGGTTTTACCAGGGTGTACCAGTACGGATCCAGAACGACAATCAACGCATCGCCCCATTCCCAGGCGTAATAATTTCCGCGCAGGCCGACAAATTGTTCAGGCTTGTTATCACCTGAATAAAAGGAATTGGGTACCGGATTCGGGTAATAAAGGTTCCTGGTATTTGAGGCCATCACGGGAAGGCTGCCGGTGGTACCATCCAGAATCCAGCCTGATTCACCTTCGTGATTTCCTATGACCAGAAATAATGCGGCCGAATGGCACACACTGCCAAAATAGGAGCGATATAAAACATGCCGAGCGGTTATTATAGCCTGATTAACGCCAGGTTGTTTTTCTGAAAAGAAATTATCGCCCAGATCAATAAGAAAATCGGGGTTCTCTGTTGCAATATTTTGAAGGGTCAGTGAATAGGCATCCGGGTTTGAATTGCTATCGAGATGGGGATCTGCCTCAATGGCAAATGTGAAAGAATGCCCCGGGGGTCTTGGAGTGTGAAAGCTGTGTTCGGGGCCGGTCAGAAAAGACCCTCCGTTGCCATTAGCCCGGTAACGGCTTCTGTAATAATATTTCAGGTCAGGAGTTAAGCCGGGAAGATCAGCTTCCAGTGGATGATCTTTGCCAGCATTAAATGTGCCCGTTGACATTGGGTAATTTCCAGGGGAGTTGCCATATTCCCAATAAACTTCCACCGGGGTATCAAACAGGATGCTCATGGTAATGGAGTTAACGGTCGGCCGGCCAAGAATTTCAGTAAAGTTCTGACCGGAAGCAAGATGCACTCCTGCCACCGACAAGATAAAAAAGCAAGATATTATCCTCCTGATCATTGAAGATGATATTTGAGTATATATTTTTCATATTCTCTTTGGAGCAATTCCCTGCTGACCTCATTGCCGTGTCCGGGTAAAAATTTATCGCAACCCGTTTTAAGAAGTTTACCCCAGCTTTTGACGAGCTCCTTCGGATCTTCCGCAAAAGGAGGCATAACAGAATTTTTAAAAACCCCGAACATGGCATCCCCGATCAATGCGATTTCAGAATCGATGATAATACTGATTGAGCCTCGGGTGTGCCCCGGTGTTTCGATAATCTCCAATTGAAGGTCCCCGTCAGTCAGAATCAAATGGTCATCTGCAAGGATATCGGCAGAAAATGGCTGATAGGAAAATCGTTTTGGTCCGAGAGCTTTACCAAGCCGTGTGATCAAATTCGAAATAAAACGGGTACCTCCGGGCAAGGGGGTAAAACCCGCATTAGCAAAAACGGCTTCATGCCTGCTGAGAATTATCTCACAATTCTCCAGATCCTTGATGGCCTTAGCGTTCATGCAATGATCATAATGAGAATGAGTGATGATGAGATGCGTAATTTTGCCTGGCTTAATCATTAATCCCTCTATGGTTTTTCGCAATGCGGGAAAGTCGGGGCTGCTCCTGCCAGTGTCAATCAGAACATTGATGTTTTCTCCGGAAATCAGGTAAACATTATTCCGGCCGTCTTTTATTATGGAAATTGCCGCCCCCTTTTTTGTTTTTAGTTTCATCATTTCAATAGGATAACCTTTTTAAATACCTGCAAACGGCCGGTTTTTATTTTGACGAAATATATCCCGGATGGAATTCCTCCTAGGTCAAATTCTCCTGATTGAGATTCCAGGAGTTTTACACCGGTATCACTGATGAGGCTGAACTGAACCTGGGCCGGCGCTTCCGGAAAGCGAACCGATAATTTGTTTTTCGCCGGATTGGGAAATACCGTTATCCGATCGTTCCCTTGAAGATCTTCTCCGGTCACGGAGGTTGCTTTTCCGACTGAATAGGAGAAGGCGACTTCACGGTTATGGTGTATTCCGGAGGCTGTATCTGCCGGCAGCCAGGCGCGAACGAAGTCAACCTTCACATCTTGAGGGGTTACCGAAACCCTGAGATGGCCGGTGCCGGGGTACGTGTCTGAAAGGTAAGCATCGGCATTTGCCAGCATTCCGATCTCATAGGTGGAATCACTCGGCATGGGAACTTCCTGATAGGTAACACCATCCAAAACTTCGTGGGCAAAAAGATGATCGTGGCCCTGGAAGAAAATGTTTACTCTGTTATCGACAAACAGCTGATGTATCGGTTTTCCCCAACCCGGCCGGTTCTCGTCGAATCCCCAGGTGACCCCGTCGGCATTATATCCACCCCATTCATAAAACCTGGCGGTAGCTGCTGCGCCCCTCGTCTGACCTAGCGTATGATGACCAAATACGAACTTGTACTTGGCCTGGCTCTTTTCCAGGGTATTTCTTAGCCAGGAATATTGAGTGTATCCAAGCGTCCAATCCCATTTGCCGGGTTTTGCGGATGTGGCTGATTGGTATCGGTAAACATCAATCACCACAAACAAGGCATCACCCCAGGTAAAGGCATAATAATTTTCGGGTGTACCCATTCCATAGGGTTCAGCTTCGGTGTTTCCACTGTAAAAATTATTCGGATACGGATTCGGGTAATAGAACTTCCTCCACAGGGTGCCATAAACCGCAATGTTATCCGGAGGCGTTAAGCCGAGATAATAATTGAATTCCCCTTCATGGTTGCCGAGACAGAAAAAGAAAGGTATGGAATGACAAATGGCCCCGAGGTAAGGCCTGTAATATTTATGAAGCTGATCCATGTCAGATGAGGTAGTGGTCAGCGGAGTATGATCATCGCCGAAAGTGTCACCAAGTGCAAACATGAAATCGGGCTTATCGGCGGCCTGATTGGCCAGGGTGATCTGGTATATGCTGAGAACTCCTTTCTTATCATATAAATGCTCATCTGACTCGATAGTAAAAGTGTAAGAACTGCCAGTGGTTCTTTGGGTATGAAAGGAATGCTCCGGGCCTGTTAAAAAGTCGGATGTTCCTCCACCAAGCCGGTATCGGGTTCGGTAAAAATATTTTGTATCAGGATCCAGACTGGTAAAATCAGCTTCCAGAGGAATTCCTTTTGTGATATTGAAATGATTGGTAGTTTGAGAGTAATTCCCTGAAAATGTGCCATATTCCCAGTAAACCTCTGCTGGCTGATCAAAAAGGATGCTGATTGTTATTCCGGTATCCGTGGGCCTTCCGAGTATCTCATTATAATTCTGGGCGGTTGCGGGAAGACGTAAGACAAGAAGACCGAAGAAGGAGAGACAAAAGACGGATGACAGAAGACGGGGAGACCGTGACATGAAATTTTATAGGATTAAGTGGTTATTCGTCCTTCTTCCGCGGCGGGCCTTTACGTGGTTCGCGGCCGGGTTTATTGTCAGGCTTGAAAAAATCCCTCATATCCCTGACGAGTTTTTCGAACCGGTCGACCTGATCGGGGGTGCAGATTGACTTCAGCTCAGTTGCCTGTTCAAAACGAAGCATTTCCATTTTATACTCATTTTCGGAAATCTTGCCTGCCAGTGACCGGACAACCTCCTCGTGGGTTACTTTATTAAATATTTCTTTGTTCATGGAGTCCCTGTCAGCCTGGATTTCAATGACCAGCCTCTTTTCTTTTTCAGCAAAATCAGTCCGAAGGCTTTTAATCCGGTCAACTTGCCCCGATGTCAGATCCAGCTCTTTCTCAAGGATGGCCGAAACATCACGTGCCTCAGCGGGAGCTTCAGTTGCAGGCCGGGGCGGTGGCATCAGCACCTTACAGACAAAAAACCCGATCGACAACAGGTTTAATGCAGCAAGTACGATAACAATACGTACCAATAGTTTTTTCTGGGTAAAAATGTCCATGGCTATTGGTTGATTGACGTAGGATTGATCAGGAATTCATTGGAGATTGTACGCAGGTCGCTGCTGCGGCTCGAAGTGCGGCGATTACTGTCGCTGATCAGAGTAAGGATAACGCCAATATTTGCGAGTACGAAAAAGATCAGGACCAATGCAATACTGGAGGCACTAAAGCCAGGTTTTGCAGGCCTTTCAGCCTGGGCAAATCTATTCATCATAGTCCGGGTCCATTCAGGAGAAGTCTGAATATCCTCAAGAGATTCAAACTGGTGAATCGATTGGCGCATCTTATTATTTAATTCTGCCTCTTTCATGGTCTTTAATATTACTTAGACGATTATTTAATTTTTTTCTTGCACGCGAAACGAGCGATTCCACAGCCACTTTGGTAGTCTTCATTATTTCCGCAATTTCCTCATTGGAATACCCGTCGATCTTGCTCAGGGTAAAGGCTACCCGCTGGTTGTCGGGCAGGGAATTTAATGCCCTGGAGATTTCCTCCATTCTCTCGTTTTCCAGCATCACCTTATCGGGCATAGTGCCACCACTGATCCAATCGGCTACCTGATCAAGCTGAAGCATTTTCCCAACCGAAGAGATACGCTTTTTCCTTTTGCGCTTTTTCAGCTCATCCAGACTTTTAGTCACGGCAATGCGATAGATCCAGGTCGATAGTTTTGAATTGCCCTTGAATGAATGTATTGATTGATAAACTTCCAGAAACACCTCTTGCGATAAATCTTCGGCATCCTGACGATTCAGAAGGAAGCGGTAGCAGGTATTGATCACCCTGCCGGAATGAAGTCTAAGTAACTCGCTGAAAGCAGATTGGTCACCTGCTTTCAGCCTTCGCAAGAGATCAGCATCTTCCATGATGCAATAATACTATCAAAAGCACAATCTAAAATAGCCCGAATCTTCACCTATCTTCTTTTCCTGTTGGCAATCTTATCGCCCTTGGTCTTGGGTTTGGTGTAAACTTTCCCTTTTCTTAAATAGGACCCGCCTTGATTGGTCTTGGTATTTTTCCAGCTTTTTTCATGGAAGGATGCGCCCTTGACTTCCAGTTTCTGATTCCGGTGCGGGTTTGGCATCATATTTTTAGGCCGCTCCTCGGGAATCAGCTCCAGGTTAATTTCAACCTCTTCCGGAAATTCCACCACCGGAATCTTATAATCCATCAATGCTTCAATATCCTCTTTTGCAGCTTCCTCCTTTGCAGTAAAAAACAGGATTGACTTACCCGGATGCGTCGCCCTTCCGGTTCTGCCGATCCGGTGCATATAGTTTTCAGGGAATGTAGGTGTATCAAAATTGATGACATGCGTGATCTTTTCAAAGTCCAGTCCACGTGCCATGAGGTCGGTGGCAATCAAAATCCGGCTTTTCCCCTTCTCAAAATGCTGGACGGTTTTCAAACGGAAATTCTGTGTTTTATTGGAATGGATAACATCACATTCCGGCCCCAAAACCTCCTCCAATGCAGTAAAGAGTCTATCTGCAAAGCTTTTGCTTGATACAAAAACCAGTACCTTCTTGTATTCATCCTTATCGGCCAGGAAGAATTTAAGCAGGTTGATTTTAGTGTTGAAATTCTGGACCGGATAAGCTGTCTGAGAAATGTTATCGAGTGGAGTACCGCTAATAGCAATGGAAATCCTTACCGGAGCAATAAAGTAATCGTCGATCAGGGCATCAATTTCCTCAGTCATGGTGGCTGAAAACATAATATTCTGCCTCGATTTTGGCAGGAGATCGAAAATGTTGGTCAGCTGGAAACGAAATCCTTCATCCAGCATGATATCCACCTCATCGATAACCAGTTTCTTAACATTTCGAAGCAGTAACGCTCCATTCACCGCCAGGTCATACAGCCGTCCCGGGGTGGCTACCAGGATATCGGTTCCTTCAGCAAGGTTTTGTCGTTGAGTATTGATATTCACCCCGCCAAAAACACCCAGTACTCTAACATTAAGGTATTTAGTCAGGCTTTGGATTTGCTGCACCACCTGTACCACGAGTTCACGGGTTGGAACCAGAATGAGAACTTTCGGTGGGATATCCTTCGAGAACTTCAGGTCCCTTAAAAGGGGAAGCACGTAAGCGAAGGTCTTACCGGTACCAGTTTGGGCGATACCCACAATATCTTTACCGGAATGAACAACTGAATAAGCCTCGGCCTGGATGGGGGTTGGACTTTCAAAACCCAGTTCAACAATGGCTGCCAGTAACTGCTTTGATAAATTTAGATCTTCAAATGAGCTCATTCACATGTATTTTCGGCAAAGGTAGCATTATTGCCAGAGGGTACATGCGAATCTATTTTACGTACCTGGCCTTTTTCAGATAATCATAGCTCTGCTGCAGACCGCCAATGGCATCGTTATTGGTGAACTCCTCGACCTCAACATACCAGTCTTTTATCTTGTTGGCATTCATTTGATCGAAGATTGATTTGAAATCC
This sequence comes from uncultured Bacteroidota bacterium, assembly GCA_903851365.1. Lineage (GTDB taxonomy): Bacteria > Bacteroidota > Bacteroidia > Bacteroidales > UBA12481 > UBA12481. Next base: position 46,895 of record CAINOB010000014.1, read on the forward strand.
ATCTTCCCGCTGGCGCCGATTTCTTTTTCGTCCTTGATGTGCGCAAGCTTGAACTGACTGGCATATTTCTTCAGATATTCAGCCGGGTTGGCACCGCCTTCATGACACCAGTAAACATCGAGCTCAAAGAAAACATCATCCTTGTTGACATTAGCCAGCATATAGTCGAGAATTACATTGTCCCCGATTTTCTTAAACTCGCCAGTATGGTTATGATACCCGAAACCGATGCCTGCCTTGGCGGATCTCTCGCCTACCATGCCGAAATAATCGCAATAAAGTTTCAAATCGTCAATTTTACTTTTTTCGTTTACCGGCATGGAAGCCTGAACCATATATTTTGCACCGGCAGTATGATGGGTTTCGATTGTTTTGTCCCACCAGGCCATCACTTCGGCTTCGGTTGCTTTGGAGTAATTATGACCGACATGCGAACTCGTGAATTTCATACCCAGATCGTTGACACGCTTTTTAAAATCGGCCGGATACAATCCATAGATCTTGCCATCGCTGTATCCAGCGGCTTCCAGGTTTTTGTATCCTATTTTTGCTACCACTTCCAGTACCTTCTGAATGCCAGCAGAGCTTATCATGTCCCGCATGGAGTAAAGCTGTAATCCGATATTTTTCCCCGCTGACGGCAGCATCATCTCAGAACTGAAAACCTTTGGAGCTATCAGGCCACCTGCAATAACCAGGGAAGTTTGCTTTAAAAAGTCGCGTCTGTTTTTCATGGTAAATCGATTTTATTCTCAAAAGTATGATTAACTTTTATAAGTTCCGTTCAATAATCCTGCTTATCCTTGTTTGATCTCAAATTGGCAAGGACTCTTCGGCGATCCGCTTGGAAGTACAATGCTGATCCAGCCTTCTTTCAGATTGAATTTTACCGGCTGGCCATTGATGGCTGCCTCAATCTTTTTGCCATTTAACGGCACCTTTAAGCGAACTGTTAAGGTCTGGGTATTCTGACCGATATATTCTCCCTTGATGGAATTCTGATACATTTTATAGGTTATCTGCCGGTCCTGCCACGAAATAGTTTGTCCGAACCCCTGATTCCAGAAGTCATCCGGAGCGGTTGGGGCCAGATACAATGTCCCATCCAGGCCATGTTCCACTCCGAGTAAAAATCGCTGGATAATGCGGATCAGGTTGGCGGGATATTCGCAATACTTTTCGGCGCCATATCCTCCTTTATCGTTATATCGTTCGCGCCACCAGTAATCATTTTCACGGCCTTCGCGGCAAACCCTCCTGATGGTTTCAATCAGTCCCTGCGCATCGTGCATGCCGGCCCGCGCCGTGGATTCAATATACCAAACGCGACCCATGGCTGCCAGATCCATCACATCATCGTAGGTTGATTCCCATTTCTCATAGGTTAACGGCAATGTAGCGATCCCTGTGGGCATGCCATTATAATAGAACCCCTTGTCCACCTTTAATCGGGGCCACAAAATCGCTTTTTGATTGACATCAGCAACTTTCATGGCGATAGCGCTCCAGTCGGTATCAGTTAACCCGTGATTACCAACCTTGCCATGTTCGGGGTGAATATATTCGGCAAAGTGATCCTTCAACCAGAAATGGGTACGAAAATAGCTCTCGATCTGCAGCGCGAGTTTCAGGTATTTCCCTGCTTTTGCATTATCCCCGGCCACGATATTCAATGCTGATACCCGGCGAAAGGCATCGGCTGCATGGCATTGCGCCACTCCATCGTATTCCACCCGGGTAGGCCTTTCTACATAATAGCCGGCACCCTTTACCGCACCATCTGCAGTAACCAGTGATGCCAGGTAATCAGCAGCCAGATTGACAGATGGTAACTCTTTGCGGAGCCATTCGAGGTTGTTGGTATATCGGAATATAACATCAGCATTCTGAATATAAGTTGGCCCCGCCAGCGCCCGCAAGGGATCGCCGGGCACCCAATGGCGATAAAGGCCACCATTAGGATCCACCCTTGATTGGAAATTGACCGGACCGATCATCTGACCCGCTGAGGTTGGAAGAATAGCCAGTGGCAATTGACCGTTGGGTCGCTGAAAAGTTTTAACATACTGCCAGTTGGCCAGCACAACATCCACTTCGCCCAGCCAGAGTAGAGCATCCGTCATCTGATGCCCGTCGAGCGACGGATAGGTATTGCCATAACCAAATCCTTTGCCATCGGCACATACCGAGAAATATCCCGGAAAAATATTTTGATTCACGGCCGCCAGAATATTCTGATGGGCTGCCCGGTTATAGGCTTCAACGATCAGCGTATCCGGAATATCAAGCTTGTCGGCATGGATCTGTGAAAAACCTGAAAGGCTGCATAATAAAGCAGCACAAAGACTTAATAGGCGCATGAACGATTTTTATTACTGTACACAAAGTTACAGTTTCCATGCGGGCCGGTTAGCTGGCAGGCTTAAATTTAAATTTTATGATTAACGGTCGATCAGACTACCCCGTCATCATACGCCTTTTCTCCGTGCAGACCTTCATCAAGACCCATCTTTTCAATCCTGTCATCCACTTTTACCGGGGTGACCATATTTATCAGGATCAACATCAGATAGGTGAAAATAAATGCATAAACCGAGGCGGCAACTACGGCTACCACTTGTTTTCCCATGAATGCTCCACCTCCGAAAATCAGACCGTCAGCTCCTGCGGCATTGATCGATTTTGAAGCAAATACGCCGAGGAGGATGGTTCCCAATACCCCTCCAACGCCGTGGACACCCCAAACATCCAGTGCATCATCCCATTTCATACGGTTTTTAAACTGGACGGCAAAATAGCAAAGTAATCCAGCCGCCGTGCCGATGATCGGCGATGCCCAAACCGGGACAAAGCCTGCACACGGCGTTATTGTCGCCAACCCGGCAATCGAACCGGTTAGAAGCCCAACAAATTTCGGCTTCTTCTCGTGTGTCCATTCGATGACCAGCCAGGCTATCGTGGCGAATGAAGCAGCAATATCGGTATTGATAAAAGCGGTGGAAGTGACAAAGTCCACTGCTACCTCACTCCCGGCATTGAATCCGTACCATCCGAACCATAAAAGGCCGCTGCCAATTGCCACGAGCGGGATGCTGTTTGGAGTTGAATTCTTATCCACTCTTGCTTTCACGTAAAACACCGATGCCAGGGCGGCAAAACCAGCTGTTGCGTGAACCACTATGCCACCGGCAAAATCAAGCACTCCCCATTGTGCCAGTAACCCTCCGCCCCAGATCATGTGAACAAAAGGATAGTAAACCAAAATCTGCCAGACAGTTAGAAAAACAAAGTAAGCCTTGAAATTGATCCTGTTTACAAAGGCACCAGTAATCAGGGCAGGTGTTATAATGGCAAACATCATTTGATAGGCGAAAAACACAAATTCAGGGATCTTTCCATTGGAGTACATCGATTTGACCGATATATTCTGCAGAAAGGATTTATGAAGGTCTCCAATGATTCCTCCCTCACCGCCGCTGAAGCAAAGAGAATATCCAAAAGCCACCCAAAGCACAGTAGTCCAGCCTAATGAGACAAAGCTCTGGATCATGATACCAAGAATATTTCTTTTGGTGGTCAACCCGCCATAGAAGAAGGCCAATCCCGGCGTCATAAGCATGACCAGGCTGGTAGCCAGTAGCATAAAGCCTGTTGAACCCGTATCTATCATAATTATAGTTATTTAATGATTATTCTAATTGGTTAAATGGTGATCCCCAAAACGAAAAATGCATTGGAAGTCAAAGGATTAAACATGAGCGAAGCTTTAATCGGCAGTTCCAGAGCATCCGTTATTTTTATTTTGCGATATCCCGTGATTCCAACATTTACGAATCCGGCATGGCCTCCATAAGCTCCTGCAAATGGCGTAAATGCGGTAAATACATCAACATTATTTTCCTTTATTTTAAGAGTATAACCCGCCTCCAGGTAGGTCGAATAATAGGTTTCCTCGTTATTGTCTCGGTGAGGATCAACACCCCATCTTTTATCGTTTCCATAGAAGAAAACCCCGCCGAGCACCCATAGAGGGAATGATTCATTGCCCCTCCAAAGTACAGAAGCCTCCAGGGAATGAGCCGTTTTTTCATCGTTATAGGTAAAAAACCTCGTATCCGGAGAAGCCGGCAATCCATTTAGAATCGGGATGTAATAGTCCGTAAAAATCAGGGAGAGGTTTTTATAGGAATATTTCACAAACAAATCGATTTCCCTGAACGAGATATTTGTCGCCATCGAGCCCCAGGTACCGAATTCAAGATTGCCCACCGATAGGGAAAGTGTCGGTTGGATAGCCGGGGAATTGCCAAAATCGGTCCCCCTCCATAAATAGCGGCTAACTATATCGGCTCCAACGTTCAGCTTGATTTTTGTTGCCGTGGTATCGCCTGCTTCAGGTTGCCAGGCTGCCAAAGGAAATGGCACTAAAATTATCAGGAAAAAAGACAAAGCGAATGGCAGGAATTTTCTGATCATGCATGAATGAATTGCTGCCTAAATGTAGAGCCATGCCCGATTTTGGTCAATCAGACATTTCTTTAAATACAGATAGGTGAAATCTTGATCAGCTAGGTTATTTACCTACTTTTCGGGTATACGGGAACCCTGGTCAGACCTCAATAATTTTATTTTTGACGGCATACAGCACCATCTCGGCGGTATTTTTAAGCTGTAGCTTTTGCATGATATTATTCTTGTGACAATCAACAGTTTTGGTGCTGATAAAAAGCTTGGCGGCTATTTCCTTGTTTGAAAATCCTGCGGATGCGAGTCTGAGTAATTCCAACTCTCTGTTTGTTAAATCATTATTTTCATGAATGATCAATTCCGATTTGTATTTTTTCGCATAACCTTTCAGAAACTGATCGGAAACCAACCGTCCATAGCACTCTCCGCCCTGATAGATTATTTTAATCGCATCCAACAATTCTTCCCTGGAGGTGTCCTTGGAGAGATACCCTTTTACCCCAGCCTGAATGGCACTCATCACAAATTCTTCATTAGTGTGCATAGATAAAATCATGACTTTTATTTCAGGGTAAAGGCAAGCTATCTGCCTGGCTACCTCGATACCCGACATTCCTGGCATGGTAATATCCACAATCAGCAAATCGGGCTGCTTGATTTTTAACAGTTCCAGTAGCTCGAGCCCTCCGGATGCTTCACCGATAATATCAATATAATCCATTTCCGAAAGGAGCGATTTGATGCCATCGCGGAAGATTCTGTGGTCATCGACCAAAATAATCTGAATTTTTGGTACCATAATTAAACTGGTATTGATATTTCGATAAAAGTTCCGTTCTCGGCTGATGAACTGAAAGTACAGGCGCCCCTGACAGCCTTTACTCTTTCCTTAATGTTTAAAATTCCATTTCCCCTGTTGGTCACTGAAGTTACGTCGAACCCATGGCCATTATCCCTGATCGAAAGGAAAATGGTATTCTGGTCGAAAGATAAGGAAATGACAGCAGCGGTTGCGCCCGAATGGCGTATCACATTGCTGACAGCTTCCTGCGTGATTCGGAAAAGATAAATCTGGAGGCCCTGGATCAGTGAACCCGGAATGTTGCTGCTGACAAATGACAAATCAATGCCGGTATTCTTTGAAGTCTCTCGACAAAAATTTCGCAACCCTTGCTCGATTCCAAAAGAAGCCAGGATACTGGGCATTAAATCGTTCGATATATTCCGTATTTCCTGTATAATCTGTTTAAGCAGCATCTGGGTTTCGAGGATGATTTGCTGGCTTTTCACGCTGTCAGCATTTCGCGCCTGTTCAAGTTTTATGTTAGCGGTTAATATCGATTGTCCAAGACTGTCATGGAGATCCCTGGCAAGCCTCTGTCTTTCGATTTCTTGTCCGTCGAGCAAAGAGTTGACCCGCTTGATTTTACCTTCCTCTATTTCTTCCGACTGCTTTTTCAAGCGGAGAACCATATCGTTAAATGTTGCAGTCAACATTCCCAGTTCATCCAAGGAAGAAATTTTCAGATGAACGTTGTAGTCTCCTTCGCCGATTTGTTCGCTGGCTCTCCTTAGCCTTTTCAGAGGCGCAGTGATGCTGATCGACAGCAGAAAAGCCAGAATAAATATTCCGGCAGCCATAATGATGCTGATCAGCAAAATGCTGTTTCTGATGGAATATACCGGGGTCATAGCCTCCAGTTCATCTATCTCGGCCACGATCACCCAGTTTAATCCCTCAATATTTACTTTGCTGTAAGAGCTCAAACAGGAAATATTCCGATAATCCCTGACAATGCCTACACCGGTTTTTCCTTTAAAAGCATTTAAAACTGATATTGATTTAACATTGATATTTAGAATGGCATTCCCCTTGAATCTGGAATTACTCCTCATAAGGTAATCATCGCTGACCAGATAGGTTTCGCCGGTTTCACCAAGCCGGTTGTTTTCTGAATGCTCGAACATGATTTTATTCAGCGCGTTAATTGGAATCTCCAGGACGACAAATCCGCTTATGGTTTTTTTATTGTCAAAAACCGGTGTTCCGATGTAAATAAATTGATTAGTTTTTGACAAATCCTGAATTACAGTTGCTCTTGATATTTCAAGTTTTTTACAAAATTTTTCGAGTTTTTCATAAGGAATTTTCCCCATTAAGGAATCCGTATTGGAATCAGTTTGTTTCGGAACCAGGTCATATATGAAATTTTTCCGTGTTACCACAAATAATCGCTGGTAGTAGCCGTCGCCACTGATTAGTTGATCTAACGGAGAATCTTTTTTAATCAGGTCCATGTCGATACTGGTGCCATTTTCAAGGTTCGACAGGTCAACCAATTTCACGATTTCATCAGATTTTGAGATCACGTAGATATCCTTTTTCCGATCGGTGAAAAACTGCTCAACGCGAGTATTCTTTTCCAGGCGCAGCGAAATGAGTAAGTCGTATGTACGGTTGAGGAGAGCTTTTTTAGCAAAGAAATAGGAATAGGAACCGACAGAAATAATTCCTACTAATCCGATTAAGACGAAATAGAATATCAGCTTTTCGGTGATCGAAATACTTTTCATGTCTGATTTTTCAGTCACAAATGAACGAAAAAATCCACCAGACAATTATTTATTTATCTTCATAGCTGAAAAATGAACCAGACAAAATATTTCAAGGAGGGCCCATGTCGTTAAAATGTCAGATAGGTATTCACAACTGGGATGGATGTGTTTGCACGCTGTGTCACACCAAGCGGGATAAATTGCACGATTGGTCAGCAGATTGCGAAGAGTGTTCCACTTGCGGAAAATCCAGGAGGGAGTTCCATCGCTGGGACTATGACAAATGTTCAGTTTGCGGTAAGGAACGTGACCGGAATCTGCTGGGCTCGTTTACAGACCCGCGCGACGGGCATGAATATAAAACTATCAGGATCGGGAAACAGGTTTGGATGGCTGAAAACCTGGCTTGGCTACCTGATGTCAGCAGTCAGCAAACAGGCTCTGATACTGAAATTCACCGCTATGTTTATGGTTTTGAGGGAACCGATATTGAGGCAGCTAAAGCAAATCCCAACTTTGCGAAATTTGGTGTCCTTTACAACTGGCCGGCAGCAATTGAATCCTGCCCTGAAGGCTGGCACCTGCCCGATGATGAGGAGTGGATTATCCTGGAAGAGTTTGAGGGCATGAAACATCTTGATGCGGAAAGAAAGAATGTTGGCGACCGGAGCTCCGGATCAGCCGGGTCAAAACTTAAATCAGGGTCGGCATGGGGTGCCGATGACGACAGTTTAAACACTCATGGATTTACTGCTCTGCCAGGTGGCTATCGTGGCTTCGACGGGGGCTTTTTTGATCTTGGCGACTATGCCAGTTTTTGGTCAGCCACGCTGGGCAATGAGCCTGAATATGCCTGGGCTCGCTACCTCGATCATCATTGCCGCGGGGTATTCCGCACCAATTATGGCTACAAAAGGGGCGGGTTTTCGGTACGCTGTGTAAAGAATTTCTGAAATAGTATCCCTTTTCCTATGAAATCATATAAATTCCATTTGCTTTTTGCCGTCATTATCGTATTGATCTGCAGCACAAATGCGAACGCCAAAGAATTCTATCAGCTGAAAACATACACTTTTAGTAGTGGCAAACAAGAGGTGATAACCGACACCTATATCCGGGATGCCTTCCTGCCTGCTATAAAGAGGCTTGGAATAAAAAACGTGGGGGTATTCAAACCAAGATTGTCCGAGTCTGATACCCTTAAAAGGACTGTTCTGTTAATTCCTTTCGCCTCTTTTTCTCAATTCCAGACCCTGCAGGAAGAGCTGGCAAAGGATGAGAAATACCTTACAGCCGGAAAGGACTATCTGAATGCAAATTTTGATAAGCCTCCTTATCTGCGGACTGAATCGATCTTGCTGGAACCATTTAAGGATATGCCGTTTATTAAAGCACCAGCATTGGAGGGTGAGCGGTCTAAGAGAGTCTATGAATTAAGGAGTTACGAATCTGCCACGGAAGCTTATCACCACAATAAGGTTGATATGTTCAATGCCGGCGGGGAGATTAAACTCTTTGAACAGCTTAAATTTAATGCGGTATTTTACGCCCGGGTAATTTCTGGACCAAAAATGCCAAACCTGATGTATATGATCAGTTTTGCCGACGAGGCAAGCCGTAAAGCTCATTGGGATTCCTTTTCAAACTCTCCTGAGTGGATAAAATTAAAAGCCCTTCCAAAATACCAGAATACCGTTTCCCATATTGATGTAACCTTTCTTTATCCAACGGAATACTCGGATTATTAATAATCACACCACACTGAATGAAGTATCGCAGGGAGGAGTATCTGGAACTGATGACATTCGGGTCCTTCGAAAGGCCTATGTTTTCTGAGCTTTTCGGACCATTGATCGGCCTGGATAAGGAGTGGAGGGCGCAAGGTGCATCAGAAGAGGAAATCAATATGACCGCCTTCGACTGGGATTTTGTACCAGTCGTTCAATGCGGGGGTCAGACTGGCGTTTTTGGTGGGTCCGCGGAAAGGATATTGGAGGAAAATCATCAGCATATTATAAAATTGGATGATCTCGGTCGCCGGACCAAATTGCTGAAAGGATATTCAACCATTCCCCTGCCGATGGATTATCCGGTGACCGATATGGATTCGTGGCTGAAAGTTAAGCCGTTGTTCGAATATCGTAATGACCGCATCGACTGGGAACAGGTGGAAAAGGCACGAAAAATGCAAAGGGCCGGGCATCTCGTTGTTGCCTATATTCCGGGCGGATTTGATATGCCAAGGCAGCTGATGGGCGAGGAGAATGGATGCCTGAGTTATTTTATGCAGCCCGAGCTGATCGCCGATATCATGAAAACGATGACCGAGACTTCATTTAAAGTTTTGGATATCGTGAGCGATGAACTGATTATCGACCAGCTATCGGTGCATGAGGACCTGGCAGGTAAAACGGGACCGCTGATTGGTCCGAATGAGATTGAATTGTGGGTGAAGCCTTATTTTCGAAAGATATGGGATATGCTGTCGTCCAAAGGCACCCGGTTGTTCGATATGGATTCCGACGGGAATATCAATCCGATTCTGCAATCGCTCGTTGACTGCGGATTGAATTCGATGCATCCGTTTGAACCTGCCGGCGGAATGGATATAGTGGAGGTCAGGAAAAAATTTGGTAAGCAGATCGTCATGCGCGGTGGAATCAACAAGCACGTTTTGCGGCAGGATAAAAAGGCGATCCGGGAGGAGCTTGAATATAAAATGCAGCCGCTGATGTGCAAGGGTGGTTGTGTTTTCGGATTGGACCACCGGATACCAAATGGCACCCCGATCGGGAACTATCGATATTATGTGGAAACCGGACGGGAGATTCTGAATTTGCCGGTCAGAAATCCAAAGGACTGCGGATGGGGCAGAATGGCGTTCTGAGTCTTATCTTTGGAAAACGCACCGTAGAAAATCGAAATAATGAAAGCCAAGTTTTTAGGGTTGGATATTGGTGGAACAAAATGTTCCGCGATTTTGGGAGATGCCCAAAATAAAGATGAAATCAGCGTTCTTGACAAGTTGGTCTATCCAACAAATGACAATCCGGCACCCTCACAAATGTTGCCACTGTTGCTGTCGGGAATCGAAAAACTTTTACAGGCAAATCATCTATCTGCACAAGAAATATTGGCATTGGGAATCAGTTGCGGTGGACCGCTGGACAGCAAAACAGGGATCATCCTTTCGCCACCAAATCTCCCCGGATGGAACCAAGTGGAGATTGTTCAATATTTCGAAAGCCGTTTGAGGATAACGGTAGCTCTGCAAAACGATGCCAACGCCTGTGCACTGGCAGAATGGAAATTTGGAGCCGGTATGGGGACCCGAAATATGATTTTCCTGACTTTCGGCACCGGTATGGGCGCCGGTCTGATTCTGGATGGCAAACTTTATTGTGGTTCCAACGATAATGCTGGTGAAGTGGGCCATATCCGGCTGGATAGGTTCGGCCCGGTAGGATATGGGAAATCCGGATCATTTGAGGGGTTTTGCAGTGGAGGAGGAATTGCTCAGCTGGCCCGGTCAAAAGTGATGGAGAAACTTCAAATGGGACAACCAGTCTCTTTTTGTGACAGTATAGCTGATCTGTCTTCAATTACGGCAAAGCAGGTTTCTGAGGCAGCTAAATCCGGTGATCCGGTTGCACTGGAGATATATCAGGTTTGTGGTTCATTTTTGGGAAAAGGATTATCGATTTTGGTTGATATCCTGAATCCTGAGTGTATTGTCATCGGGAGCATTTTTGACCGTTCAGGCGATTTGCTGATCCCTTCGATGGAGAAGAATCTCATCGAGGAAGCCTTGCCACTCGCATTAAAAGTTTGTCGCATTGTGCCCGCTGCACTGGGAGAAGCCATCGGAGACCTGGCTTCTTTGTCCGTTGCCATCAATCATTTTGAAACTATTGGAAAGCATGAGCATAGAACAGATTAAGCTTGATTTTTATCAGGGGCAGCAAGTGCTGCAAAGTTTTCTGGCTGATCCGGAAACCTGGGTAAGGCTGGAGCAGGCCGGGAATTTATTGGTCGACTGCCTGGATTCCGGCGGTAAGATATTGAGTTGTGGGAATGGCGGTTCACTTTGCGATGCCATGCATTTTGCCGAAGAACTCACCGGCCGCTACCATGACGACAGGAAGCCTTTGCCGGCACTGGCGATCAGCGATTCTTCCTATATTACCTGTGTCGGTAATGACATGGGATTCGAACAGGTTTTCTCGCGTGCAATAGAAGCTTTAGGTAAACCAGGCGATGTCCTCGTGGCAATTACGACCAGCGGAACTTCTCCGGATGTGATCCATGCGATTTTATCGGCCCGGGCCAATGGAATGAAGATCATTGGGCTTACCGGACAAGCAACCCAGACGATGGCTCCCCTGTGCGATGTCATCATATCAGTTCCATTCTCAGGCTATTCCGACCGGATTCAGGAGATCCATATTAAAATTCTCCACGCCTTGGTCCATTATATTGAGTTGAACCATCTGGAGTAATTTAAACTTTAGCGTAATTCCTGATACTTGATGACAACTCCGGCTGGCTTGTCGGTGATCCTTATCGTTAACCCATTTTCCATTAGCGTTTTGCCTGTCATCTTTTCCTTGCCTTCCAGGTCAAGGTTGGTTATCTCATACTGGGCGTTTGGATTAAGATTGTGTAAGTGGAAAGTCATAGCATCCTCTTGACAATTCTCGCGGCGGAAAACCTGAATCATGCCGTCACCATGTTCGGGCCGGTTAAATTGCCAGGCGATCCATTGATTGGGTTGGAGGCTGTATTCGGTCAGGGGATAATAGTCGCCCATCATGCAATCCGCAATCTTTCGCCATTGGCCCACGAGTTGGCGGTACTCATCCCAATTGTTTCCGGGTTTACGAACATCGAGACAAATACAAAAGCTGGGACTCATATGGCTCCTGACATAATAGGCCATGTGTTCCTTATTTTGATACACTCCCTGGCCGTAAAATGGGAACCACATCGATAGCCCATAGGTATGCCCCTGATTCCCTATTGCCAGATCGATATTTCCGCTAAAATCCTGATAATCGCTACGCAGCAATGGCACTGCACGCCGCATGGTCTCCAGGTCATTTCGTCTTCCGCCAGATGCGCATGCATCAATCAACATCCCGGGATGCCGGTGTCGTAATTCGTCCCAGTAGGCCAGATACCCCTGAACATAAAGGTTTTCTGTTATACCTTGTCTGTCGTTTGTATCGTTTTTTCTCCAATAATTCAAAGGATCAATATTGTAATCCTGACGGTATAAATCGATTCCCTGCGAGGTGATCAGTGAGTCCACATGGCCGGTCACCCATCGAAGCACTTCAGGATTTCCCATATTCAATAAAGAGCCACCCAGAATCCATTCAGGATGGTTTTTCGCAAGCCAGCTGCTCGGGTCACCAATACGTTCAGGCTCAAACCAGACGATCAACTTAGTGCCGTTGGCGTGTACATAATCACTGACTGCCTTAATACCATTTGGGAAACGGGTCTTATCGGGCTCCCAGGTACCAGTTTTCCCCCAATCGTCTTCACAGGGATACCAGCCGGCATCCATCCACCAGTAATCCAATTTGATTTTCTCTATTTTCAGTACGTCAATAAATTGCTTTTCACTGGCTTCACTGACCTTGAGACCTGGAAAAAAGGCACCACTGCAGTAAGAATACATCGGTACAGGCGGCTTGCCGTCAGAATTCCGGGGCAAGGTATGTTCTGTCATCCATCGTCTCCATAGGTTTTGCGCCCTATCAACATCTGTCCCCTGCCAGAAATGCAGGGCAATGAGCGGAGCACGGATTTCTTCGCCAGGTTTAAGAAATAAATTCACAAGCTCCTGGCCTGCAACAGTATGTAATCCATTTTTGTCATTTCGAATAAACGAACTGGCCCACTGACCGGGCCATCCAACCGCAATAATTACACCACCAGCCGGCATTTGAAGATTATAATACGGCCAGCCCCCAGGGCCATTGGTCGCTCGTCCACCATTGGGCGCGAAACTGGTTTTGGTATTTTTTTCGAGGGTTCGCCGGAACGGTTCGTACCCTTCGGCAACACACCAGTCGCCTTTGTTTCCATGAAGTATAAACTCACCGTCGGTGCTCTTCTCGAATTGAACATCCAGCCCCTGAATATCCTTCAGCACAGGGGTATTGGTTCCGCCTGTATTTTTAAAATAGACCGTCCATTCCACTGCTGGAAAGTCGAAATACTCAACAGACACACAGCGAACCTCCAGACCGGTTTTGGGGTCGGTCCAGGTATAGGTAGTTCGGGTTCTGTTAGCATCAAGTTTTTCTGTTTTACTTTTTTTCGGCCATGTTTTCAGAAAACCCGAAGAGGGTTTTCCATCGTAAACAAATGAAAACGGTAACTCAGAATTGGCTTGAACCAGATGTTCCTGAACCCAATTTGATTTGAGGTTCAGCTCTCCAGGGGTCGCTTTCACACCGGGTTCAATTCCGTATGATGAGAAAAATACTCCGCACATGAATGCCGCGAAGACTCCAAGTTTGTGTGTTTGCATAGATATGGACGTGCCGATAAAATGTATATCAAGGTACGAATAATGACCAAATTAATTATTGATTGGTAAGTGGCTCATTTTGATTTGTTGAGACGATGTGACAAAAGTCGAACCACCTGGCGGAGGATTTGTAACTTTTGAGTGAACTTTTTCCTGTCTTTCAGCTATAACGGCATAAAAAAATTTGGCTTCAACACCTTTAATAGGGAGCGGACACAAGAAATGCGACCAGCACGATTGTCGTTACACTGTCACGACAATCTCAAAATCAAAAACTGTTATGTAAATTACGACTTTGACCCGCACCTATGGGGCGAAGTTCTGAGCTTTTTGTTAATTTTGATAGGCGTTTCATATGCTGATAGAATAATTGATAGTTAAGTAGATGCCTACAGTATTGCGTATCGGGCCATATAGGTTTCATTTCTACTCCGATGAGTACAATGAACCTCCACACATTCATGTTGCGACTACCGATGGAGAATGCAAATTCTGGCTTGATCCAGTTAAGCGGCTGTCAACCGAAATTTGGCACCAAGAGTTATCAGAATAATAGAAAAGTTAGTGTTTGAAAACGAGGATTTTTTATTTGCGAAATTTCAGGAATACCATGTACGTTGATAACATTCAAATTGCAGAACCCATTGCACTAAATGCTTGGTGTACCGGGAGAACCGTTTTTATTGAACTGACCGATGGAAGAACAATTAGTTTTCCTGCAGCCAGGTTTAGAATTCTGGCTAGAGCAACTGAGGAACAATTGAAAGAAGTTACCATTCTTTTTAACGGCTATGCCCTTCGTTGGGAAAACCTGGATGAGGATATCACGGTTAAAGGCATTGTAGCAGGCAATTTCCAGTTGCCCTTACCTGAATGAAACCAATGCCTACTGTTTTCCTGGCTGATCCTTGGCAAAATCTTTACAGAAACAAAAAAACCACCTACCGGGTTTAATGGTAAGTGGTTCATTTTGATTTGTGGAGACGACGGGAGAAAAGTCGAACCACCTGGTGGACGATATTAAGATTTTGAGTGACTTTTTCCGGTCTTTATAGGCTGAAGACAAACAGTCTTAGCTATTGAAGAAAGCCTGCTCAATCGTGATTTTAATAAACATCGAATCGGACTATTTGTTGTAGTAAACTAATTAGTTAACTTTATACGATGATTAGAAGGTTGATGGTATCATAGGGAAATCTTATGATCTAAAGGACTTGGTATAATCAACATACTCGATACGATTCGTTACCTTTAACGAAATCATTTATTATATCGTGATTAAGTATCGAAACTTGCTTGCATTTGTATTTGGCGTCCTCACGTTGTTTGGATGTAAAAAAAATAATCCTCCTGAGATTATTGAAATTACTGTTTCTCCAATGAATGCTCCTGGAGGTACAACCCTCACAATATCTGCCCATGCGGTGGATGAGGATCAGGATTTGCTGAGTTATTTGTGGATATGTGAGTCGGGTATGTTTATTGAAGGGGCAACTTCTGCTCAAACTAAATGGAAAGCACCTGTATCACTTTCTGACGAAGTTTACTCAATGAAAGTGATTGTTTCAGATGCAATTGAATCAGTAAGTATGTCAACTCTTATTAATATTGGAAAGTCAGTGACTAGTTCAATTTCAGGATTTGTATATTTTTCAGGTTGTACTTTGCCAATTTCAGGGGTTACAGTCACAGTAAATAACAAATCCGCCACGACAGATTCTGATGGTTATTTCCTAATTGATGGCATTCCGGTGGGTGAAACTATTTTGGTTGCCAACAAGGAGGATTATGATACGGTATCAACGGAGATAATTGTTTCTCTGGAAGATAAGGATGAAGATCACCTTGTTTTTATGACATCACAGAAATTTTCTGCAAAAATATTTGGCACCATAACCGGAGATCACACTGGAGCTCCCAAACCAGGGCTAACCGTAATGGTTCTTAATCCTGATGGATCGGACAGCAATTTAAAATCAATAACAAATTCTTCGGGTTCCTACCAGCTACCTCCTGTTCCATTGGGAGAGAGGACACTGATCGTTAAGGTGTCTGAGATGGTAGTTTATGAAGCTGATATATTATTGGACGAACCTGATTATCACTATAATTTAGCATTACCTGAACCCTTTGAGTTTACTGATAATCGGGATGGGAACCAATACCAGGCTTTGAAAATTGGGACTCAAACCTGGATGATCAAGAACCTGGCCTATCTGCCAACAGTTAGTCCATCTTCAATTGGATCTGGCAGTTCTCCTTATTACTATGTTTATGCCTATGAGGGAAATAGCGTTGAGGATGCTATCGCGATGGACTATATGTATAAGGACTACGGAGTCCTCTACAACTGGGAGGCTGCCAAAACAGCTTGTCCTGAAGGATGGCATTTGCCAGGTGATGCAGAATGGAAAACCCTTGAAATATTGTGCGGTATGAGCCCTTTAGAAGTCGATGCACAGGATCTTCGCACATCAGGTAGAGCCGGAATGAAACTGAAATCGACTACGGGCTGGAACAGAAATTACCTCGATGGCAGCAGCGGCAACGGTGATAACAGTAGTGGTTTTAATGTTTTACCAGGTGGTTCGAGAGACAACAGTCCTGGTTTCTTATACCGGGGCGATGTCGCCTATTTCTGGTCGTCGGATGCCTGGGTTCGTGCCATTAGCAATAGTGATGACGGGGTATTACGCAGGAGCGACTTCTATGGTAATGGTTTCTCTGTCCGGTGTATTAAAAACTGACATTTGATTTAATGACACTAAGGAATATTTTCGGTCTTGCATTGCTTGTCCTTGTATCTGCTTGTGAAGAGGACCCAGTTATATATATACCCAGCAAATCAGTTCCGGTTGTATATGCCGTTTTTAATGATAATGACTCTATCCACACTGTACATCTTACAAGATCTTTTGGTGCCCGTATAGATCCAAAATTAGCTTCTCAGAATCCTGATTCACTGTATTTTCATGATGCTTCAGTGACCGTTGGATTTAAGCGTCGGGGAAGGGATTCCTGGGATAATTGTCTGGGCAAAAAGGTTTTTGATGGTTCAAAAGATTCTGGTTTTTTCAGATATCCTGATAATCAGTATTACCGACTTGAATATGATTTGACCCGGTTAATCATTATCGACTCAATACGTGTTCAGGTGGTTATACCAGATAATAATAGTGTTGAGGCCAAAATAGGAAAGGTTCAAAAGGTCAGAATAGTGGCCCCGATGAACGGACAGCAATTTATCACCCTGGTACCGGACAAACCCTTAATTATCTTGTGGGATCAAGGTTATCATGACTGGAGTGAATTTGATATTTCTTTTGAATTTATTGAGGAAACAGCCCAGGGTTTTCGGTCAAAATGGGTCAATATACAGAATACACAATTCTTGGTATCTCCATATGAAAAATACCGACAAATAGCTCTCCCCTATGACGAATTTATTAGTCAGGTAATACTTCAGATCGATGCAGACCCGAAAGTACTGCGTACCTATTTTGGATATGTGAGATTACACATTTTGGGAGGTGGCTCAGAAATGGTCGAATACATGAAATATTTGAATGGATTTAGTGATTATAATTTCAACGGATACTCGAACGTTTCAAACGGCATGGGACTTGTGACTTCTGTCACTGAAAATTTTAAAGATTCCCTTCGTTTTGATTACGAAACAAGACAAACACTTCTAAATGAACCCCGATTGAAAAAGCTCAAAATTTCACCTTGGGACAAAAGTCGAACCACCTGGAGGAAGATCTGAAACTTCTAAGTGAAATTTTCCACTCACTCAGAAGACCAATTCCTTCAATAAATCCATACCTTTGGATGAGGCCCCCCATCACATTTGTATTGATTCCAAGATATAATGAACGGTTCTATTTATTAAACATTTAAAGACCATGAAAGTATCTGCAAATTTGTTTTTACTGTCTCTGTTATTGGTCACTTTGAAATTGCCAGCCCAATCTGAGTTGAAAATGATAAGAGATAAAAAGGAGAGTGCTTTATCCTGGCCAGTCGTTCAACATCCTGAAACCCTACCATGGACCTGGTGGTGGTGGCACGGATCCGCAGCCAATAAAAATGATATCACCCGGCAGCTCGAAGCATTTCATAAAGCCGGATTCGGTGGGGTCAATATGGTGTTCCCTCTTAGTGTGGAGGATCCCGGTGCCCCGAAAATCAATTTCCTTTCGAAAGAGTATGCCACGCTGGTGATTCATGCCGTTAAGGAAGCCAGGCGGTTGGGTATGGATGCGGATATGGCGCCTGTCTCGGGATGGGCGTTCGGTGGGCCGACGATTACGAAAGACAAGGCCTGTGCAAAAGTGAAACTTAAGAAATTGGGAGCTGATATCATTTCCGGCCGGAAAAACATGTTTTTGTCTGCTCCAGAGGATGATTTTAACTTTGAAAACCTGGAATCGGTACTGGCTTTTTCGGAAAACGGTCAGAGGATTATCCTGACTGATAAAACAAAAGTGGATGGAACCATCGACTGGCAGATTCCGTCCGGGAACTGGACATTTTATGCCACCTACAGGCAACCCGGCAGTTCAAAGGTTCGTTTTCCATCGCCTGACCAGCAAGGATTTGTTGTGGATCACCTGAAAAAAGATGCCGTTCTGGAATACCTGTCCCAATTCGACCGGGCTTTCCAGGGAATCCCGAACAAGGACCTTCCCCGTGCCTATAACGTGGATTCCTGGGAGATCGGCCTTGACTGGACCAAAGGGTTTTTTGATGAATTCCTGAAACGCCGCGGATACGACCTCCAGCTTTATATCCCGGAAATGTTCCAGTATGGTGATAGCACACTGGTTAAGAGGGTGATTTGCGATTACCGCGAAACGCTTTCGGACCTGCTGATTGAAAACTTCAACAAGACTTTCGACAGCTGGACAGCCAGTCATGGAGGACAATCCATAGCCGAGATCCTGTCGGAACCTTCCAATATCCTGGACGCCAACGCGCAGGTGGATATCCCGCAGATGGACCTGGGGGGACAGTTATCGAGATACATCGTCGGGGGCCATTACATATATCCTGATTATGATGAAAAATGTGCAGCTTCCGTAGCTCATTTCTACGGCAAACCTTATATCTCGTCGGAAACATTCACCTGCATGGGTCCCGTACTGAACACCCCTCTCCAGTTTTGCAAGGAGAAGCTGGATTACGACTTTTTTGCGGGTGTCAACCAAACCTGTTTTCACGGCATCGCCTATTCACCTGCATCCGCTCACTGGCCCGGATGGCTGTTCTACGCCGGAACCCACCTGGGCGAGTTCAATCCGCAATGGGCCCAGATCGGGCAGCTCAATACTTACATCACACGCTGCCAGTCGTTCCTGCAAAAGGGCAGGCACGACTGTGACCTGCTTTTCTACCTCCCGTATCACGATATTTTCTCCCGGATTGATTCGGATCCCGGAAAGGCTCCCAGATGGTGGGGGTACGTGCCGGCGGAGAATTATCCAACAGCCGGGACCCTGGCCAAAATCGGCTGCGATTTTGATTTTTTCTCGGAAAAAATGCTCGCTGAATCGATCAGTACCGACCAGGGCAAACTTGTTACACCCGGCAACCGGTACAAGGCCATTGTGCTAGCCGACTGCCGGCGCATCCCGGTTGAAACCCTGCAGAAGGTGCTTAAACTGGCGGAACAGGGGGCCACGGTGCTGATGATTGGTGCCCTGCCTTCCGATGTTCCGGGGTTTTACCGGTGGGAACAGCGCCAGGAAGAATTCAGCAGGCTGATGAAGGACCTCAAGGCAAAAACAAAGATCATCAGCGATGACATCAGCCTGGCTGCCATTGGATCAGGCCGGGTTATATTCGGAAAGGATGTGAACAAGGTGATCGCTTATGCGGGTATCGACAGTGAAACGATGACCAATGACGGTCTTGAGTTTACCCGGCGCCGGGATACTGACGGATGGATATACTTTATTGCCAACCCGGCTGAAGGCAATGCTGTCGCAAAGTGGATCACCCTGAGTGTGAATGGCAGGTCAGCCGCACTGTTTGATCCTATGACCGGCGAAACTGGCCGGGCTGCATTGCGGACTGCTAACGGAAAGGCATCGGTTTACCTTCAGCTGAAACCACGTGAATCTGTTATTGTAGAAGTATTGGATAATCAGATTGATGGATCTGACTGGAATTATAAAACTCCCGCCGGTGATCCGGTTGTTATTTCTGGTAGCTGGAAGGTTACTTTTCTGAGCGGAGGCGAAATTCTGCCGCATCCGGAGGAGATCAGCCGCCTGTCGTCATGGACCGATTGGCAATCTGACCAGCGCTCTGCACTTAAAGGATTCGCGGGTGTGGCGCGTTATTCGATCACATTCACCGGGCCATCGGTCAAAGCGGATGATTATTACCTTTCTCTCGGCGAAGTGTGCCACACGGCCAGGGTGATCCTCAACGGCAAGCTGCTAGGTGATGTGTTTTCGCGCCCGCTGCAGGTCCTTTGCGGAAATGCCCTGCAGCCGGGCACCAATACCCTGGAGATCGAGGTGGCAAATACCCCTGTCAACCGGATAGCCGATCTGGATATCAGGGGAATCGACTGGTATTACAAAACCCCCGGAATGGATTTGTCGAGCTGCGAGTGGGATAATACGAAGAAGGACTCAACCTGGGTGCCGCAGCCTTCCGGTCTGCTCGGGCCGGTTGAACTGAGCCCGGTGAGGTTCCAGAGGATGAAAAAGTAGATGAATAGAATTAAAATTAAAAGGATAGATAAAATGAAGCTTTTAGCGAAAACTGTCGGCATTTTATTAATTATCGCACCGTTTTTATTGAATTCATGCGATAAGAATAAAATTTTCTCCATTCAAAAGGGCAATATAAAAATCGATTTTTATTCAGATAAGCCTGTATTTAAAAATGTTATTTATTTAAAGGATACGATACGTCCGGCGGTTGGCAAAGGTCTGACCATTAATAATATAATGAAGGAATGGAAGCAGTGGGAAATTAAATCATCACTCAAAGGCGATACCGTGGTTTATCAGATGGAACTGGAATCGCCTGAAATAAAAGCCGATTTCGTTTACTGGATCGATTCATCTTCCGTCAGGATGAAAATCAGGAATGTGGCCGACAAGTCCGGGACCTTGAAAGAGATTGGCCTCGAAGATCAGCCCTGGATAACGGTTTCCGATACGAGCTACCGGTGGTGGACGGTGAAGAACTGGACCCGGGAACCCTTTGTATCGAAAAAAGTTTTCAGCCGGGGCATAGGGATGTATAATGCCGTCACCGGGAATGCCCGGGATACCATTCAGGAAAAGGGCCAGCCCTTTTTCGCCTGCATCTGGCAACCGGAGAAGTTTTGTGTAGCCGTGAAAACCAATATGGAAGTTTACCCCCTGCGGATCTGGAGCGACGGCGCCGGATGCAACCTGGCACCCAACAAGTATTATTACCGCGTGAAGGATTTGAAAATGCCCGATTTCGAAGCACAGCTGGTCTTTATCGGCGACCTAAACGGTAATGGCCGGAGCGACAGGGGCGACTATTTCATCTGGTGCAACCGGCAGATGAAGGGTCCGGATGTATTGCACAAAAATGCGATCTGGTACAAGATCAAGATCAATGACGTAGTCAATAAAAACGATCCTCCCACCAACCTGGCCGAGTCGAAGCAGATCATCGACTATATCAAAAATATCACCGATGGCATCCCTCAAATCATTTATATCGTTGGCTGGCAGTATGATGGCCATGATACCGGCTACCCGGCCTTCGACCAGCTCAACCCACGGATGGGAACGAGCGAAGAGTTGTATGCCCTATCAAAATACTGCGACAGCCTTGGATCAGTGCTGAGCGTTCACAACAACATGTGCGATGCCTACAAGGGAAACAAATATTTCTCACCGGATATCATGGCCACAGATTACGATGGCTCTCCCATGTTTTGGGAGATATTCCACGATAGCGCTTTCCATGTATCACATTATAAGGATGTTAAAACCGGTATGATTTTCAAGCGGCTCGATGAGCTGTTCAAAATTTTCCCCATACACCGGAGTATTCATTTTGATGCCATGCGCGTGACCAACTGTAATCCTGCCTGGGAAAAGGATTCCATCGGCGTGCTGGAAGAGTATTATCTCGGACTGAAACCCATCGCTGAGTGGTTCCGTCAGAAAGGAGTGCTCATCACCACCGAAACGCAGAATGGCAATCCTGTCGACCTGTCGCCGCTTGTAGTGGGCATGTGGACCAATTTCCGCCTGATTCCGGAATACCGGCAGATTTACCACGGCAAGATCGTTGCCGGCGGAATCCCGGAAGGCGAAGCCCCGTTCAGGGAATTGTGCGGCTCGGGTAATTCCATAACACAGGATATATCCTTTAAGCCTTTCAAGGGGCTCCTCGATTACCAGACCAACAAGGCGCATATGAAGGAAGTCATTTTCCTCAGCTCCCTCCTGTACCAGTTTTTCCTGACCAAAGAAATGCTGGAGGTCGACCGGAACGAATCCGGCTTCCGTATCCGTTTCTCGGATAATGTGCTGTCGGTTTACGATAAGGCCTCCGACCATCTGAAGGTTACCTGGAAGGATATGGTGATTGCAGAAGATGATGAGCGGTTCATTCCCACCCACGGTGGAATATATGCTTACAGCCAGAAAGGGGCCAGCAAGGAATGGGTTCTGCCGGCAGATTACCGGAACGCAAAATTAAAGGTGTATGAATTGACTGATAAAGGCAGGAAAGATTTTAGTAATTTTAAAATCGCTGATGGAAAAATCAGATTAAAATTAGTTGCTAATCAATCAGTTAAAATCATTATTGAATAAACCTTCCGCTAAATCCCAGGTGTATGAAACTGAAGCGAAGTTTTTTCCCGTGCCTGTTTGTGGTAGCTATATCCATGACCGGGACGTCCTGCGCCACCGTTGATCCCGGTGTGCAGCCGGTAAGCCTGGTGTGTGAATTCTTTGCCGGTCCCGTAGGGATAGATATTCCCCGGCCGCGGCTGAGCTGGAACATCCGGACAGAGGAGCGTAACTGGAAGCAGTCGGCCTACCGCGTACTCGTGGCCTCCGACAGCCTGAAACTGGCTTCCGGAGTGGGGGATGCCTGGGACACGGGCCTGGTAAAGTCGACAGAGTTCCTGAATATCAGCTATTCAGGGGTGCCACTGGTTTCGGTGAAGAAATACTGGTGGAAGGTCAAGGTATGGGATAGCCACGGCCGGGAATCCGTCTGGAGCGATCCGGCCAACTGGACAACAGGCATGATGAATCCGGGCGACTGGACGGGGAAATGGATCGCTTCCGACCTGGAACTGTCGCCGTTGCAGAAAGAACTTAAAGCCCTTCCCGATTTCGGAATGGAACCGGAGAGTGAAATGTGGGCCCTGAATGAACGGATCAGGAAAAGAACCGACAGCATAACCTCGGCCCCGGCAGTTTATCTGCGCAAGGAGTTCGAAAACGGTGGAGTGGTTACCAGGGCGGAGGCCAACCTATGCGGCCTCGGACTCAATGAACTGTATATCAATGGTAAAAAAGTCAGCGACCAGCTTCTCAATCCCGCCCAGTCCGATTATCAGAAACGGATATTTTACCAGTCGTACGATGTCACGAATTTCATCCGGCAAGGGGCAAATACGCTGGGCGTGATCCTGGGCAACGGCTGGTACAACCTGGTCATACCGCATGCCCTGCGCTTTTACGCGGCGGATTATATTGCACCTCCGCGGATGAATTTCCGGCTCGATCTTTTCTATGCCGATGGCAGCCGCAAGACGGTTTTGTCTGACGAAAGCTGGAAGTTTACCACCGATGGGCCGATCCGCTTCAACAGCCTGATCAGCGGGGAAACTTACGATGCCCGCATGGAGATCCCGGGCTGGAACACCAGTGGCTATGATGACCATGCCTGGAGAAAAGCTTTACCGGCAGAACCACCAACCGGTCGGCTGGAGGCGCAGATGCTTTATCCTGTGCGGGTGGTCGACACTGTAAAGGCTGTTCGTATAACACAAACCAAATCAGGTTATTATGTGAACCTTGAAAAGGAGATCACTGGTTGGTGCTCCATCCGGATAAAAGGGGAAAAGGGGAAAAAGATCACCGTGAAGTTCCCGGGGATGGGCAGCCACACGCTGGGACGTTACCAGACCTGCGAATACATCTTCAACGGAAGTGAAGCTGAAGCGTTCAATGCCCGGTTCTGCTACAATGGCATCAAGACAATAGAGATTTACGGGCTGGATTATCAACCGGAACTGACTGACATCAAGGGGATTTCAGTCCATACCGATTTCCCCCAGGCAGGGAAATTCTCTTGCTCCAACGAGGTGTTTAACAGCCTGTATGCCATTTTGGTACACACCATGCGTAACTACGTGGTGCACATACCGAACGACCCCGTGCGCGAGAAGGCGGGCTGGACTCAGGACGTTGAAAGCTTTTTCGATGCCGAGGCTTACTCGATGGATTGCCGTTCGATGTATATAAAATGGCAGCATGACTTTCTCGACATCATTCATGCGAATGGTTATGTTCCCCCTGTGGCTCCGGGCCGGTTCGACGGTCCGACGATCAACTGCCCCTGGTGGGGTGGAATGATCGTGTACCTGCCCTGGAGGATCTATCAATATTTCGGTGACCGGAAGATTCTGGAGGAGAGTTACGCTGCGATGAAACAATATACCGGTTACCTGGAATCGATCGATAGCAGCCGGATTATCAACTGGGGTCTGGGCGACTGGCTCGAGCCCGGCAGTGTGAGGCCGGTGATGACGCCCGTTCCCCTTACATCCACCATCGGATACTACAACACGGCGATTATAACCTCTAAAACAGCGGCTTTGCTGGGGCATCCCGATGAAGCAAAGAAATATGCCGGCCTGGCCGCGCAGATCAAAACCGCCTTCAACGGTCATTTTCTGAACCCCACGACAGGCGAATATGGTAAATACAGCCAGGCTTCGCAGCTGATGCCGCTGTGCCTTGGCCTGGTCCCCGATGACAAGCGCACGTTGGTGCTCGACAAGCTGATCAGCAAGATTGCCTCCACCGGCAATCATGCCGGAACGGGTTTTGTGGCTACGCCCTACCTGCTCACTGGGCTGTCGGACCTTGGGCACGGCCAGCTGGCTTACACTCTGGCCAATCAGCGTTCCTACCCGAGCTGGTACGATATGGTGTACAACCATGGTACCCCCATTTTCAAGGAAGACTGGGGCGGTGGGGCTGTCCAGATGCCACCCCTCGGCGGGGGCCTCGGCTGGTGGTTCTACTACTCGCTGGCCGGCATCCGGCCCGATCCTGACGGCCCGGGATTCCAAAAGATTGTGATCAAGCCCGATATGGTTCCCGGCCTCACACAGGCTGCCGGAGAATACCGGTCGGTATGCGGACTGATCCGCTCGGAATGGAAACGGGAAAAGGACCGGATGACCCTCGAAATCGAAATACCGGCCAATACGACCGCTACCGTATACCTGCCCGCAGCGGATCCCGGCAGGATCAGTGAAGGCGGCAAGCCTGTCACAGGACGCCGTGAATTCGGCAAAATCACCTCCGGAAACGGGCAAACGGTCATCCCGACAGGATCCGGCCATTACCTGTTTTCCATATCCATCTGAACATATTCCTGCCGTTTAAAAGCAAAAAGGGCAACCTGTTTCTTCAGATTGCCCTTCATTTTTGTGGAGACAAACGGGACAAAAGTCGAACCACCTGGAGGAAGATACTAAGCTTTTGAGTGACCTTTTCCGGTCTTTATGGGCTGAAGACAAACAGTCTTAGCTATTGAAGAAGGCATGTTAAATCGCGATCTAAGTAAAAATTGAATCGGATTATTTGTTGTAGTAAACTAATTAGTTAACTTTGTACGATGATTAGAAGAGTGGTTTTATATAAGGAAAACTTCAGAGAATTTTATAAGGCCCAGGACGAAAAGGTTCAGGAGAAAATTGAATATGTATTGGACCTTGTTCGATTTGAGAAGCAAGTGCCGGTTAAGTTCTTCAAATATCTTGATAACACAAACGGCATTTATGAGATTCGTGTGCTGACCACATTTAAGAATATAAGGATTTTGTGTTTTCTGGATCAGGGGGAATTGGTGGTATTGACAAACTGCTTTTTCAAGAAAACGCAGAAAACCCCGCTGAGAGAGATTGAAAAGGCTGAAAGATTAAGGAAAGAATATTTGATTGAAAATTATGGAGGGAAATAAAATGAAGAATGTAACTGATTTTGAAGATATCCTGAAAGAAAAATATGGAGAGAAGGGGTCATTGGTCAGGGATAAATTTGATGGCGATTCTCTGGCGTTCAGACTTGGTGTAATGTTGAAAGAGGCAAGGCAGGATGCCAAGATTACACAGGAACAACTTGCCGAAAAAACCGGTACCAAGAAAAGCTACATATCACGGATTGAGAGAGGCCAAAGTGATATTCAGATATCAACCTACTATAAGCTGATTGAGGTTGGATTAGGGAAACAATTGAACATATCGATTGGGTAAAGCAGCTTCTTTCCAGAAACGAAAAAACCACCTACTGTATTGAATGGTAAGTGGTTCATTTTGATTTGTGGAGACGACGGGACAAAAGTCGAACCACCTGGAGGAAGATCTCAAACTTCTAAGTGAATTATTCCACTCACTCAGGAGGGCAATTACTTCAATAAATCAATCATAAAATAAAGATTGTCCATGGAAAAGATATGTCAACATTTAACCTTAGCCGAATCGATGATTATATCGGAGATTCGTTCAGGAAATTGGGATATTCTACAAATTACAAAAGATAAAGACCGGAATCCGGTACTTCTCGAATCTACTAAAAATTCCATAATCGAACTCCAGGCAATACTTGCAAAGTTTCATTTGAAGATTGGAGATCAAGAAGTTGAGCTGATGTTTGAATTCGCCCATTTGCTTTACCAGCAAATCTTGACCAGAACCGTACTTCCAAAGGAAGATTTTTGACAGGTTTTGCGTTTTTAAAGACAAATGATAAACGGAGTTATTGAGCAGTCTATTTTTCTTTAAATCAGTATAGAACTCAGGGTTTAAAGCAGTTGGTATTCAGTAGAATAGTTTAAATGCTTTATTTCTTGCCATTAAATGCTCACTGAGTCCCGAATACCGGTCATGATGTTGGATCATTCCCTGTGGCAACAATTTGTATCCACTGGCACGAATATTTTGAACCGGAGAACATTCAGTCAATAAAATGCTTATCTTTATGTGTGCCCCCCGCATAGATTATTTTTTCCATGATAATCCAACAACATAATGCACCTAATCTGCCAATCCAAAAGGCAAGTATTTTAGCTTTTATTTTGTGCTGTTTTGTTGCCTGCAATGAAGATGTAGATCTTTATACTACTGGTTCGCCCGTTCCGATTGTTTATAGTCTGCTTGATCCCACCAGTGATATTCAATATGTAAGAATTGGCAGGTCATACATGGGGGGAACAATTAGTCCCGATCATCCTCCGGTGTCCGATTCTACGGTTTGGAGCATTGCTCATGAAGTGTATATTGAAGAATATGCTAATGGTCAAAAAGGAAAAACATTCTGGTTTAAACCTGACACAACCATCACAAAGGATTCCGGGTATTTTCCTGTATCCAACCTGCGAATTTACTCTTCAGAATTTAAGCCTGTTGTTGGAAATACCTATCAGCTCTATGTCTACTTTCCAGACCTTGATAAAATGGTCTTTGCCAAAACCGTTGCCAATGGATTGCCCCAGATTGTTGATCCATTTCCGCTATCAATCCGTAAAATTAATTTTGAAGCAGGACAACCTTATACTGTGCGCTGGTACCCCGGACAATATAGCGGTGTTTATCAATTGGTCTTCCGTGTTCATTATCGGGATTCATCGGATTTGGGGGAAGAATTTAAAACAGCGGATTATTCAAGTCCGGGCATTTATAACCTGGAGACTGAGCAAATGCTGGAGCATAGCATGGGTGGCCTTTCGTTTTTTGAAGCCATGGCCAACCGAATCCCCGTTATTCCTGGGATGGTGCGGGAGGTAATTTCGTTGGAATTCATCATCATTACCGGTGGCACTGATTTGGGAATTCACTATCAATCGACTGTTGTCACGGGTAACAATTTCACGAACCTGATGGATTATTCAAATATTGATAATGGAATAGGGGTTTTCTCATCCAGGGCCGAGCTGCACCTGCCCAATTTAGCCTTGTCCGAAGTAACTATTGATCAACTTGCCCAGGGTGAAAAAACGCACTCACTTGGATTTAAAGATAGCAGAGGGAACTGATATGAAATATCTGAAATTATTCATATTAACATTGATAGGATTCTTTGGATCCTGCAATCCGGTAGAAATTCCAGTCGATAATGTGTCAGACGTTTATAATCCAAATAATGGATCGGTCGTTTTTGATTTTTCGATGCCCAAACTTGCCTTGCCCGACAAAGGACTTCACCGTGTAAATCTGAACCTGGCAAGAACGATGGACAGCCTCTACCGTAAGCAATTCTGCAGTGCAGCCAATGTAACGGATTTCAAAACCAACTACACGTTTTCACTGGAGCCGGGCAGGTATTTTTACCAGGCGGGCATAACCTGTACTTGTCAGGCAGATTCCTGTTTATATGCAGGATTTCCAGGTGGACAATTAAGTATTTGGTGGACCAGTGGTTCGTTTGATATTGAGAAAGGAAAGGTTTTTAGTCAGAAACTAATCTTTAAGTGATGGCCAGGCGCTATTCTATCCGGATTTTTCTTTTACTACTGGTTGCCATAGCGATCCTGATACCATCTTGTCATAAAGAGCAATTTGCCTGGAAACCTGAGGTTCTTCTGGTCATGAAGCCGGATAGCGGCCTGACGACGCAGACCTTCGATTTCAGGGTGGATATACCAAATCTTCCAACCAACCAGCAAGAGTTCTTTCTTCGTTGGGATATGAATGCCGATTCCGTGTGGGATGCTGCCTTTACCGCTTGCCCAACCTTGTCTTATCGTTTCTATCAGAAAGGATCTCATAAAATTAGAATGGAAATCCTGACCAAGGACGGACAGCGTTTAGCATTTGATAAGATTATCAGGGTCGATCAGGGGTTTTCGGCGCCACATGCTGCTTTTACGATCGATCCTCCGGTAGGCAATTTCCTGACCGACTTTACTTTTGACGCCAGCAAAACCTTTGATGATGAAGATCTGTTTTCCTCACTTTTATTCAGATGGGATTTTGAGAGTGATGGCAGCTGGGATACAGAAATAAGCTCAAATCCCATTACAAAATACAGATACAAGAAAGTCGGGAATTACACCGTAAGGCTAAGCGTAACAGATCCTACCAGGCTGGTTGCCACGGAAACCAAAACATTGGAAGTCAATTTTCATGAGGACCTAATCCATCCCGATTTTAGCTGGACTCCGGTGGAGGGTAAGGCGAAAGACACCTTTCTTTTCGATGCTTCTGCCACCAAACATGAAACGGATCCCGACCGGATTTTCACCTATACCTGGGACATCAAGTCAGAGGTGACTTATGGACCATTTAAGGAACCATTATTCAACCATGTATTTGAGACCTCAGGCTTGCAGGCAGTCACAATGAAGGCAACCGATCAGAATGGATTATTTAACAGTATAACGAAAGATATTTTCGTGATCAAAGAGAACAAGCCCCCGACACCAAGGATTTTGGTCCCCACCCCCTATGGCAATATCGCCACCAATTTTTGGTTCAGTTCGTGGCCTTCGACTGATGATGTAACCGGTCCATCACGGTTACTGGTCCGCTGGGATTTTGAAGGGGATGGAATCTGGGATACCGGCTGGTCGTATGATAAGGAGGTGTTTCATCAGTTCACCACTCCCGGAAATTATTGGGTAACTCTCCAGGCTGAGGATGAAGGTGGGGAAAGGGGCATCGGGAAAATCAAGCTGCAGGTAACACAATATTCCAACCCGACCGGGTTTATCCAGGACCGGCGCGACGGCAGATATTACGGAACGGTAAAAATCGGGGAGCAATGGTGGATGTCCGATAACCTGAATTATCATATAGGCGGCAAGCGGAATATCGGCTTGCTACAGAAATGTTATAATCAAGATGGTGAAATGTGCGATCTGTACGGGGCACTCTATCAGGGCGAACGGGCCGTCGGTTATGCCGCATCCGGACAGAACATCTGCCCAGATGGATGGCGGTTGCCCACAAAAGCGGACTGGCTGAAACTGGGGGAACACATTGATACCAATGCGGGAAAGAGCGCCCTTATGCCAGGCGGGAGCCTGGGATTTAACGCACAATATGGCGGCACTGCCACCTACTTAATAACCTATGACAATGATACTCCACCCAATCCGAAAGATACTTTCTACTATTTTAAAAACCTGGGTCAAGAGGCACGATATCTTTCGATAACTCTCCGACCTTTTCTGAACGACCTTCGCAGTCAGTTCTTCCTCGGTTTTCGAAAAGAATCGGAAGCCGTGGACATCGACTGGAGCGATCATGACTCATTTTTCTCTGCCAGATGTATAAAAATCGATTAATAAACGGCCATTTCTTGATGAAGGAAGCAAAAGTTCCTTTGATCCTGCTGTTTGTGTTTACTCTTATCTCATGTGAGAAAAACACCACACCAGGTGTCAGTACCTTGTCATTCACTATTGTAAATCTTGATTCGGTTGATTTAACCGGAGAGATTAAAGATGATTCCGGATCTGCAATTACCAGTATGGGATTCTACTGGGGTACCAGTCCTGGACCAACGGAGAAAGATAACTGTTCCGCGATTCCGGGTGGTACCGGGTTTTTTACCATACGTGTTGGAAGATTGTCACTTAACAAACAATATTATTTCAGAAGTTTTGCAACAAATGTCAATGGATCCCAAACAGGAAAAGTGCTGCCCATAAAGATTGAATTAGCACCGATCAGGGGAACCATGTTGGATTCCCGTAATGGAAAAACTTATGCTACAATCAAAATCAGGCAGCAGACCTGGATGGCTGAGAACCTGAATTTTCTGCCATCTGTCATTAGCCCTTGGATGGGATCAGAAACCTTAGCCTATTATTATGTATATGATTATGATGATAATCTGGCTTATGAAGCCAAAATGACCCCCAACTATAAAACCTATGGCGTACTCTATAACTGGACTGCCGCCTTAACTGCCTGTCCGCAGGGCTGGCACCTTCCGACCGATGCCGAGTGGAAAATTCTTACTGATTACCTGGCCAGTTCAGGAGGAGCGCTGTTAAAAGAAGCAGGCACTACCCATTGGGCGAATCCAAACCAGGGTGCAAACAATGCAACCGGATTAACTGTCCTACCAGGAGGTTATTTAAGGGCAGATGATAATTTCTATGGTTTGAGTACAGATGCCTATTTCTGGTCAGCAACTGAATTTGATCAGAGTTCAGTGTATGACAGATATTTGTATAATAACAGCGACGGAGTATTTAAATTTCATACTAGCAAATCCAGCGGTTTATCAATAAGATGCTTACTTGATCACTGATTCTCCAAATCCGTAACTGTGGTAAAAAACCTAATAATATCACACAATGAAAAAATTAACCTACTTTCTGATTTTGTACATTATTTGTGTGAGTTGCGATAAGAATCATGCACCACTTATTGTTGATATTTCCTGCAATCCGGAAAATCGTAGTGCCGGCACGCAGTTTACACTGACTGTTGCTGCTACCGATGAGGATGGAGATAAACTAGTATACCGATGGACCGCCGATGGCGGCGAATTTCCGGATTCGGTAAATCAGGTACAGGTAAAATGGAAATCTCCGGCAGACGGGTCCGGGAAAACCTATACGATAAAGGTAGTAGTTGCCGATGCTGAATCTGAGGCATCCCGTGAATTTCAAATCCTTTTAGGGGCACCACAACTAGGTAATCTCGTGGGTCAGGTTAACTATACTAATTTCAAAATCCCGGTGGACCAGGCTACTGTTACCGTTGGAGATAAATCATCAACAACTGATACTTATGGTCACTTTTCCATATCAGGAATCGTTGTTGGTGATTATGATCTGAAAATTACAAAGCCTGCCTACACTATTTTTGATTCGAAAATCAAAATAACCGCGAATGGTACCTTGCAGGTGAATGCTGAGATTACATCGGTTAATTTCACGACAAAGCTATATGGGACAATTGCAGATCAGGATGGCTTACCCCTTGAAAATGCCACAGCGGTAGTTTTAAACCCGGATGGGACCGACAGCAATTTGAAAGCCACCACCAATGCGGCAGGATTCTACAAACTCTGGTACATTCCCTTCGGCGAGCGAACCATTTCGGTAAAAAAAGCCACAACAGAGGTCAACTTTTATGTAGCCTTCAGGCAGGTGCTGAATTGTCAGGAAATTGAAACCCAACTTGATCTTGAAATGACCCGGTTAGCTCTCAGCGGCACTTTCACTGATACGCGCGATAATCATACCTATCCGTTTAAAATGATTGGCGACCTCACCTGGATGACCGAGAACCTGGCTTACCTACCTGAGGTGAATCCTTCCTCAAAAGGTTCCGGTCAGGACGCTTTTTATTATGTTTATGGTTATCAGGGCACTGATCCATTAGCAGCAAAGGAGACTGATAATTATAAAACTTATGGGGTGTTGTATAATTGGCCGGCGGCAAATAAAGCTTGCCCATCAGGTTGGCATTTACCGGCAGGTGATCTGGAGTGGGATGCATTAATAAAGACACTCGGACCGTCAGCAGCCACGAAAATGAAATCATCAATTGGCTGGGCTGAACATGGAGGAGGTAATAACTCGAGTGGATTCTCTGCTATCCCCGGAGGAGAAGTAAAAAGTAACGGAACCTTTGCTGAGATGGACTATAATGCTTATTTCTGGACATCTTCAATAATCTCTGGAATTTCCTCTTACAAAGTGTTAGCCTATGGTCTTAGTGATGTATATTCATATTCCGGGGACAATAGACTTGCATTTTCTGTAAGATGTGTAAAAAACCATTGAAATTGGAGCAGCCTTAGAAAGTTGCAATTTCAGCTAGTCTTTGAATAAACAGTTAAATGGTAATAATAAACATGGCTCAATCCATAGCTAAGTGATTTTTCGATTAACTAGGATTGAAATTCTAATCAGCTTTCCCATTCGGTCGTCAAAGCAGGTAATTTTTATAGGTGCGTCCTGTTTGGTCTTCATTACCAGAATATCCATTTATTAGCCCTTTATTATCCCAGTAATCCGTGGATATTTTAATTACTATGGTAATACCCCAGTAATTCGGCGTAAAGGAAACGGTTCAACGATTATCGAGATAATGAATAAAGAAATTGGATTGTCATTTTTACATGGAAGGAATGGGTATATCATCACTGTCTAAAGTTGGAAAAATCGCAGGCGAGGTGCTGGCTAGTCGAGCAAAAAGAAATAGCATCAAAATCGGGGAGTTCTGAATCAGGGGGGAATGTTTATTGTTGGCTATCTTTAGTTTGTCTTCTTCGCTCAAGGTACTTTTCAATTTCCATACCTACAATAAGGCCAACGCTAAAAACTGCGGCAATTAACAATACTTTAAGGAAAGTGTCATAACCTTTACCCCCACTTCCTTGGTTGGAAGGGGGAGCGGTGGTTGCAAATATTTCTGCTTCAGGTTGCGAAGTTCCTGCAACCTGGCCGACAAAGGTCGGACTCTCCAAAGGCGAAAAGAAGCTAATCGTGTCGTAAGTCATGTTCTTTAAATATTTGAATGGTATCTGCTACCTTGTTAAAGTTAAAAGCGTAATCTACTAAGAGCCTAAGCCAAAGCTTCGATTCCCTGTGATAGATCTGTTGGCAGTAACCGTTATCCTGAAACCCTTCCTTTTTCAAGACATCAGATGATATTGGGTTAGATTCATGTAGACAATATTGGTGTTCAAGAATCTTATCCATTTTTCTTATTTGTGACCTAATTGCATTGAGCCTTTTCTCATAAGCTGCATTTCTTTCGTATCGGTCTTTCGATTCACATGCAGAGCAGCAGTATTCCTTATCGCTCCGGCCACTTTCAATCAGGGTAGGGCATGTTTTGCGCCTGCATTTCAATGGTGGATTAAAGTCCATAATTTTAAAGATTACAATATGGTAATTAAAAAGTGCTACTTATTTTGACTATCAAAATTTTTAAAACAACAATAATATCGATATTATGAAACATAATTAATGGTTATACGTTTAACTGATTAAAATGTTACAATGATCGGAATGAAAGATTTTATGAGAAAAAAGTTGTATCGATTCCTGAATCGGGATACAGCTACGGAGTTCTCTGCGATTTTTGAGCGCGTATCGGATCTCAGGTTTACGGTGTCTGATGTTCAGATCAGTTCGAGAGTACTATCATACTGGGCGAGTCAAGGCTTGCTTTTTGAGGATTTTCGTGAGGCAAAATGGAGAAAGCTGGATCTGGTTAGTGTGGTCTGGTTAAAGATGATCTTAAAGATGCGAACATATGGTATCTCATTTGAAACGATACGGAAGATCAGGAAGGACCTCCAACCCATGGACCTTGAGGATCAGATTTATAATTCGCAGGAACTGAGGGATGCGTTATTTGCATTGGCGGAACATGACAAAAGAGCAATTCCAGACGTAGAAGAGATATTGAAAGATCCTGTATTTCGGGAATCAGTCAGGAGTCAATTGACCAATTACCTCAAGGTGCTGATCCTCGAAGCAATTATTTTAAAGGAGCATAGCGCTTTGCTGATGAACCATGATGGTGTTTTTCTTCCCTACAATGAGGGTTTACGTAAAGATTACCTTGAAATACCTGAATTTAGAAAGTTAATGTTGGGTTCATATCTGACGATCTCTTTAACCGATATCCTCATTGAGTTTTATATGGATCATGATCCGATATTCTTAAATGAAAAAATGATGATTTTAAGTCCGGAAGAAGCAGCGGTTCTTCAGGCAATTAAGCAGCCGGGGATAAAATCTGTTACGGTGAAGTTATATCCTGATGAACAGTATGACATGCTGGAAATAGTAAGTGACCGCCAGGTAGACCGGTCATTAAAACTGTACGAGGTCCTTCTTAAAGATGGTTATCAGGAGATTTGTATTAAAACCAGAAACGGAGAAATTGTTTATTGTCAGAATTCAACGAAAATACGCTTTAATAAATTAGGTACTGGATGAACCAGACCAATCGGTGCAAGGCCTGCCAGACCGTAGCAATCGGCTGGAGGGTACATTGGAATGTTAAATGTTATCTATTGATGAATGTAAAAAAATACTAAAAAGCGAAAACAGGGACTACTCCGATGAGGAGGTCGACCTGATCAGACAATTTTTGTGGAAGTTGGCGAAGAATGAAGTTCACCAGTTAATGAACACGGAAAAAAATGAAGACAGCAGCTTTGATGGCACGTGTCAGCTCGGATGAGCAGGCCTTGGGTTACAGCTTGAGCGTTCAGGAGGATAGTCTGCGAACCTACTGCAAGAGCCATGATATTGGCGTGGCTCATTCCTTCCGGGAGGATTATTCAGCAAAAAATTTCGATAGGCCAGAATTCGCGAACTTTCTAAAGTTTGCTAAATTGAATAAGGGTAAAATCGACTATCTGCTTTTTACCACCTGGGATCGGTTTTGCCGAAATGCACCGGATGCCTACGTAATGATCGCCCGACTGAAAAAGTTAGGGATTCAACCGATGGCTATTCAACAGCCGTTGGATATTAGTATTCCTGAGAATAAAATGATATTGGCTCTT
The DNA here is from genome assembly GCA_903851365.1 of uncultured Bacteroidota bacterium. Taxonomy (GTDB): domain Bacteria; phylum Bacteroidota; class Bacteroidia; order Bacteroidales; family UBA12481; genus UBA12481. The sequence goes on from CAINOB010000014.1 coordinate 82,214, forward strand.
TACTTGGTTCTTCCGGAGATCGACAATGACCGCAGGTCAATCAAAATCCGGGAAGGAATTAAAAAGGCGCTGCAATCCGGACGATGGTGCACTTCCGCTCCAAGGGGGTACAGCTATAATAGTGATCACCATTCTAAATCTATCATTGAGCCAAACAGTTCAGCGCAGCATATTCGTTCCCTTTTCGAGCAATATGATCAGGGTATATCACAGGCGGATATTATCAAAGACCTTTGCAGGAAGGGCTTCAAGATCGGCAAATCGGTAGCTTCGAAGATACTGCGAAATCCCGTTTATATGGGCAAAATACTTGTGCCTGGTGATGCTGACAATCCTGCTTTGCTGGTTAAAGGTATTCATGAGGCCATTATTAGCGAAGAATTATTTAATCGGGTGCAATCCAGGTTGGATGGATTCAGAAAGGTCAGGAACAGGCCAGTCCACAACTCAGTCAGGGATGAACTGCCTTATCGGGGACTCCTTCTTTGCCCTGATTGCGGTAATAAATTGACGGGGAGCGGTTCCAAGAGCCGGACGGGCAAGCGCCACTTCTACTACCATTGCAATCATTGTGGAAAAGCCAGGATTCGGGCTGATTTTGCAGAGGTGATAATTGGCCAGGTGATCGATGAATTGCATGTTGAGGAACCAGTTAAAATATTATATCAAAAAATGGTTCAGGTGGCGTTTCAAGGGAGTGCTCAGGAACGCTCCAAAAGGCTGGTGTCGATCTCCACCGAAATTGAAAAGAATGAAGTTAGAATACGGAATCTCCAGGATAAGCTGGCGGATGGTGATCTTACCACATCCGATTTTTCTTCCATGAAAGGCAGGTATGAAATCCGGATACAGGACCTGACTTATGAACGCAATAAAATTAATAGCGCTAAAGCCAGTGGGGAACAATACCTTGATAGTGGAATCAACCTGATATCGAACCTGCAATTGTATTGGAAATCAGCCGATAAAGCTCAAAAAAATGCCCTGGTTAGTTCGATATTTCCTGAAAAGCTGGAAATCGCAGGAAAAAAATGTCGAACCACCCGGATCAATGAATTGTTTCGATTAATCTTGCAGGAAACCAGGGACTTAGATAAAAAGAAAACGGGACAACTAACGCCTCACTTGCTGTTGTCCCGTCGGGTGGAGACAAACGGAATCGAACCGTCGACCTCTTGACTGCCAGTCAAACGCTCTAGCCAACTGAGCTATGCCCCCAAAATCGGACTGCTAAAATAGTGCTTTTTCCCTTTTATGCTACCAACCTGACCGATTTTTTTCATCGTCAGGTTTGAAGGCGGAATATCGCTGCCGCTCCAACGGGTTTTGAGATGACTATCAGGTTCCGTACTTTTGCCACCGTGAAAATTGAAACTGGATTTCCGACGGAATCGGGTAAGCCCGAATGTGCAGTACTGGTTGGTGTGATAAACTACATCCAGACTCCTAAGATTGTTGAAGAGTATCTTGATGAACTTGAGTTTCTCGCTGAAACAGCTGGCGCCGCAGTAATAGCGCGATTTGTTCAGAAAGTGGAGACCAATCATCCAGGCACCCTGATAGGGAAAGGCAAGTTGGAGGAGATCAGCGCTTATGTGGCAGACAATGAAGTTGATATGGTAATTTTTGATGAGGATCTTACTCCGACGCAGCTGAGAAATATTGAAGCTGCCGTTAATGTGCGGGTGCTCGACCGCACCAACCTGATCCTCGATATTTTTGCGCTGCGCGCCCAGACAGCTTATGCCAAAGTTCAGGTGGAACTGGCTCAATATCAATATTTATTGCCCCGGTTATCCGGATTGTGGACGCACCTTGAGCGCCAGCGTGGGGGTATCGGACTGCGTGGCCCCGGTGAAACAGAAATCGAGACTGACCGCCGTGTGATCCGTGATAAAATATCGAAATGCAAGGAGCAGCTGGGGAAAATCGATCTGCAAATGGCTATCCAGCGCAAGAACCGTGGTAAAATGGTCCGCGTGGCACTGGTCGGGTACACCAACGTCGGTAAATCAACCCTGATGAACCTCCTGGCTAAATCAGAAGTATTTGCAGAAAATAAGCTTTTTGCCACACTCGATACCACCGTAAGAAAAGTGGTGGTGGAAAATCTGCCTTTCCTGATCAGCGATACCGTGGGATTTATTCGCAAACTGCCGCATCACCTGGTGGAATCTTTTAAAAGTACTCTGGATGAAGTGCGCGAATCTGATCTGCTGATTCATGTGGTTGATATCAGTCACGCGGGATTCGAGGATCAGATTGAAGTGGTTACCCAAACACTAGATGAATTGGGCGTTTCAACAAAACCCATGATTCTGGTGTTTAACAAAATGGATGCATTTTCATATGTGCCTAAAGAGGAGGATGATTTGACTCCAATGCTTAAGGAAAATATCAGCCTGAATGATTTAATGAATTCGTGGATGGCGAAAAATAATAATCCTTGTATATTTATCTCGGCAAAGAATAAGACAAACATTGATGCACTTAAAGAGATGCTCTATGAGAAAGTCAGTGAAATTCATACAACAAGATATCCCTACCATGATTTTCTTTATTAAAAAAGCGCTCCGTTCCGGCTTGTTATTAGCCCTTTTTGCCATGCTTCCGGCTGTAGGTTGCAAAACCCACCCCGCTGCGAGTCCTAAGGAGGGTGAAATGGAAGAAGTGGTAGCTGCTGCCCCGGTGGTCAGGGAGAAAATGAAATTTGCTGAGTTGACCCCAAAAAAGGCTGCCCTGGCACAAAGCCTAAAGACCTATTTCGCGCAGTTGAATAAATCAGGATTTAACGGTACTGCCTTATTCGCGGAGAATGGCGAGATCGTTTATAGTGAGGCCTTTGGATATGCAAATCTGAAAACCAAGGAGCCGCTTACCATGGAATCAGCCTTTCAGCTGGCTTCCGTATCGAAACCCATCACCTCACTTGCCGTGCTGATCCTCAAGCAGGAGGGCAAAATCGGCCTCGACGACTCGGTAAGGAAATATATTCCTGAGCTTCCATATCCGGGTATCACCATCCGGCATTTGCTTTCACACCGAAGCGGTTTGCCGAATTATATGTACTTCGCAGAGCAAGATTGGCCAAATAAAGATATCCCGATGAAAAATCAGGATGTTATCGATCTGATGGTTCAACATCAGTATAAGCCTTATTATCTGCCTAATAAAAGATATAATTACTGTAATACCAATTTTGTTCTGCTGGCTACAATCGTTGAAAAGGTATCGGGAATGAAATTTGAGGATTTTGTTCAAAAACGGATCTTCGATCCCTGTAAAATGGTGAACAGCAGAATTTATAACAAGAATGTTTCACCCATAAATACCAATCCGGTTGTAGGTTACCCCACCGGTCGCGCGGAAGCCGAAAATACTTTTATGAATGGCGTGGTTGGTGACAAGGGCGTTTATTGTTCTGTTTATGATCTGCTGATGCTCGATCAGGCCCTTTATACCGACAAGCTCATTACCGAAGCCACCCGCAAGGAAGCTTTCACCCCACAGCATAAAGACCTTCGTATCAACGACAACTATGGTTTGGGCTGGAGGCTTGATCTGGCCGAATCATTTAATCCCGCCATTTATCATACTGGCTGGTGGAGAGGTTTCAGAAGCTACTTCATCAGGGAACTGGGCGAAAAAAGGACGATCATCATATTGTGCAACACGCCGAGGGCCAGTAGGTTTAATACCAGAGATCTGAGAGAGCGGTTTTAGGTCTAATTTCTGCCTTCTGCCCTATGCCCTTTGCCTTATTTCACCAGCCCTTGCTCCACCAGGTATTCCGCAATCTGAATGGCATTAGTCGCAGCCCCTTTGCGAAGGTTGTCGGAAACAATCCAAAGGTTCAGGCACTTTTCGCGGGATTCATCGCGGCGTATGCGTCCGACAAATACTTCATCGCGTCCGTTGGCGTTGATTGCCATTGGATATTCCGACTTTGAGGGATTATCAACAACCACGCAACCCGGCGCTTCGGACAGTATCTTGCGGACATCGGCAATTTCATATTCTTTGTGGAACTCGAGATTAACTGATTCGGAATGCCCGCCGGTCACCGGTACGCGAACAGTGGTGGCTGTGACCATAATCGAATTGTCGCCCAGGATTTTACGGGTTTCATTCACCATTTTCATTTCCTCTTTCGTATACCCGTTATCGGTAAATACATCGCACTGCGGTATGCAATTTCGGTAGATCTGATGCGGATAAGCGCGGTCGATCAGGAGGTTATGCAGCGATCCTTCATTATGCGTTTCAACAATTGCACGCTCCTCGTTTTCTAATTGTCGGAGTGCTTTAACTCCAGTGCCTGTGACCGACTGATAGGTGCTGATCACCAGTCGCGCAATGCCGTAAGCTCTGTGCAACGGGGCGATGGCAACAAGCATCTGGATGGTGGAACAGTTTGGATTGGCTATAATCAGGTCATCCGAGGTGAGTTCATGAGCATTGATTTCGGGGATTATCAGCTTTTTAGTCGGATCCATCCGCCAGGCCGATGAGTTATCTATGACATAAATGCCTGCGGCGGCAAATTTCGGTGCCAGCTCGAGGGAGGTATTTCCACCGGCGGAAAAAATAGCAATCGCGGGCTTCATCTTAATGGCGTCATCAGCAGAAACAACCGTGTATTCCTTATTCTTGAAAGTCACCTTTTTACCCACCGACTTTGCCGAAGCAACGGGTATAAGTTCAGTAACCGGGAAGTTTCGTTCTTCCAATACCTGGAGCATTTTCGTCCCCACAAGGCCTGTAGCACCAACAACTGCAATTTTCATCTAAAAAATTTCCAAAATGTGATTAAAAAGACATCTATATAGGGCGACAAATATAATACAGATGAACAGTATATTTATTACAAGCCTGATTCTCATCTCCGAGATCATGTTCGACCCTGATCCGCCGGTTGGATTACCCCCGTATGAATTCGTTGAGTGGTATAATCCAGGCGCCGATACTATTGATTTAATCGGCTGGCAGTGGATGGTGGGCGACAAAGTGCGTCGTCTCACCGGTGGCCATATCAATCCCGGTGGCTACCTGATTGTTTGTGCACCTGCAGCTGCTGGAGCCTTTCGTGAATTCGGTGAAGTACTTGCTATGGAGTCTTTTCCAGCGCTCCGCAACTCGGGCGACAGGCTCGTTTTGCTGAATCCCGATGGCATAGCAGTGCATACGGTAAACTATTCGCCCGATTCGTTCACTGATGCTCTCAAGGCTAATGGTGGATGGTCGCTTGAGCTGGCTGATCCCGTTCATTATTGCAATTCCGCTGCCTGGCTACCGTCAGTTAGCCCTGCGGGAGGAACGCCGGGTAAAAGGAACTCGCAACTGATTGATTTCGCCGAACCCGAGCCCTCCATGCTGATCAGAGCCGGTGGATATGATGATCAGAAGTTCTTTATGATGTTTACGGGAAACCTGGATCCGGCCCTTCAAATGAATAATTATTCCTGCATTCTGATGCCCGGCGCGATAAATATTCTTCCTGTTGCACCTCCGGAATACGGCTTTCCCGGTCTCTTTTTTCAGCTTCCGGAAGTTTTGGATCGGGAAATTGTTTACACTCTTGAAATGAGCGGCACGGTGAAAGATTGTTCCGGCCGGAACTCAGTCTTTCGGTCTGTTTTACTCGGATTTCCCTCGCAGCCTGACTCCGCAGGATTGATAATCTCTGAAATCCTGTTTGATCCCCTGGCCGGACAAGCGGAGTTTGTAGAGATATTCAACCGTTCGGATAAGGTGGCGGAGCTTCGCGACCTGGTTATCGCACGTGCCAATGCAAACGGGGCCATCCTTTCATTTTCGGATCAACAGGATTATTCCTATTGGCTCTTTCCGGGTTGCTATGCTGTTTTTACTGCCGATTGCAGGGTTTTCAATACCGCCTGGCCCGATGCTGATCCAGCAGCGGTAGCCGGCCGTCCCGATATGCCCTCGCTGACAAACGGGGAATCTGCACTGATCCTCATGGACCGCAATCAAAGGGTACTCGATAAAGTGATGTACTCGCCGGATTGGCACTACCCTTATCTGGATGAAACAAAGGGAGTTTCATTGGAACGTATTGATTTTGAAACCTCAGGAACAAAGCGAGATAACTGGATTTCGGCATCAGCTGCCTCCGGATATTCCACCCCGGGAGCTAAAAACTCCTGCTCAGCCGGTCCTGATCCTGCTTCGGAGCAGCAGTTCACCCTCAATCCATCAATCGGGTATTCGGCGGGACCCAGCGACCCGTTGCATATAGGAATCAACTATCGGTTTGATAAACCCGGATGGTTTCTCCGGGTAAGAATTGTTACAAGTACTGGGTTGCCGGTCAGGGAGATATTTCCATTTGGCATGGCCGGATCGGAGGGTACGATAGGCTGGGACGGGCTGGATACCGCAAAAAGGGTAGTGCCGGATGGCATCTACCTGGTCGTTGCCGATTATTTTCATCCCAGCGGGAAAAAGGGCCGTTGGAAACAGGCTTGTGCAATGCTGAGAGCCTACTGAACCCGAAGTGATTTATCGAACCAGAGCGAAGGACCTTGCTTCAGGATCCCAGGTGCCAGTGGCCGCAATGGCCGGAAGAATCTCCTCCGGAGTGTTGACGAAGGACCACATTTCACGATGCTTCGGACCCAGAAAATGGTTTTCCAGCATCCCTTCGAGCAGATTGGCGAGGGGTTCATAATAGCCGTAACTGTTCAGAACAATCATCGGCTTCGGGAACAGTCCGAGGCGTTTAAGGCTCAGGGTTTCCATAAATTCCTCCATCGTTCCGCATCCTCCTGGAAAAGTGACTACGGCATCCACCTCGTGGATCATGGCTTCCTTGCGTTCGGCCATCGTTTCGGTGGTGATCATCTCGGTGAGCTCTTCATGATGCCATTCTACCTCCTGCATGAAGCGGGGCATGATTCCTATGGTCCGGCCGCCGTGCCTGTGCATTTCGTCGGCCATAACGCCCATCAGCCCGCTGCGGCTGCCACCGAAAATCAGGTCGATATGATTCTCGGCCAATATGCGGGCAAACTCCCGGCCATGCTCCAGATATTTTTCGGGAGTTTTATTGCTGGATGCGCAGTAAACGCATATACGATTGTATTTCAGATTATTGGACATGCTCAGATTTGGTAGGGTGATTCCATTATAACTCCTTTAAACAGTTTCGCCATGTCGGATGCTGCTCGATTGGCGGCAATCTGAACCTCTTCATGCGTGTTTTCAGAAAAATTCCCGGGAATTGCCACATTGGTGACCACGGAAACAGCAAATACCGGCAGGTTCATGTGCCTGGCAGCCAGAACTTCGGGAATCGTCGACATGCCGATGGCATCGGCGCCGATCATCCGGTAATGTGTGTATTCGGCCGGAGTTTCGAAACTGGGACCCGGATTTCCGAGATAGACCCCTTCGCGGAGGGTGATCCCGATCTTTGCTGCTACTGAGTGTGCAATACGGATGAGGTTCCTATCGTAAGGCTCACTCATATCGGGGAATCGCGTACCCAGCTCATCGATATTTTTCCCGCGTAAGGGACTCTCCGGAAAGAAATTGATGTGATCGCGGATAACCATGATCTCCCCAACCTGATAATCAGGATTTATACCACCAGCTGCATTCGAGAGGAATGCCTGACGGATGCCTAATAATTTCAGAACCCGGAGTGGAAATACTGTTTCAACCATCGAGAATCCTTCGTAATAGTGAAACCGGCCCTGCATGGCCACAACGGGTTTGCCCCCAAGATGACCGAATATCAGGTTGCCATGATGTCCTTCGACTGTGGTTACCGGAAAATTCGGAATTTCAGAATAGGGTATGGTATTGGTTATGGAGACATCGTTGATCAGGTTTCCCAGGCCGGTTCCCAGAACAATGCCGGTGAGCGGTCTGATATTGGTCCGGCTGAGCAGATAGTCAGCGCTTTCCGTGAGCTTTTTCCACATAATTGAAAATCTTATTGAGAATATTTTGTTTTTCTTCGGGATCAACAGGCGGTCCGACAGGTATCCATTGAAGCGGCAGGTCCGATAGTTCAGGCAGCCGTATCAGCTTGACGTAATCCTTGCCGGTGGTCAGGATAATTGGTGGCGCCAGTGTTGCTCCTGACTGATCATTTGCAAGAAAGGATTGGTAAAGCCTGCGGATTTCTACGCCATCGGCGTGAGAATAGCTGTGATGATCGGCAAACCTGAGGTGGTGAATCAATTGTCCGGTTTTCGATATCTCACTCACCAATCCTAGCGGATGGGCAATACCGGTTATCAGAAAAATCCTTGATCCGCTTTGGACTGACTCAATGGTCGTTTTTCTTTTTGTCGCTACGATAAGATCGGCTCTTTTCAGGCCCGAAAGCGGTTCGCGACGAAGTCCCGCAGGTAGGAGCGGTTCACTGCGCATCGGCCGGTTGAAATTATCCAGGACAATGGCAAATCCGGGCTTCACTTTGCGGTGCTGGAATCCGTCGTCCATCAGTATAACATCAGTTTTACCGTATTTGTCAGATGCCAGATATTGTATTCCGCGCTTACGGTTGGTGTCGACAGCCATCGTCAGATCGGGCAATAGCAGCTTCATTTCCATCGGTTCATCCCCAACAGTTTCAGGTGTTGATGCACTGTCGAGCAATTGAAATCCCCTGGTTTTCCGTCCATAACCGCGGCTGAGAATTGCTACTTTGTATTTAGACGAGAGTTCACGAGCTAACCAGACCACCGTCGGCGATTTTCCGGTTCCGCCAGCCAGGAGGTTTCCTACCACGATAACCGGTATTCCGGGAGAATAAGATTTTAATATCGACTTATCATACAGCAGATTGCGTATACCGGTAACTAAACCGAATATCCACGAAAAGGGCGTTAATATCAGCCTTGCTATCAATTTAGATCGATTCTGAATGGCATTCTGGCCTGGATTTTACCCCCGGTCATGATATCCTTTATGTCACGGATAGCAGGAAATTCCTTTGCCAGGATACTTTCGGTTGGGGAGGAACCTCCACCGGTAATCTTAGCCAGGATTTCACTGATCGGATTCTTTAATACAGGAAGTTCCCTGATTTTCCAGTTTCTCAGGTGTGCTTCCGAGGCTGCCAATTCGATGGCTTTCTGGAGACCTCCGATCTCGTCGATCAGGCCCTTGTCTTTGGCAGTAACGCCCGCCCAGATGCGGCCCTGACCGATGGCATCTACCTGTTCGGTGGTCATTTTCCGGGTTTTCGAAACATGCTCCAAAAAGTGGTTATACGTCTGGCTGAGCTGTGCATCGAACACTGCTTTTTCACCTTCAGTCATCGGCCGGAACAGCGATCCTGTACCTGCCAGCTTATTGGTTTCCACGCCATCAAAGGTTATCCCGATTTTATCAGACAGAAGTTTCTGCATGTTAGGTATCAGCCCGAAGGCGCCAATCGATCCGGTGAGTGAAGTATATCCTGCAACGATTTTTGTGCCCGGAGTTGCGATCCAGTATCCACCGGAGCCTGCCACGTCGCCCATCGATACAATAACCGGCTTGACTGCAGAGGTCAGTTCCACCTCGCGCCGTATGATTTCCGATGCCAGTGCGCTTCCTCCAGGCGAGTTGATCCGGAAAACGATAGCTTTGATTTTCGAATCCTTACGAGCTTTCGAAAATGTTTCGGCCAAACTGGTTCCTATGCTCTGACTGCCATTGGATTCCATCGCGATGGTTCCGGTTCCATAAATAATGGCAATACGATCGGGGGTATATTCTTTGGATTCGGGAGAAAGGGTTTTCGCATAATCCTGGATAGAAACCGTGCGAAGTTTTTCTGAGCCTCCCAGACCCGATTTCTTTAATAGGATATCATTCACCTGATCTTCATAAACCAGGCTGTCGACCAAATGGCATTTCAATGCGCCATCCGGTGTGCGTGCCACCCATTCATCAGCCAGCTTGTTAAGCTCAGCAACCGGAATTTTCCTGGTTTCACTGATTCCTGAAAGCATACGATCCCATACAGCATTCAGATAAGCCGAGGTTTGCTCCTTACTGTTTTCGCTCATCGACTCCAGTAAAAATGGCTCCACTGCGGATTTATACCGGCCTTCGCGGATTACCTGCACATCGACCCCGATTTTTTCAAGAGCCTTTTTAAAGAACATCACTTCGGAGCGGAGACCACGAAACTCGAGTGTGCCTTCAGGATTAAGATAAATATTGTCGGCCACTGATGCGAGATAATAGCTTCCCTGCGAGTAGATTGATGAATAGGTTGTTACAAATTTTCCAGACTTTTTAAAAGCCAGCAAACTTTCACGGATCTCATCAATAGTGGAGATTCCCGGGCCGCTGGTTCCTGTTTTTACCAGGATGCCCTTGATTAACGGGTCCTTGGATGCTTTATCCAGATTCTTGATTATGTCATACAAACCCAGCGATGATTCGATCCCCATCGATTGATAATCAATCAATTCAAGTGGATTATCGATAGTCCGTTCGGTTACCCTCTGATCAAGATTCAGAACCAGAACACTGTTGGGTTTGATCTTTACATCAACCTCCTTCGAAGAGAGCAGGGCTGAAACGCTTCCCAGTCCGATGAGAAATATTACTACACCTGCGACACAAATGGCCAGAAAACTGGCCAAAAAGTATTTAAAGAAGCCTTTCATTATAGATTGAATTAACTGTGAATTACAAAAATAGGTTTTAAAGGGCTAATTTTGCCGCTCGATTGAATTTTCATGAAAGAACTTATTATCGGGCTTGGCAGTAACCTGGGCGATCGCCGGAAGAATATTGAAAATGCAGTTGCCCTCATCGAAGAAAGAGTAGGCGCAATAGCTGCGATTTCATCAATGGTGGAGACCGAACCCTGGGGTTTTGAATCGGGGAATTACTTTCTTAATTGCGCGATCCTGATCCGGGAGGAGTCCTCCGCGGCGGATGCATTGCCTCGCATCCTTGAGGTAATCAGAACTTTGCAGGCTGTTGAATCGGAGTTCGGGAGAATCAGGACCGGGGTGTATACCGATCGGACGATTGATCTGGATATCCTTTTTTATGGGGATGATATTATTAATGAACCGGGTTTGATTGTACCTCATCCGAAACTGCATGAGCGTGAATTTATCCTGGTTTCACTTTTGGAAATCTGCCCTGATAAAGTTCATCCAGTCTTGGGAAAGAGTATCAGGGAGCTTTGGAACCAACTTCCCGGGCGTCAGAAATGATCAGCGCCATCGGTGGTCTTGCTGCCATAGGCGAGGTCTCCTGCATCTCCCAATCCGGGAACTATATAGGCTTTTGAGGTCAGCTCATCGTCAATGGCTGTTACCCAGATGGTTGTCTTTTTCATCGGCAGGTTTTTCCGCAGGTATTCTATTCCTTCCTTGCTGGCAATCAACGCTGCAATATGCACATGAGTAGGAGTCCCTTTTTCAAGTAATGCTTTATAAGCCAGTAGAATGGAAGCTCCGGAGGCAATCATTGGATCGCAGAGGATCACCACTTTTTTATCCACTGAGGGCGATGATATATGTTCGAAACGGATATGAAAGGTGCCATCTTTTTCATAAACGCGATAGGCTGATATAAAAGCGTTTTCGGCCTGATCAAAGAAATTCAGGAATCCCTGGTGTATCGGCAACCCAGCACGAAGGATCGTGGCCAGAACGATCGGGTCCTTAGTGGTCTGGACAACTGCAGTTGCCAGCGGGGTGCGCACTTCAACCGGATGATAATTCAGGGTTTTGCTGATTTCATAAGCCAGAACTTCGCCTACGCGTTCAAGATTTTTCCTGAACCTCATCGAGTCTTTCTGAAGCTTTTCGTCCCGGATCTCAACCATGAACTGGTTAAGAACAGAATTCTGATCGCCGAGATTATTAATCATGATGTTTGGAATTGGGGCCTAAATTTACAAAAGTTATTTGATGCGTCGGTCGGCCCAGATATTTATTGGCCAGGGTAACCGATTAATTCTTAGTGAAGTATAAGTTCCCGGTTGAGCGCCAAAGCCTTTATAGAATCGGGCAACTGATTCAATATCAGATCCTTCGAAATCAAGGGTAACCGGAAGTCCGGCATGGAGGTGTATATATCTGTCGATGAGGTAAAACATGGCCCGGGTTTCGCGACCTTCCTCATTCATGGCTGGAGCCAGGTAATAGTGGAACGACTTATCCTGTCCCATCAGTGAGGCAGCCAGCAAGTTACCGTGCCTGTTTCTGACTCCGCAAATCATTCCTGCGCTACGGTTAAGCATGGAAGTGATGAGGCGATGCAGCAAAACCTGGTTTTTTCTGATTGTCAGGATCTTTGCTCCTGCACTTTTGTCCTTGCTCAACAATTCGAGAAACTCCTGAATATTTATGTTGGTTCTGAAACGGAGTCCCTCCTTTGCTGCTTTAGTCAGGTTCCGGCGGGTATTCTCAGAAAAGCGCTCCTGAACCAGGGTATAGGCATAATTGAGATTTAAACGACAGGTAGTATGGTTTTCGACAGGAAATTGAAGACCAGGATGGCTTTGTTCATTCAGAGTTATCTCTATCAGCTTATAGGATTGCGGAATAGCCCCAATAAATTCATCTGCTTCTTCCGGTTTGAGTCGCTTCAGGCTAAATATCCCTAGTTGCTGACTGAGCAGGGGCTGGAAAAGGTAATTGAATCCGAATTTATGCCTTGCTGTAAGGGGCATTATGCGGGTATAATCGCTGGTAATCAGAGCGTTCCAACCGGGGGATACTGCATCGAGGTACCATGATTGACCATAGAGTGTATTCCCGGGGGTATGAAGCACGGTCTGATCCCAACGATGCTTGTCTATCTGCAGATGATCGAGATATTGTATCTCCATAATAATGAGATCATTCCGTTTTAGCAATTGCGAGTAACTGGCGATACACTTCGCTCCATCCTGTCCATTCCTTCCATTCGCTGAGCGATTCATTGTGCCATAAACTGATAAAGTCACCGTTCACATTTTTCACCTCTTGAACGATCCCTTTAATTTTCAGGATTGCCTGCTCAGGACTTAACTTCATATATTGCTGCAGGCTTGCATCCATAACCTGAAATGGGTGAATAAGGAGATCGGTGATTTTGTTTTCTTCGAGATCAAAGAACCGGAACGGCGAAGCAATACCGGCCCTGAAACCTGCGGTATCTGCAAATCCCATGGAATAATCGTCGCGTATTCCGAGATGGGCGAGGGCGCGGTAAGTATCGGGCAGGTGAACGCGCAGATAGTGCTGCCGGCTCCGGGTAATGGTATGCCCCAGAATCGCGCCCAGGCACTCAGCTTCCAGGCTGATGAGTGATGGAGATGAGTTGGCTGCATAGGATGGATGGAGCCCGACGACATTTTCGAGTGCAATCCGGCGTATGAGATCCTGAAAATAGAAGTTCCCGGATGATATATTTTTGTCGTACCGGCCATGTGATGCAACCAGGAAAAACCAGATGGCATGCACTCCAATCTCAGAATGGAATTTGTTGATTAGCTCGTAGGTGTAATAAGGATCGGGCTGATTGTCGCGAAGGACCTGGAAGCGGAAATTTCTGGCTTCCATATTTTTGCGATCGTTCCATAATCCACCGATCGTTCTCCAGAAACCCTTATGAGCATAGGCCCAGGCATTGTCGATATCAATAGTTGGAATAAACTGATATTCAGGTTCTTTAAACGTCAGCGATTCGCCAAACCAGGATTTCAGCGTTTTTTTAAATTCGAGGATCCAAAGGTTGACGATCGGCCTTTCGATTATCCCGAGATGAAAAGCCAGACTTTCGGTCGATCGGAAGCGTTGGTGCTCATCGGGTTCAAACGGGAGGTACTCTTCGTATCGCGAAACAAAATAGAATATAGCGGAAAAGATATCAAACGGCAGAGTATCAGTGGATTTCCAATACGCGAAAATAGTTGGCAGATTCGCCCATTTTTTGCCTGGAATGAGCCTGGCTGATTGATCGCGGATATCGCGTTCAAATAGCATCCCTGATGCCTCAATAAAAGGAATTCCGCCAGCTTCCTTAAATGAATAATTAAGCCGGGGTCCGTCAGATTGAATTGCTTCGTCGAGGAAGGTCGTCAGGCGATAATCGATCCCAAGTAGCTGTTTGAAAACAATATCAAGGGTCCAGGAAACTCTCGGATTTTCTTCGGGGCAATAAATCAACATCATTAAATATAAAAAATATTTGTGAAGATAAGAAAATAAGTTGGCCCTGGGCGGGTTAGCCAGGCATCAGGTTGTCGTCGGCCATGCTCAGATATCCCTGGTCCGACAGGATCAGATGGTCGAGCAGAGACAGATCGAGCAAGAGGGCCGCTTCCTTGATTTTTTTGGTGATTTTCAGGTCTGCATCCGAGGGGGAGAGGTTACCTGATGGATGATTGTGAGCAATAATTAATCCGGAGGCCAGCTTTTCAACTGCCGCATTCAGGATCAGCCTGACATCGGTAACGGTTCCGGAGATACCTCCCTGACTTATGCGCACCTGGTCGATAATCTGGTTCGATCGGTTGAGCAGCAGGATCCAGAATTCTTCATGTTTAAGATCCGTGAGTACCCCATCGAGGAGTTTCCAGGCATCCTGACTGCATCGGATTTTTGGACGGATAGCCGGGATCGTCGCTTTTTTCCGCCGGGCCAGTTCGAAGCAGGCTTGAATGCGGATTGCTTTTGTTGGACCGATACCACTGATCTTAACCATTTCGGCGAGGGAAGATTTACTCAATAGATGAAGATCGTTGCCAGCCTGCTGAAGAACGAGCCGGGCCAGGTCGATGGCCGACTGTTTTCTTGTGCCTGTACTGATCAGGATAGCTATAAGCTCTGCATTACTGAGGCTGCTCATTCCCTGGCGCAGGAATTTTTCGCGGGGCCTGTCTTCAACTGCCAGGTCGCGGATTCGAAAAACCGGATATTCCATTTCCTTAATGTATTTGTTAAGGATATAGATGCAGAAAAGGAGGCGAAAAGGAAGAAAGTGTATAAAAAAATAGCTGACAGCCTTATGAAAAGCTGTCAGCTATTAACCAGTTGGGGGAACAGTTCTTACAAACTATTCACATGTTTGGCAAGACCCGACTTAAGGTTCGAGGCCTTGTTGTCATGTATAATATTCTTTTTGGCCAGTTTGTCCAGCATGGAAGAAACTTTCGGCAACATCTCAGCTGCTGCGGTTTTTTCGGTGAGGCTTCTCAGGCTCTTAATAGCGTTACGAGTAGTTTTTGCAAAATACTTGTTATGCTCATTCCTTGTTTCCGTTTGACGGATGCGCTTTAAGGCCGACTTGTGATGTGCCATTTTTTTTGATCTTAAATTTATCGTAGCCCGTAGGGGAATCGAACCCCTGCTACCAGAATGAAAATCTGACGTCCTAACCCCTAGACGAACGGGCCAATATGTTCCCAGGTAAAAACTTGGGTCTGCAAAATTAAACAAAATAAATTTCCGTACAACACCGGATGTGATTATTTTTACCATCAATGGAAACACCCGATTTTTCTTCAGTCCTTTCCGACAGCAGCCGCTCGCTTGCAGACTATACTGCGGCTATGATAGGAACTGATGAGACGTTATTCAGGAAGGTTCTGGAGTTGGCCTATCAGCAAAAATCACCAATAAGCATGCGGGCTGCAAGAGTTGCCGACTTTTGTTGTGAGCGTCATCCCGAATTGATCCGGCCCTACCTTGTGGACTTGGTGAAAAATCTGCCGGAGTTAAAAGATATGTCGGTTAAACGTGTTTTTATGCATATTTTGATCCGCCATTCGTGGGTGGAAGACGATGAGGCGATGGGAAGGCTGGTTGATACGCTGTTCAAATGGATGATGGACGACGCCCAGGCAGTGGCAATTAAAGTATATGCAATAGCCATTCTTGAGAACATAATTAAGGTTGTTCCCGACCTGAAAGGTGAAATGATCGTGGTGCTGGAAGAAGCTGTACCAAATTGGGAATCCTCGGCCCTGCAGTATAGAGGAAGAAAACTTATCAAACGGTTACGAAAGGGTAAAAGAACGCATGAAGTTGAATAAGAGCAGAGTGGCCATCGTGGCTTGTCCGGATTATGATCCCGCAAGGGTTGAGGAGGCGCTAAAAAAGGGCGTCGACTTACTTGGAGGATTAGGGCAATTTGTAAAATCAGGAGAGAAAGTTCTGATCAAGCCCAACTTGCTGATGTCAAAGGAACCGTCAAAAGTGGTGACTACTCATCCATCTGTTTTTCGAGGGGTGATCCGACTTTTTCAGAATGCCGGAATGGATATATGTTATGGCGATAGTCCCGCTGTGGGGTCAACGCGGGCAGTGGCAAAAAAGGCCGGACTGCTTGATATTGCTGAGGAATTAAATGTTCCTGAAGCAGATATGGTTACGCGTGTTGATGTGCCTTTTCCGAACGGTAACCTGGTAAAGAACTTTATTATTGCCAAAGGGGTGGTGGATTCCGATGCGCTGATTTCCGTATCAAAACTGAAAACACATGCCCTCACCCGAATTACCGGAGCGGTAAAAAACCAGTTCGGGTGCATTCCGGGATTGCTGAAATCGGAGTTCCACGGAAAAATGACCGATGATCAGGTATTTTCCCGTATGCTGGTGGATTTAACCCTGCTGCTGAAACCACGGTTGTTTATTATGGACGCCATAATAGGCATGGAAGGCAACGGACCGGCCAGTGGAACACCCAGAAACATTGGGCTGATCCTTGTATCCGACGATCCGATAGCCCTTGATGCTACAGTTTGTTACCTTATCGGTTTAAAACCCGAGTTAGTACCAACTATTATCTGGGGTGAAAAACTGGGATTGGGTAATTATCATGATATCGAATGGATAGGGGAATCGCCTGATCAGTGGATACAGCAAGGGTTTAAAGTTAACCGGTCGACTGGTTCCACTGCCCGGACGGGTTCATCGAAATTCACCCCGCTGGCACGTAATTTCATCATTCCAAAACCGGTGATCGATCCGGATAAATGCACCCGGTGCGGGCAATGTGTGGATATCTGTCCTGTAAGACCAAAAGCACTGGCGTTTCCTGCAGAAAACAACAGGAAGA
This sequence comes from uncultured Bacteroidota bacterium, assembly GCA_903851365.1. Taxonomy (GTDB): domain Bacteria; phylum Bacteroidota; class Bacteroidia; order Bacteroidales; family UBA12481; genus UBA12481. The sequence goes on from CAINOB010000014.1 coordinate 99,254, forward strand.
TTCCGGAATACAATTATTCCGATTGTATCCGTTGCTATTGCTGTCACGAGACATGCCCAACAGGTGCGATTCATATTAAAGTTCCGCTGGCCGGAAGACTAATTCACTCCAAATGATTACAAAACAATCCTTTACAAGGTTTCTGCGAGTTGTCGGGCTCATGCAGATATCTGATTATTTCCGATATCTCTGGTTAAGGAGAAAAAACCGGTCACACAACCAGGCCTTTCGCAAGATGCATCCCAATGTTGTCTTTCCACCGGATTACCTGATGTATGAGAGTTTTCAGCTCGACTATGAAAGATATTATATCAATGGCAAGAAAACTGCTGAATGGCTGATCGCCCTGGTGCAAAAGCATAAAAACCTACATGGTGCCAGTATCCTCGACTGGGGTTGCGGTCCGGCCAGAGTGATCCGGCATTTTCCGGGATTGATTGAAAAGGGGGCCTTTTATGGTACCGATTATAACAGGGAATCAATTTCGTGGTGTGCGGCGAATTTCACGGATATTTATTTTCATACCAACGACCTGATGCCTGGATTGGTTTACGAAAAAGAAATGTTCGATCTGGTTTACGGCATTTCCATTTTTACCCATCTGTCGGAGGAGGCTCACGAAGCCTGGCTGAATGAGCTGATACGGGTGTTGAAACCCGGCGGCATATTATTTATTACCCTTCATGGGAATTCATTTCGCGAAAAGCTCAGCCTGGCAGAACAACTGCGTTTTGATGCTGATGAACTGGTTCTCCGTGGCCAGGTAACGGAAGGTCATCGAACATTTACTGCTTTTCACCCGGAAAAATGGGTGCGTATCTGGACCCTCGGCCTGACGGTTCTCGAGCACATTCCCGGAGTGAACGGTGCGCAGGATGTGTGGATACTGAGGAAATGACGCGTTAGAAAATCATTAATACGGCACCCGCAATTACCGCGGCTACCAGAACCGCCGGGGCCACATTAATGCCATTCGTTCCCCTGAAACAAAGGACAGGATTCAGCGAAGCCCTCGTTTGAGAGGAAGACTGAATGGTTCTGTATTTTTCAGGCATATCCGGTATCCCGTTGCCATTGCGGTCAGGCAGTTGCGAAGCATAGGTCAATAAGCCGGCCCATTCCTTGGCTTCCTGAATTCCAGGTGTTTTCGGATCGCGATCGATACGTGTTTGAGAAAAATCAGTTACCGGCGTGCCATCAGCCATTTTTGGCACCACTTTTAACAGTCCCTTGGTGCTTGATTTGATGATACCGAAAAACTTCATAATATAATTGTTGGCCACAACACCGTAGAGCTTGTCGGGGTTTTTATCCAGATCGATTTTCCGATATCCGTCTTTGTCATTTCCCAGTTCGATTTCATAGATCCGGTCGAGCGGCATGCGCATCGTATTGATCTTAAAATGAACGCCAGACCAGTAGGGGAAGTAGTCGGATGATGTATTTTTGGCGATGAGCATAGCTTCGAGTATGTTTTTCAGCTCACGGCCGGTGACATAGGATTTACACATGGAATATCCCATCGAACCGTCGATATCACTCATGCCGAGAGGAAGGATCTGGAATAGATCGGCGGGTAATTGCCTGCCTGATTTTCCTACAAGTATTTCATCGCGAACCAGACCGGCACTAACCAGGACGACATCGGTACGGTCGGGGGCGATCTGACGAACATAATTATAAAGGGCATCTGCAAGAAATGGCCCGAGAGTTGAAGTAGCCAGGTTAGTCTGCTGGTTGAACCTTACGTCGAAAGCATTCTCCAGGACCGGTTTGTTTATCTTAAAATCATATCCGGCGAATAGATCATTACCGATAAGTTCCTCCTGATCGCGGACCATGCGTTCGACAACGGGGTCACCCGGGATATGATCATCAACCGGGATCAGTTGGCCGGAAAGCACTTTTACGCCCCCGGGGGTTTTCTCAATTTCGAGTTTGCCGACATATCGCCCTTCTGATCCCGCCTGGACAATGGGTATATTATTGACAATGAGTGGTTTTGTAACAACGGAGTGACTATGTCCCGATATGATGACATCAATACCCGGCACTTGCTGAGCCAGAATAACATCCTCACCCTGCCACCCCTTTTCAGGGTCCATCACCAATCCGGAATGCGACAGGCAGATAACCAGATCAACTTTTTCTTGTTCTCTGAGCAGGCTTGTATATTTTTTGGCAGCCTGGATTTGTTCAGTAAACCTTACCGGTTTCGCGTTGGGGGAAACATGGTCTGCTTCGACTCCCATCAGTGCGAAGAATCCTATTTTCAAGCCATTACGGACCAAAATCCGGTAGGGTTTAATGAGGCCGGAGGTAAACAGGGCTTCCAGACTGTCATCTTTTGTGCTGGTCGGATCGAAAATGATGTTCGAAAGCAGGAGTCCCGGTATAGGTTTTTCGGCAGATTTCGATAGAATTTTTGCCAGTTCCTGCGGTCCGAAATCGAACTCGTGATTTCCGATTGAAACCAGGTCATAACCCATTTTCTGCATCAGCCTGAGCTGAAAGCCTGTTTTTGCTTCGGCTGTCTGGAAAATGGTTCCCATCAGGAAATCACCGGCATCAAGGACAAGAAGGGATTCGGGCTGTTTATTCCGGTATCCGGATATTATCGAGGCAATGCGTGAAAAGCCGCCGATCGTTTGATCATCATTGGTTGTGAGAGGGGTGTAGTCGGTTTCAGGGCCAAAACCCAGGAGCCGGGAATGCAAATCATTGGTGTGTAATATGGTGATCTTTTGGGCTATTGAAAGTTGAGTGGAGATGAGCAAGATACAGAAGAAGGTTAGTTTGCGTAGCATCGGTAATTGGTGTTTCATTTATAATTTAGGTTCCCATCCATGCTGATATTCGCGACCCCAGAGTTTATTGGCCCCCCGATCGTCGAGAATATGTCCGTTGGCAGGATCGATATTCAGGGTACGCCCGGAGCGCAGCGAAATATTCCCCAGCTGGCAGAGCAAAACCGATTTCTGTCCTTCGGTAACGGGCGCATTGAGCTTTTCTTTTCCCCGGATCGATTCGATGAAATTTTTGCAATGGTCGTCACCCAAACCCGGATCAGTGGTATTCAAAACATCTAAAGGTTTTGGGGCATTTTTATTATCGACTGATTTAATCAATTTGGCATCCGCATCAAAAACTTCGTATGATGTTGTTTTATAAATGATTGAGCCTTTGGTGCCATAAAAGGCGCAGCCACGAGTCGCTTTATACTGATCATATATATTGCAAGAACGGCCTTCCCAGGTAATAGTTCTGCCTCCGTCGAATTCGATCATAATATTTTGGGTATCAGGTGCCTGCCAGTCGTCAACACCTTTAAAATGGTACCGTCCGCCCAAAGAAGAAACCTTGGTCGGATATTCCAGCCCCATCACCCAGCGACACATATCTATTTCATGTGTTCCATTGTTAAGTGCTTCACCTGTACCCCAGTTCCAGAACCAATGCCAGTTATACGGATGGATATTATCGCGGTAGGCAACCCTTGGAGCGGGTCCCTGCCACAGATCCCAATTAAGGTATTCGGGCACTGCGATTTCTTTACCAAACCCGATCGGATCGCGCTTGTTGGTATAGAATGCGTGTCCCATATATACATTACCGATAATGCCCTCTTTTACTTCTTTGACCAGTGTTTGCGGTACACTCATCGATCTGCGCTGTGAACCCATCTGGATAAGTTTTCCGTATTTCTTAAAAGCCTCGGTCAGGAGTTCGCCTTCGTGTGGATTATGGCTGCACGGTTTTTCAACATAAACGTGCTTGCCAGCCTGCACGGCCAAAATGGCCATCGGTGCATGCCAGTGATCAGGTGTGGCAATGAAAACGCCATCTATTTCCTTGTCTTCCAAAACCTTACGAAAATCGCCTGATGCTATTGGTTTCGATCCCTGCTTTTTCTCGATGGAAGCAATTGCCGGGGCAAGGTACCGGCTGTCCACATCAACAACATATTTAATAGTGACATTTGGCAATGAGGCAAAAGTTTCAGCCAGGTTAAGGCCACGGCTGCGTATTCCGATTCCTGCAAGTACGACTTTTTCCGAGGGTGGATTTTTGAGAAAGGAGCCAAAGGATTTTCCGGCAACTAAAACGCCTGCTCCGGCGATGCCGCCGGTTTTGAGGAATGATCTGCGGTTCAGTGATGACATAGTTGTTATAATGTTGTTGACATATGGTTTTAAAAATAGGCTTTTTTGTTCATTTGCATCAAAAAGTTACACAACCGCAAAAACATGTTCCAGGCACTGATATTCGACTTAGATGGATTACTGATTGATTCTGAGACGCTTTACCGAAAAATCTCCATTAAAATGGCGGATGACCTGGGAAAAACTTTGCCAGACGATATCTGGGCCAAACAAATGGGCCGTTCGCCTATCGAATCATTGGAGATTTTTCGCACAGAGCTGGGTATTACAAATTATACAGCTCAGGAACTTGTTGATCTCCGCAATGATATCATGAAGGAAGCTTTTCAAAACGACTTACAGATCATGCCTGGAGCCATGGAGATTATCCATGCTCTTCATGGAAGGATTCGGATGGCGATTGCCACAGGTTCACCCCGTGAATTAATGGAGATCGCTATTTCGCGTCTTGGCTTAAACGGATATTTCGAATTCTTGCTGCCATCCGACGATCTTGTTTTAGGCAAGCCGGATCCGGAAATTTATCTGAGAACCATTAGTGCACTTGGATTGAGCCCTGAGGAATGCATTGTACTGGAAGATTCATCCAATGGAGCACTGGCAGGGCACAGGGCGGGGTGCTATGTAATTGCCGTTCCGAGTATATATACTAAATATCAGGATTTTAGCTTTGCAAATTTCATTGCCGAAGACTTGTTTGACGCCAAAGTCTTAATCGAAGAGTTAAATTAGTGAGTCGTAGCCGAACCTCTTACTTCCTCTTCCGGTAGATTCCGTCCCAGAGAATCACGAAATCCTGTCCGCCATCCTTTGATTGTTCCCAAACCTGACGAACGGTACCGTCGGTATTGGCATACCAGGTCATTTTATTGATTATCCGATTATTTTTATCATCCTGGAATTCGTCGCCTATCATGGTCATTTTATGGTCCTTAAAGGTTCCTTTTACAACCACTGATACGCCATCGCTACCAATCCATACATGTTTCCACTTCTTATCGTTCTTATCGAAATAGTTGTAGCTGGAGCCCGTATGTGAACTTACGACTGATTTCCAGTTTTCACGAAGGATGCAATCACTTTCGATTTTTGTGATTTTATTAAAGCCAACCATCTCAGCATTAGAATATACCACCCAGTCGCCGATCCAAAAATCGAACTGCTTATATTCCTCACTGCAACAATCACAAGGCACATCACCGCTTTGCGCAAAACCCGAAATACCGGAAAGCAAGAATAGGACTGAAAAAAGTTTAAGGACCTTCATAATACAAAAGTAACGCTCGATTGAGGTAATAAATACCGAAGCAAAAATTCTATCCTCTCACTTATTATTTTGTTTACGCATTTGCGCCAATAATACGACTATTTTTACAAAAACATCAAATTTCACAGCTGTGTCGGAAAAATGGCTACGTGCCGCGACCATAGGAAGTATCTGGGCATCGATTGAAATTATCATCGGAAGTTTCCTGCACAATCTGAAATTACCCCTTGCCGGTTCAATTCTATCCTTTTTTGCAGTGGTACTAATAGTCTCCTTTTTAAGACTCTGGCCTCAGAAGGGGATCATATGGAGAGCAGGTTTGATTTGTGCTCTTATGAAATCGATTTCTCCAAGTGCCGTGATTCTTGGCCCTATGACAGGGATTATGCTGGAAGGCATGCTGATGGAGCTTGGTTTAATCATTTTAGGGGTAAACCCGGCAGGAATGGTGCTCGGTGGAATGCTCGCCGTATTGAGTGCCTTATTCCATAAAGCTTTGAATCTATTGATTCTTTATGGCGCCAACTTTGCGGATCTGCTGAATCGCCTGGTTTTATACGCTGCCAAACAATTAAAAGTGGAGACAGTTGATGGGGTGGATATCCTTATTTTTCTGGCGGTTATCTATCTGATTGCCGGAGCACTGGCAGCACTGACTGGTATCAGGCTGTCGCGGCAAATTAGTATGGATAAAAGTCGGGTCGGAGGTTTCAGCCAAAACCCGGAACAGGTTAACCGGCTTTTCAGCCTGAGTGAACGCCAGTCCTATTCTGTTTTTCTTTTGGTGGGCCATATAATCGTTCTTACCATCCTTCTTTTAGGAATGAATCTGTTAAAGGTCCAATTTTGGGTTTTGCCCGTAGCTGCTTATCTGGTTTTTTGCCTGATCCGTTATAAGCGGGCGCTTCGGCAATTGATGAAGCCCAGATTCTGGATACAGATGGTTCTTATCACTTTCTTTTCAACCATCTTGCTCCAATCAGTCGCCACACATCACTGGTTCGACCGTTCAGGCTTTGAAGCCGGTATCATGATGAACCTTAGAGCATTCCTTATTCTCACTGCTTTTACTGCGATTAGTACCGAATTGAAGAATCCTCTGGTTAAAGCATTGATCTTCAGGAAAGGGTTTGCAAACCTGTATAAATCTGTTTCGCTGGCGTTTTCAGTTTTACCCGGCATGATGACCCTTGCCACGGAAAACGGAAAGTCGGGTAGAGCATTCCGGTCTGTCATCAAGGGTTACCTAATGCGTGCAGAGGTAATATATGAACAATTTAAGGATCTTCAGGCTTCATTACCAGATATCACAATAATTGCAGGAGACCGTGAAGAAGGGAAAACAGCCTTTTTAATGAAAATGGTTGAGGACTTGATTGCCGGCGGGAAAAAGGTATCTGGATTTTATGCTATCGGAATTCATGATTCAGAAGGTAAAAGGAAGGGTTTCTTGATAAGGAATATTGCAACCGGCGAGGAGGCCGAATTTTGTATTTCCAATGGGAGCCCGAACTGGGAAAAGGTCGGGCGGTTTCAAATCAACCCGGTCGGACTGGCAAAGGGGTATGAATGGATGGCTCAAGCAAAGGTTACTGGTAGTGATATCCTGGTTATCGACGAGTTAGGTCCGTTGGAAATGTCGGGCAAGGGGTGGTCGGATCTCATCGGAAAGATTCTTCAGGAATATCCCAGGCCAATGATCTGGACCGTCAGGCGAAGTCTGGCGGAGAAAATGGCGGTGCGGTGGAATGTTGGCAAGGTCGACATTATCTTCCTGAAAGAAAAAGCAAAGTTGGCAACTCTATAGAGTTGCCAACTTTCTGAACGGTCAGTCAGCCTCTTCTAACATATATTGCTCTATATTAGTGATATCCTGTGGTTTTCGATGACACTGTTTGAAGGTGATTGTCGAATCAAACCAGCTCAGAACTTCGTTTTTTGATATCGGTGATGGGTTAATTGAGAAATAATTGTGGTAAGATGACCAGGGATAGTCTTTTAGATTTGTTGCAATTCCATGATGTACCGGATTCCTGTGTATGTAGATTACAAGGTCTTTAAAGTATTGCAGACTATCTACGTGTTTCCTGCAGAATGGTTTTTCCATTAATCCTCCTTTCCTTTTTTCTTGGATATTATAGGCTCTTGAATAGGCAATAAAGAAATTTGCAAACTGTCTTGACGGATTGAGCTTTTGTAACTTGCCAACTTCCATTGTAGTTGCCAACTTATCAAAAATTTCCTTTAGCGTTTTTATCCGGACCATAAAATGGAAATGGTTCTTCATTAATACCCAAGAATACGTATCTGCAATTGGGCCAATACGTTCAAAGTACAATTTAAGAAAATACTCATAGTTTTTCTCGGTGTGAAAGATGTTCATCTTATTGACACCGCGATTGTAGATATGGTAAACTTTACCATACTGGAGTGGCTCGATCTTGCTCATAACATATAATAATTTAGTTGAGGATTAATTACATACTATAGATGCGATTCATTTAGCCAAATGGAAAAAAACAGTTGCCAACTTTATAGAGTTGCCAACTTTACTTCTTTATTATCGGCAAGCCATTTCTTTTATCTTTACAAAAAATAAGTTGCCATGATACTCAACCAATGGTACATCGTACTGGAATCAAGGGAAGTGAGAGAAAAACCCGTTGGGGTAACCCGCCTTACTGAGAAGCTGGTATTTTGGCGTGACAAATCCGGTAAAGTTCATTGTCTCAGCGATCCATGTATTCACCGTGGAGCCGCTCTGAGTTTCGGGGAATGTATAAACGACCATGTTCGCTGCCCCTTTCACGGACTAGAATTTGATTCGACTGGTCGTTGCGTGGTAATCCCTGCCAACAGCGTTGCGAAACCGGTGCCGGAAAATTTTGTTGCCCATCGGTATCATACGTATGAGAATCATGGGTTTATATGGATATTTTATGGAGATGCCGAACCTGGAGATTTGAAACCCGAATATTTCGACGGACTGGAAAAACATTCCTTTCATAGCAGGATAGATCCTTGGACAACTCACTATTCAAGGGCAATAGAGAACCAGCTTGATGTCGCTCATCTGCCTTTTGTGCATCGAAAAACTATCGGTCGTGGCGGGCATACCGTAGCCGATGGTCCGCGTTTGACCTGGATCCACCCAAAGCGGTTCAGGGTTGATGTCTATAACCGTTCTGATGATGGCCAGCCGGCAAAATTCCCGGATGAAACACCGATAAAATCGCCAAACACACAACACCTGGATTTTATCTTCCCCAACCTGTGGCAAAATTATCTGACCGATAAGCTGCGTATTGTGGTGGCTTTTGTACCTGTTGATGGCGAAAATTCTCTGTTATATCTAAGGCTGTATCAAAAAATGGTAACAGTTCCCGGACTGGACAAGATATTCAATTTGATATTTACTCCTTTCAATATCAGGATATTACATGAAGACCGCAGGGTTGTCCAAACCCAGGTTCCAAAAGCCAGTAAACTCGATGGCGATGAGATGCTGTTTCCCGCAGATATGCCTATTGTGCAGTATCGGAGGAAGCGGCAGGAACTTCAAAAAGCCAAATAAAGCTGAAACACGAAATTATTTACGCATGAAAAGAAACTGGATAATCCGGAACCGGATTTCACAAATATTTATTTTCCTCTCCCTGTTTTTGCCGCTGACAGCGCAGGAGCAGTTGCCTCCTGTTTTTTTCCGGGCCGATTCTGTATGGGTCGATTCGGTCTATAAATCACTTACTCCCCGCGAGCGGATCGGTCAGATGATCATGGTAGCCGCTTTTTCGAATAAGGGGCCCGAGCACCAGATGGAAATCGAAAGGCTTATCCGTGAGGACGGTATCGGTGGAATTGCTTTTTTTCAAGGCGGGCCAGTCCGACAGGCTAATCTGGTGAACCGATATCAGGCAATTGCGAAAGTTCCGTTATTAATGGCGATTGATGCCGAATGGGGCTTGGCCATGCGGCTCGACAGCATAGTGAAGTTTCCTTACCAGATGGCCCTCGGAGCAATTCGCGATAATGAAATCATTTACCGGATGGGTGCTCAGATAGCCTGTCAATTAAAGGAAACCGGCATACAAATGAGCTTTGCGCCGGTGGTGGATGTCAATAGCAATCCGGCCAACCCTGTAATCAATTATCGTTCGTTTGGCGAAAATCCTTACCAGGTGGCTGCCAAGGGACTGGCCTATATGAATGGTTTACAGGATAATAAAATCCTTGCCACAGCCAAGCATTTTCCAGGTCATGGCGATGCTGATACAGATTCGCATCTGGCATTACCACGCATCAACCGTACTGTTGAGCAGCTGGATTCTGTGGAACTATTTCCTTTCAGACGACTGATCAGTAATGGATTAGGATCCGTAATGGTGGCTCATCTTGATGTCCCCGCCCTCGAGCCGCAGATAAAAGTTCCGACTACCTTATCCCATGCCGTAATTACCGGCCTTCTCAAGGAAAAACTTGGATTCAGGGGATTGATCGTGACAGACGCCCTGAATATGAAGGGTGTGACTTTGACAAATCCTGCAGGTGAGATTGAATGGAAGGCAATTGAAGCAGGCAACGACCTGCTGATATATGTCAGTGATGTTAAGGTTGCTATTCGTGGGATCGAACAGGCAATTCAGGATGGAAAAATTTCGGAATCCGACATTGAAAAAAGCTGCAAGAAAATTCTGGCTGTAAAACACTGGACCGGTCTGAATAAGTGGAAACCTCTGAGGACAGACAGTTTGCCTGAAAGGCTGAATAATCCGGCTGCAACAGTTATCAATCATGAATTAGTGGAAGCATCCCTAACGGTACTCCTGAACCGCGATTCGCTGATGCCATTGAAAAATATTGAAAAATTAAAAATAGCATCGGTCATCCTTGGACGGACGGAGGAGACAACCTTTCAGCATCGGTTAAGTTCCTATGCACCTATCGACCGGTTTCAACTGAACGACGCCGCAACCGCTGATCAGGTTAATGCATTGATTAAAAATCTTCAGGGGTATAATCTGGTCATTGTTGGTGTTCAGAATATGGACCAGCGGGTTGCAAAAAATTACGGGTTATCCGATATGGAAACCGGTTTTATTGGCAGGATTGCAGAAAAGGTTCCGGTTATTGCGGCAATTTTCGGAAATCCTTATTCCATCAGTAAATTTCAGGACCCGAGACTACTTGCGGGACTGATTGTTGCCTACCAGGAAACGGATCTGTCGATGGATCTTACTGCCCAATTGATATTTGGGGGTGTTGGAGCTTCCGGTCGGCTGCCAGTTTCGGTAAAGCCTTGGTTTAAGGCTGGTGACGGACAAGATACGCAGGGTGGAATCCGCTTTTCCTATAACGTGCCTGAGGCGGTTGGCATGGATTCCCGGTATCTTAAAAAAAAAATTGATTCTATCTGCGAAGCTGGAATAAAGGCTGGCGCTTACCCTGGCTGTGAGGTTTTTGCCGCCCGAGATGGAAAAGTGATCTTCCAATCATGCTACGGTACCCATATTTATGAATCAGATCAGCGGGTTGCACCGGATGATCTTTTCGATTTTGCCTCCGTGACCAAGACATCGGCTCCGCTGGCGGCTATCATGCGCCTGGTTCAGGATAAGAAGATCGACCTGAATGCCCCATTCGCCAAATACTGGACCGATTTTAAAGGAACCGATAAAGGCAAGATGTCTGTAAGACAGGTGCTTGCCCATGTTGGAGGCCTTGCTGCCTGGATTCCCTTTTGGGTGGATACTAAGAATCCGGATGGATCCTATAAAGAGAATACCCTGCAGGATGAACCATCGGACCGATTTTCGGTCAGAGTTTCGGAAGGTCTGTGGCGCAATAATTCTTATGATAAGGATATCCTCAAAAGGATAAAACTGGAGCCTGTGCTGAAGGAGAGGAAATATGTTTATTCAGATCTTAGTTTTCACCTCTGGCCAAGGATAATTGAAAAGTTGACCAAATCGAAATATGAAACGTATCTGAAGGACCAATTTTATAAACCTTTAGGCGCTTATTCTCTGACCTACAATCCATTGCGATTCTTCCCCAAAGAACAGATCGTCCCAACCGAGCGGGATACTTTTTTTAGAATGGAGACCTTACAGGGCTTTGTCCATGATGAGGGAGCTGCCATGCTGGGCGGCGTAAGCGGAAATGCTGGCTTGTTTGGAACAGCGCAGGACCTGGCAAAAATGTATCAGATGTATCTCTGGAAAGGAAACTATGGCGGCAGGCAATATATCTCGAAAGAAATCATCAGGGAATTTACAAGATATCAGTATGAATCGGCTGGAATACGCAGAGGACTAGGCTTTGATAAGCCTTCGATCGGTAATGCCACACTCAGTTATACGGATTGTTATCCCTGTCCGTCAGCTTCACCTTCCAGCTTTGGCCATTCGGGCTATACCGGAACTTTTGTCTGGGCGGATCCTGAAAATGGGTTGTTGTATGTTTTCCTCAGTAACAGGGTGTATCCAACACGCGATAATAATAAGCTTTCCGATCTCATGATACGGAAAGCCGTTTTGCAGGCTCTTTATGACAGCATTTCGAAGAAAGGATAGGAGGTAAAGTATGGTTAGGAGGCTAAAGAAGGTTATAAGGTTAGGAGTTTTAATGTTTATTATGGTGGCGATGCACTTGATGCCATCTCAGTCGCAGACTGTGAATAAGTATAACGACTCCATTATAAGGAAGATACATGATCTGGCTGATCGGCGTGATGCGGATGGATTATTGCCTTATCTGAAAAGTACTGATCCCAATTACCGGGGCGAGGCGCTGTTTTGCCTGGGCAGCGTACAAGAGGTAGGTGTCATAGATTCGATTTACTCGGCAATGCATGTGGATCAGGATCGTGTTCGGATGATTGGTGCCTGGGCATTAGGCCAAACGGGCAATCAATCGGCAGTGACCCTGCTTAAGAAAGTTCTGGAGACCGAAACCAGTCCGCTGGTTAAAGGAATGTGTTACGAAGCTATCGGGAAATGCGGTAATGAAGCTGATCTTAATTTTATTGCCGGTATCGATTGCCCGTTGCAGGAATCTGAAGGTCAGGCTATGGCGATTTTCAGGTTTGGCGTTCGCGGCATTACTACGGTGCCAGGAAACCAACGGATTTTAAAGCTGATAAACACTGGCACCAGCACTGCCGGAATGATTTATGCCTCTTATTATCTGGGCAGATATGCCGGAATGGACTGGCTTCAGACCGTACCGGCTGATATTGGTGCTATTTATGAAAAGGAAAAAGATCAGGAGGTCCGTTCGAACCTGATAAAGGCCGTTATTCGTGCAAAGGATGAGGAGGCCTGGCCTCTGGTTAAAAATATTCTCGATTCGGATGCCGACTACAGGATAAAGGTCAACATTTTGAATTCCATGCAGCTGATTCCCTGGAACAAGGCATTAAAAACAGTTTATCGGTTAGTTGCAGGGGCCGATTCCAATCTTTCTGTCGCCGCTGCCGAGGCCGTACAGGCACATGCCGTGTATACCGATTTACCTGAGCTGCTGAATGGTATCGAGCAGACAAAAAGCTGGAGGAGCCGGTCGCTTTTACTCGGAAAGGCGCTCGAACTGGTGATCGGCAAACCTGCCCTTGTGAAGAAAGTGGAAAAGATGATTTTCGAATCGGTCAATCTGGCGACCACCCCAACAATAAAGGCCTGGTACCTTAAATCTCTGATCCCTGATCCCGGTCAGTATGCTTTTGCCGAAATACAGCTTAACTCAGCGCGTGACCCGGTTTTGGCGACCTCGGCGCTGGAGACACTGACGGAAATGCGCAAGAGTCCAAATTTTGCCGAAGCATCGAAGGCTGCCATTGGTACAGGCATTAATCTGGAATCGGAATTCCTTCGGATATTCAAGAAGGCAATCCAAACGGGTGATGTGGCTCAGGTTGCCTTGGCTGCAGGGGTATTGCGCGATCCTCAGCTGAATTACCGGGGAAAGATCACAGATACTGAATTTCTGGATGCAGCATTGACCAAGATAAACATGCCTTCGAAAATCGAGGCCTTTATCGAAGTAAATCAGACTATTGCCTGGTTAAGGGGTAAGCCTGCTTTAAAGAAAGTTCCGCCGATGTTCAATCATCCAATTAACTGGCAGGTCATCAGCCGCATCTCCCCAAAACAGAAGGTTTTAATTAAAACCAGCAAGGGTGAGTTTGTCGTGCAATTGAATGTTACCTGGTGCCCCGGCACAGCCGCAGCCTTTGTAGAGATGGCTGAATCAGGATTTTACAAGAATTTCATCGTCCACAGGGTGGTTCCGAACTTTGTAATGCAGGATGGTTGTCCTCGTGGTGATGGCTGGGGTTCACCTGACTTTACCATCCGTTCGGAATTCTCACCGACCCCATTTATGGAGGGAACCTTGGGCATGGCTTCCTCAGGAAAAGATACCGAAGGAAGTCAATGGTACGTCACTCATTCATCCACTCCGCATCTTGATGCCAAATACACGAATTTTGGCTTTGTGATTGAAGGAATGGAGGTGGTACACAAACTGGAGGTCGGCGACACCATTATCGGAATGGAATTACTTAAGGACTAGGTGCGGACGTAAGCTTTAAGAGTGGCGCACTGCTTCCCTTCGCTTTCTCCAAATGGTCGGATGGTATAATCACCTACAACGGCTGGTACAATAAATGTTTCGGCATAATGGACGACAAAAGGACTGAAGGCGCCTGATGGACTTTCCACAACTACCTCACGACCTTCAACCAAACAAATAACATTAACTCCACCAGCCGTATTGTGGGGTACCTTGCCGATAAACCAGTGGCGCCGGGTTTCAATGAATTCCAACTCGTGAAGTCCGGTGCGCTCTTCCAGCCAACCCTCCCCCTCGGCAATTTTTTCGACCGGGCTAACCAGGTTTTTACGCGTCCATTCGGTGGTGCGATCCCATTGGATATTTTTCTTTCCGTGCCCGATATTGATTGGCCGCGGTTTTCCATCCATACCCAGGCGTCCCCAGTCCCATAATTTAAAGGTGAAAATATAGGGTGTTGCGCTGATTTCCAGCACCATGCTGTCTTTTCCGGAGCAATGTACCGTGCCGCCGGGAATCAGGAAATGATCATGTTTTTTCACCGGCCAGGTTTGTACATGCTTCTCAGCGTCAAATGAGCCATCACCCTCCTGGGCCCGGGTAAGGTCGGCAATCATGGAATCCGGATCAACACCTTCTTTAAGGCCAAGATAAACGAGGGCCCCGGGTTTGGCATCCATCATATAGTAGCTCTCATCCTGAGTATAGTCCATACCGAATTGTTCCCTGATATATTCAGTAAGCGGATGTACCTGCAGACTCAGGTTGCCGCCACCAATAGTATCGAGATAATCGAACCGAATAGGGAATTCGTCACCAAAGCGATTATAGACCGCGAGGCCCAGCAGCCTTTCCGGTTGATAGAAAACCAGGTTAATAGAAGGAATTTCAATAATAGAATCACCAAATTTCAGCAACAGGCTATTCTCTTCTGGTACACAATTAAAGCACCATGCATAATTTGGCGATGCAGGATCGAGATTGCAGTTTTCTTTCATCCATTGACCGCCCCACGGACCAGGATCAAAAAATGGCACCACGCTGAACGGACCGGTCAGACTCTGGGTCAGTCCTTCCATGACTCCCGCTGCAGCTACCATTTTTGGCTCTGCCCGGTTGTTGGTATCAAGCAAATAATCCCATTCCGGCATCAGTTGCTTTTTCCATTTGTCGCACACCCTCCAGTCAACGAAGAAGCCCTGCTTATATAAAAGCATCCAGTCGGCAGTGTCTTTGTTTCTCAATCCCAGATTATGCACTTCATGTTTTCTCATTCTTAACTGGATTTCCCAGCGGGCCATATCCGCATAAACAAGTATGTCGGGATTCTTAAATAGCAGGGCAGCGCCTGTTCCAGTGATGAGTACAATTCCATCCTGTACTGAATTGATTCGCTCTGCTGCTTCCGTGATTTTTGCAGGATCGAAATAGTTATCCAGAGTCAGTCTGGTGATACGTCCGAATATCCGGTCATCAGTAACATCAGGATAAACCATTTTGCTGATATATTCCTCCGGATACATCAGATCCCTCGCATTAATAGCCATTGCCGGCCGGATACCTTCAACCAGCCTGGACGTGGTTTCATCCTCCAGAATGCCCTGATAATATTCTACGACGACTACAGTTCTGCGTTTTCCCTTTGCCTTTATATTCATATTTATCTGGCTTGAGATTGAATCCCAGCCTGAGTTTACCGTGTAATTTCCTTGAACGCTGACACAGGGAAACTGGTTGAATTGTGATTTCTGTAACATATTTTGCTTTGGTCTACAAAAATAGACGAAATAAGAATTTATTTATACTTTTAAAGTTTTGGGGCAAAGTGAAGTATGGAATATACTCTCGATCAGATTCTGGATGTTAAGTTATTGCAAACGCTTCAGGACAAGCTAAATGCAATAACTTCATTCCCGTCTGCACTGATTACCAATGAAGGAAAGATACTAACTGCAACAGCCTGGCAGGATATATGCACAAAATTCCATCGGATTAATCCTGAATCGGAAAAGGAATGCATCATCAGCGACCAATATATTCAGTATCACCTTGCCCAGGCTAATCCTGCTGTTTCCTATAAATGCCCTCACGGGTTGGTGGATAACGCTATTCCGATTATCGTTGAAGGGCATCACCTTGCGAATTTCTTTACCGGTCAGTTTTTTCTGGAACCACCCGATCTCGAATTTTTCAGGAAGCAGGCAATTCACTATAGCTTTGATATAGAAGCATATCTGGAAGCAGTATCCAGAGTCCCGATCTGGACCATTGAACAGTCGAAAACCTATCTTGATTTTATTAAAACATTTACCGAAGCGTTAGCCATGATGGGGCTGACAAATTTGCGGGAGTCAGAAACAAATCGGAAAGCTGCTGAGAACGAGTCCAGGTTCAGAACAATAATTGAAGACTCACGCGCGGGATATTTCTTTATCGATAAGGATGGATTTATCAGGGATGTAAATGATTCCTGGGTTAGAATGTATAAATACGATAGTCGCGATGAAATCATAGGGCATCACTTTAATGAAATTCAACGATTTGAAGATGTCTCGAAGGCGCAAACATTTGTCGACAATATTCTTCAAGATGACCAGGCCTATTTATCGGGCGATTTTTCAAGAAGGTGCAAGGATGGATCCATTGGATTTCACAGCTTTTCGGCCAGACCGGTACTTAAGGATGGGAAAGCGATTGGTATCGAGGGATTTATAATTGATAGCACAGGTCAGAAGGTTGCTGAAATTGAACGGGATAAAACGCTGGTTCGCTTATCCTCTGTTTTTCTTAGTATGATTGAGGGATTTGCACTACATGAGATTATCTGCAATGATGAAGGCGTCCCTGTTGATTATCGTTTTCTTGATATCAATCCTGCTTTTGAAAAAATTACCGGACTCGTTGCGGAAAAAGTCACAGGAAAGACCGCCTTGGAAGTGTTGCCCGGACTTGATTATTTCTGGATCGAAAGATATGGGCAGGTTGCGCTTACCGGTGAGCCGGTAACTTTTGAACATTACGACAGTGTTCTGAACAAGTTTTTCAAGGTGGTGGCTTTTAGTAACCAGACCGGCCAGTTTGCTACTATTTTTGAGGATATTACTCAAAGGGTTGCCTCTGAGAATGAACTCCGCGAAAGCGAAATAAAGTACCGTCAGCTGACCGATCTTACTCCGGAGGGAATACTTATCCATGTTGATGGCATCGTTACGTATGCAAATAGCTCTGCAGCACAAATACTTAAAGCGGATAGCTCTGAGCAGCTGGTGGGAAAGAAGATTCTCGATTTTGTTCATCCGGATTACCGGAAGGTAGCAAGCGATCGTATTGGAAGAATCACAGATTTCGGGGATTCTGTGCCCGTTGTTGAGGAGAAGCTGTTACGGATGAACGGAGAGGCCTTTTACTCCGAAATATCGGCTGTGCCTTTTGATTTGTCGGGCAGAAATGCAGTACAGGTAATTTTCAATGATATCACTAACCGCAAGATCAGGGAAAATGATCTTAGAACTCTGGCCCAGGCGATCGACAGCATTAAGGAATGTGTTTCGATGACGGATACTCAGAATAGTATCATTTTCGTGAATCAGGCATTTTGCAACACCTACGGATATTCGCACGAAGAACTTGTTGGTCAGAATATTAGTATGGTAAGATCTCCAGAAATAAATAATGGTGCTTCACTTACCGAGATTCTTTCCGAAACCCTCGGCGGAGGTTGGAGTGGCGAAGTAATAAACCGTAAGAAGGATGGGACCAATTTCCCGGTTCACATATCCACGGCAATAGTCAAGGGAGATCATGATAATACTTTAGCACTGATCGGTATAGCCACTGATATTTCTGAGCGCAGGAGAAATGAGCAAGAACTCATTGCCGCCAAGGAAAAGGCTGAAGAGAGCGACCGGCTAAAAAGTGCTTTTCTCGCCAATATCAGTCATGAAATCCGGACTCCGATGAACAGCATTCTGGGATTTACCGACCTCCTGGAAGATCTGGTAACTGATGAAGAACAAAAGGAATATCTGAAGATAATAACCAAAGGGGGTGAGCGGTTGCTAAATATTATTAATGCGGTTATTGATATTGCCAAAATCGAAGCCGGTCAGGTGACCCTTATGATGCAGAAATTCGATATCAAGGAATTGATGCTGGAACTTTATGAACTTAATAAAATGCAGAATCCGGCTATTGGGCTCTTTTGTGATCCAATGCCTGACTCCGTGATTTTAAATTCCGATAAAACCAAATTATTCCAGATCGTGAATAATTTACTGACCAATGCAATAAAATTTACTCGTAAAGGAAGCGTCCACTATGGTTTTACCGCAGGTGACCGCACTCTCACGATTTATGTTAAAGATACCGGTATAGGCATCCCTGAGGAATTCAAAACAAAAGTTTTTCAGCGCTTCCGCAAGGTTGACCTGCATGACCGGGTGGATTTTGAAGGTACCGGATTAGGACTTGCCATAACCAGGGAATTGGTATCCCTGTTACATGGGGACATCTGGTTTGAATCTGTTGACGGACACGGAACAACATTTTTTGTAGAATTACCCATATAAATCGACATTGAATCTAATAGACTGTATATGAAATCATTGAAACTTATTCTTATTGTATGCGCATTGGGCCTTGCAGCCGGTGTTTTTGGGCAGGTAAAACTGCCTGCAGTTATCGGCAGTCACATGGTGTTGCAGCAAAAAGGCGATGCCCCCATCTGGGGTTGGGCAAAACCTGATGAAAAAGTCAGTGTTACCGGATCGTGGGACCAGCTGACAGTTAGTGCAGTAACCGGCAGTGATGGTAAATGGATGGTGAAACTGAAAACGCCAACAGCCGGCGGGCCATACACCATTAAAATCAGCGGAAAGAACAAAATAACCCTCGAAGATATTCTGATCGGGGAGGTATGGTTATGCTCGGGACAGAGCAATATGGAAATGCCGTTGAAAGGATGGCCCCAGTGGGGAGGTCCTATTGACGGATCGGATGCAGCCATTAAAGCGGCTAATTATCCTACAATGAGATTGTTTACGGTGAAAAAGGCGACTTCATTTGTCCCGGTGGATACCTGCACGGGCGAATGGGCAGCCTGTACACCGGTGACCGCTGCGGATTTCAGCGCTACCGGATTTTTCTTTGGATTGCAGTTGCTGCAGAAGCTTAATGTTCCTATCGGACTGATCCACTCGAGTTGGGGAGGTACGGCAGCTGAAGCATGGACCAGCAGTGAGTATATCAGTAAAATTCCAAAATTTGCTACATCACCTGGTGTTTGCGATCCCGACCTGTTTTACAAAAAGACAATTGAAAATTATTATAAAGAGCAGGAAAAATGGGTTAAATCTATCGGATTTGGTTTCACTGATCCGGGCCCGGATTGGACAACGAAAAAGGTTTCCGGAACAGAATGGAAGGATATCGCAGTTCCAGCCGAATGGTCAAAAACCTCTTTTGGCGCTTTTAATGGAATTGTTGATTATCAGTTGACTTTTAACGTTCCTAAAAGTTGGATCGGGAAAGAAGTGGTTGTTGAACTCGGACCCATTGACGAAATGGATGTTGCCTGGATCAATGGGAAACTGGTTGGCAGTCACCTGAATCCAGGCGATTATACTACTCCAAGGGTATATGATGTACCTGCCGGAGCACTGAAGGCGGGTGAAAATCTGCTGTCGGTTCAGGTTGCTAATACATCCGGACTTGGCGGGATCAATGGAAAAGAGAAAGATCTGAAGATCAGGCTAAAGAAATCTAAATCAGGAAATTCCATCGCTGGCACCTGGAAAGCCCGTCAGACTCGTGCTTTTGAGACCATGCCAAAGATGCCCGACTGTATCAATTGCGATTATCCTAATACACCCACCATGCTGTATAACGGCATGATCAAACCGATTATTCCTTTTGCAATAAAAGGGGCAATCTGGTACCAGGGAGAATCAAACCGCTATGACGGACTGCTGTACCGTAAAATATTTACAGGCATGATCAATAACTGGCGCCACGATTGGAATCAGGGAAATTTCCCATTCTATTATGTGCAGATCGCCCCTTATCGTTATCAGGATAGTTTCAGTACAGGTCTCCTGCGTGAAGCTCAGGAATATGCCATGAAAATTTTGCCAAATGTGGGCATGGTGGTGACTATGGATATCGGGAACCTTAAAAATATCCATCCGGGAAATAAACTCGATGTTGGCAATCGCCTGGCCAGCTGGGCTCTGGCTAAAGATTATGGTTTTCTTAATGTAGCACACGCAAGTCCTGTCTACCGCCAGATGCAGGTGGAGGGTAGTAGTATCAGAATAATGTTCGACAACGGATTGATGGGCCTTACCTCTTTTGGCAATGACTTGGTGGGCTTTCAGATAGCTGGCGCCGATGGAAACTTTAAACCGGCAAAGGCCTATATCGATGATAATAAAACAGTTATGGTTTACAGTCCGGAAATACCTGCCCCTGTCGCAGTGCGCTTTGGATGGAACTCCACAGACGTCACTAACTTATTCAATGTCCTGGGTCTGCCGGCAGCACCATTCAGAACTGACAGTTGGGATGATAAATAACAATCGAAGAAGAAGATCGAGAGACGAAAGAAAGATCGGAACTTATGAGGTAAGTTAAAGCGCTGAGCTTTCTGATCAAGGGGGTGAGACAAAATATAAATTTTCATTAAGGATGTTTTAAGGTGGTACGATGCACTCTAAAGGGTCAATTAGGTTTCTTCGGAGTGCCTCGACTGATAAA
>CAINOB010000015.1 GCA_903851365.1 uncultured Bacteroidota bacterium
GGATCAAACTCTTCGTTGTAATTGTAAAATCATTGCTCAAGATTCATCATTATCGATTCAGTAAAACAGAATTGACTTCTTCTTTACCTGACCTTTGTTACTCTTCAATCTTTTCAAAGAACTATCGTTTTCTAAAAGCGGTGCAAAGATAGAGGAAAAAACTCAACTTCCAAACTTTCTACAAACTTTTTTTTCCACACTTACCGACCGTTTAAAGAACACATCCATCAAAATTGGAATGCAAATATACGGCTATACTCCGATTACGCAAACACATCTCCAAACTTTTTTCGGTATTTCTTCTAAAAAGCTAATTGTCAGGTCAATATTTTTCAATCTAATTTATCAATTGCCCTACAACCGCTTCTTTTATATCAAAATCCACTATCTTCGTACCAACCGATGTACTGAAAATAGTAACAGAAATAATTTTTTCCCGTGTCCGATACCCTCATTATTATACCAACTTATCAGGAAGCCGAGAATATCCGATCAATCCTTACCTATATATATAACCTGCCCAAAGAATTTCACGTGCTGGTTATCGACGATAATTCGCCCGACCAAACAGCTTCCATCATAAAATCCATGAGGCTTGAATACCCCGGCAGGCTCTTCCTAATCGAAAGACCAGGAAAACTAGGACTTGGTACCGCCTATATTACCGGCTTCAAATGGGCAATCGAACACGATTATGATTACGTGTTCGAAATGGATGCCGACTTTTCCCATAATCCAAACGATCTTATCCCAATCTATGAGGCATGTAAAAACGGTCAGGCTGATATGGTTATCGGAAGCCGGTATATAAAAGGTGTCGCCATTGTCAATTGGCCAATGGGTCGCCTGTTATTATCCTATTACGCCTCCCACTATGTAAGAATGGTTACCCGTATGGATATCAGGGATTCAACCGCAGGCTTTGTTTGCCTGTCGAGCAGACTCCTGAAAAAGATCAATCTCGATAAGATCCGAATGAAAGGTTACGGCTTTCAGATTGAGATAAAATTCAAGGCCTGGAAGCTGGGATTCAAGATTATTGAGTACCCTATCATATTTATTAACCGCGAATTGGGATCTTCGAAAATGAGCGGCGGGATCATGAGTGAAGCTGTGATGGGCGTAATTCATATGAAAATCAGCAGCTTCCGTGCCAATTACATAAAACACATCAGCAATTAGGATGAGCAATTACTTGATTACCAACGTTCTGATTATAAACGAAGGCACCTGTACACCCGGGCATGTTGCCATCCACGATCAGCTTATCACAAGAATTTACCCTGTAACCACTACTCCGCCAGCGACCAAGGATACCGAGATTATCGACGGCAAAGGCAAGTGGCTGATCCCTGGAGTTATTGATGACCAGGTGCATTTTCGCGACCCCGGTCTGACCCACAAAGGCGATATTTATACTGAATCGAAGGCGGCAATCGCCGGCGGTGTCACTTCATATATGGATATGCCGAATACGATACCGCAGACCACGACACGCGAATTGCTGAATGAAAAGCTAGCTATGGCCGCCGGAAAAAGTCTGGCGAACTTTGCCTTTTTTATCGGCGCTACCAACAAAAACCTAAGCGAACTGCATGCAGTCGACACCAGTCTGACCTGTGGAATCAAGGTTTTTCTCGGTGCCTCCACCGGCAACATGCTTGTTGATGATCCGATGTCGCTGGATGCAATTTTCCGCATACGGAAGTTGCCAATTGCCGTTCATGCTGAAGATGAAGGAGTAATCAAGCAGAATCTCGAAGCATATCGCAAACAATTCGGTGATGATATACCTATGGAATATCATCCGCTGATCAGATCGACAGAAGCCTGCTATAAATCAAGTTCCTTTGCTGTTGAGCTGGCCCGTCGCCACCGGACTCATCTTCATCTGATACATCTATCGACCGCAAAAGAGCTATCACTGCTGGATCCACCCGGTCCGGTCAAGGACAAAATGATTACGACAGAAGTCTGCGTACATCATTTATGGTTTGATGATCAGGATTATGCTGATAAAGGCAGTCTGATCAAATGGAATCCTTCGATCAAATCAGCGGAAGATAAAGAAGCACTGATACAGGCACTTATTGATGATCGCATTGATATTGTGGCAACTGATCATGCCCCTCATACTCTGGAAGAAAAAGACAATATATATACGAAAGCTCCATCCGGGGCGCCGATGATTCAGCATTCCCTGCCGGTGATGCTGGAATTCCATCATAAGAACATCATACCGGTGGAAAAAATCGTGGAAAAGATGTGTCATACCCCGGCCGACCTGTTCCATCTGCTTAACCGCGGATATATCCGGGAGGGGTACTTTGCTGATCTGGTTTTGGTTGACCCGGATGATCCATGGACGGTGAATTCACATAATATATTATATAAATGCGGATGGTCACCGCTGGAAGAAACTTCGCTTCGATCGAGGATTACCCATACCTTTGTCAACGGAAACCTGGTTTATGACAACGGGATCTTCGACGAATCCATCAAAGGAATAGCATTGGAATTCGATCGTTAAGCCAGAACAAACCTGGCTGTTTTGCGGCTCAGCTGCTGAATCATTATTCTGCGGCCAGCCGTCATTTTTTCAATAGCCTGCGGGGTATATCTTCGTATGGTTACCAGTTCAAGGTCGCTGTTGTAAAGAATTCTGAATCGTGGCAGCATGGCCTGGATCAGACTATTTACCCGGTCCATATCCGCAGTCACGCAGATAGAGAAACTTACTGCACCGTGCTGCATCAGGTTTACCTTTATTCTGTATTTCGATAGTTGAGCAAAAATCTCAGAGATCATATCCTCCACGATAAAAGAAAAATCGCGGGGTTGAAATGAGATCAGCAACTGGTTCTTTTTGGTAATGAATACAGTTCCGGTTGGCCGAATGGTTTTCAGATCGGCGATCCGCGTTCCGGATCCCTCTGGGTGCCAGAAATCCCTGACCCATAAAGGTATGGCCTTATTTTGTAATGGCTTAATGGTTTTTGGGTGGATCACTTTCGCGCCAAAATAAGCCAGTTCAATAGCCTCGAGGTAATTCATCTCATCAATCTTTTCCGTATCTGCAAATTCAGCCGGATCGGCGTTGAGAATTCCCGGAACATCTTTCCAGATCCAAGTTTCCGTTGCATCAAGGCAATAGGCAAATATGGCAGCGGTGTAATCCGAACCCTCACGGCCAAGAGTTACGGTATCGCCGGAATTTGTGCTTCCGATAAATCCTTGGGTAAGAATCAGGTAACTGCCTTTAGCCTCTATTGCATCTTCTTCAGCACTATCACGCTCCTGACGGATAAGATCACGCGTTTCATCCCAATTGATTCCTGCGTCGCGATATACTTCATCTGTTCTGATGACTGATCTTGCATCCAGATATCTGTAGTCCAACTCATTTTCCTCAAAATAAGTGCGTAACAAAGCAGTTGAGAGGAGCTCACCATAGCAGACGATCTGGTCGTAAGCCCGGTCAAAAACCTTCCCTGGTTCTTCAAGCAGCTTTGACTGGATTTCGGAAAACATTGGTTTCATATAGCGCAGCCAGGATTCATCAGGATCGGAAAGGAGACGGCAGGCCATATCGAAATGATAACCTCTTATCAATTGCATACCGGGCTCCATATCTTCATGATTGAACCATGATTTTGCGACGCCTTCAAAGGCATTGGTCATTTTATTAAGGGCGGAAACCACCACAACGGCAGGCAAAGGACCTGTCTCCAGGATACTGAGCATCTGTCGGACAGCCTCAGGGGTTTTAAGAATTCCACCTCCAAATTTGTGTACTATCATTTTATAGTTGCCAACTTTAACATAAGTATGCAAAGTTGCCAACTTTCGTCAATATAAAGTTGCCAACATCAAGAAAAGTTGGCAACTTTAAGCTATGAAAGGATATTCAATCACCACATTAAACGAGTTCATCATCAAGCGGCAGACAGATTTTCCGTACGCTAAAGGTGAACTTTCGCGGCTCCTGAGTCATTTTGGGATTGCAGCTAAAATCGTGAACAAAAAGATAAACAAGGCAGGGCTGGTAGATATATTGGGTGCATCGGGAATAATAAATGTTCAGGGGGAGGATCAGAAAAAACTGGATGTATTTGCAGATGAAACCTTTATTGCAGCCATCCAGGCAAGTGGTGAAGTGTGTGGCATTGTGACTGAAGAAAATCAGGAGATCATCACTTTTGACGATAACTTATCGAGGGATGGGAAATATATCTTTTTAATGGATCCGCTAGATGGTTCATCAAACATTGATGTCAACGTTTCGATAGGTACCATTTTCTCCATTTACCGAAGGGTTTCGCAACGCGGGCACTCAGCCAGGGCAGAGGATTTCTTACAGGAGGGAACGCGCATGGTGGCAGCCGGATACATCATTTACGGATCGTCGACCATGTTGGTATATACAACCGGGAAAGGGGTCAACGGGTTTACACTGGATCCATCGATAGGAGAATTCTGCTTATCACATCCGGATATCCGCACTCCTGAGTTCGGATCGATTTATTCCGTGAATGAAGGGCATTACCTCAAATTTCCCGACGGGGTTAAAAAATACATCAAGTATTGTCAGGAGCTGGATCCGGAAACAAGCCGTCCTTATACATCGAGGTACATTGGATCGCTGGTGGCTGATTTTCACCGCAACCTGCTGAAAGGGGGGATTTTCATTTATCCGTCGACAGCCAGTTCGCCGAAGGGTAAGCTCAGGCTGGCTTATGAATGTAATCCTATTGCTTTTATTGCCGAGCAAGCTGGAGGGAAGGCTTCCGATGGATTTAACCGGATTCTGGATCTCAAGCCGGACTCGTTGCATCAGCGCAGTCCGTTTTATGTCGGGAGCCGGGCGATGGTGGAGCACCTCGAGGAGCTAATGGGATAATCAGAAACGCCAGCAAAGACCAAGGGTGGGCAATATTGGCAGCTGGTTAATGCGCTTCTGGGTTATTCTGTCGACATAGAAAACATTCAGCCGGTTATAGAGATTCATGATACTGGCTGTTACTTCGAGGCTTTGACCTTTGCGGAAAACCCATGCCTTCTGGAGTGAAATATCGAGCCTGTGATACCAGGGAAGCCTCCCGCCGTTTAAGGGAGCATACAAGACACCCAATGCCCCTGATGTTGTCGGATCGATGGAGAACTGTCCATAATTATTCACCAGGTTTTCGTAAATTCCCAACGATTGCGTGAACGGAAAACCAGAACCTAAATTCCATCGTGCCTTAAGCTCCCAATCCTTTTTATGTCCAAGCTTATAGCCGGCAACAAAATTCATGTTATGCCGGCGGTCGAAATGGGGTACATAATCCATGAATTCATCCTGGCGGGTAACATAACCAAGTGAATAGGCGGCATATAAATTCCAGGATGCCGTATTCCAGTCAGCAAGAAAATCGATACCATAGGCCCAGCCTTTTTCGAAGATAAAATACTTGGTGAGATATTCAGGGTAGGGATTATTGGCATTTACCAACAGATCGTACAATTTATACCGGTTGGCACTGATCATCCTGTAGTAGTCCTTTACGTATCCCTCCACAGATAATTTCAGGTTTTGCGGCCCGTAGTAACTTAAACCGCATACCGCATGCCAGGCAAGGGAAATCTTATCATCGATATACTTTCCCTGAAAAGTATTCTGAACATATCCCGGTCCGATATAATACCCCTCGAAAAGGCTGATAACATCCTCAGGCGAGGTGGTTGACAGAAGATCCTGCGAGTAAAGTCCGGAGGCAATGTTCAAATTCAGGAGATCATTAATTTTGAAACGGACCTTCAACCGGGGTTCTGCCGCAAAATATCCCTGATCGGCATAATAATGGAACCTCATACCCGGTTCAATAAGAAAGCGACCCGTTTCGATACGGGAATCCAAAAAGGTTATCAGTTCAGTAGCATAGTTATTGATCTCCCGGAGCAGGTTTGCAGCATTGGCAAAGTTGTGCAGGGTATGAATAACATTCAATTCCGTTCCCCAGACGAAACTAAACAGGGGTCCATTGAAAAACACCTTGAACATACCTTCCAGACTATTGTACCTCGTTGAGCGAGGGCGTTTTGATTGTTCCAGAAAGGTGCCGCTGTAATCGGAATAAAATAGCGTTTGCTCAAAGAGGAGCTTGCTGTTACTTGGGGAGACCAGAAAGCGAAATCCTCCTCCGTTATTTTCCCACGTGGAACGCATTAATCCTGTGTAATCAGCAGCATCTGTAAAATGCATGCCTATCAGGTCGAGCTGGTCGCCCTTGCGACCGACAAAACTGACTTTACCAAACAAATCATTGTAGTTAAAAGGGATTCCTGTGCTATCCAGATACGGATAAAACAGACCAGCTGACTTTTGGATATAGGAACCTTTATTAGAAATCATGACCGAGATGGAGGACGGATCCTCCTCAGTCATTTTTTTCAGTGGCCCTTCCACTGTCAGGCCATAACCAAAGGTGGTACCCGAAGCTTTAGCCTTGAATTCACGCCGGTTGCCCATACGAGTCTTAACATCTATCACCGAGGAGGTTCTTCCACCGTACCGGGAATCAAATCCGGCTGTATAAACATCGACCGAGCCAATGGTTTCCGTATCGAATACCGAGGCAAATCCAACGGAATGGAATGGATTGACCACTGTCATTCCGTCGAGCTTGACGAGATTCTGTACCGGAGCGCCACCGCGAATATAAAACTGGCCTCCCCTATCGCCGCTAAATATAATCCCCGGGATTACCTGAAGATACTCAGCCAGGTCGGACTGGCCCGTGAGTCCAGGTATGCTTTTCAAAGATTCCTGGGTTATGTGATGGGCCGAAACCGGATTAAGGTGTTCCATCCTTCGTCGTTCGGCATTGACTGTTGCGACCTGCAAGCTGACCACCTGTGGTTTCAGATGAGCAACAACCTGTTCCATCATCTGGTTTTCGATCGTCATGCTTTTATTAAAATCCTCAAATCCTATGTATGAAATCCGGAGGGAATGGCTACCGACCGGAACCCGCAGGACCATAAAAAACCCGTCAGCATCGGTCACTGCTTTTGTTTTGGACCCTTCAACAGTGACTGATGCCAGGGCGAGAGGCTGGCCAGTAGAGGCATCGTAGACAAAACCCTTGACTGAACCCGTCTGCGAGAAACCGGGCAAATTGCCGAACAATGAAAGGATACTCGCGATTACTATCAATTTTTTCATCGCAGTATGGATAAGAAAGGATTGACCAAAGTGGAATCAGGGTCAATAAAAGTCCCGTTATAAGGAATGGGTGAGAATTTCAGATGCTTTGTATCTGTTGAATCTGCGAGCGCAGAGTTAAAGGATTCCGTAGGGCAAACGTTTTTCAAAATCGCATGATGAACGGCATAAAATAATCCCATGCCCCCGTTAATTTTGGCAAATCCGCTGCGATTCCAAACCAAAAAATCAAACCGATAAAACATACGGAAATCCACTTTTGGGTCATCCGGTATCAACCGGTTAAAAAGCATAAACAGATAAGGAAGATCGAACTCTCTACCTGAAACACCTCCATAATTGGGCTGACCGCTGAAAGTTGCCTTCCGGAACAGGGTATCTCCATTGGCCATAAAATCGAGGTACTTCAGGGAAATTGACCATACAGAGGCCGATGCCGGAGTAAATGCGATATGGAATGGCCGTACCGGATCGGTGAACCTGAAAGTACTGTGAACCACCGATGCCGGAACCGGATAAGTAAACTCAGCCGTTGGCAATGCTGAAATAGTTGAAGTTAAGACCTGTCCCATAGCGGGATTATCTATCTTCAATGTGTACTTCTGTCCGGAAATCAATGGGTAATTTTCCAATTGATAGATAACATTACTATCCTGGGCTACCACTCCACCCGTCTGGCGGGGATATACCACCGGATTCATGGCGGTCAGATTTCCGGATGGATCCTGTAGGTAAACGCGTGTTGATGAATCAGGGAGATAGTATTCGGGATCATTGATCAGCAGGGTACCATCGCCGTGCCCATGTATCAATTTGCGGACCTTAACCTGCTGGACGGAGCCATATCCATCGAGACAGCCGATTACATAGAGTGAATCGGGGGCATTAGCCGGAAACAATTCGATCACATTGTTGCAGGAAATGGTGAACGCCCAAAGGATCGCCGCTGACAGGATCAGCCTGATCGTTTTCATTGCTAACCAGATAAGTGAAGGGGACCCTCGAAGGTACCTATACTTTTAAGAACAGCAATGGAAAACCTCAGCTATTTTAAATACCCACAGCGAAATGGGTTAGGAGCAGAGGAGTTTAGCAGGTTAAGCTCTACCTGACCACGATCCTGCCGCTTCGCATTTTCGTATCGGAGTGAATCGCATAAAAGCAAACCCCGGAAGGAAGGCCGGCTGCAGGAACGATTTTGGTGCAGGGACCCTCGGCGGTTATGTCTTTCAAAAGTTTTCCTGCAGAATCGAAAATTTTAATGCTGATAGCCCCGTTACCGGGATATTCGAAACGAATATCACCATCGCTGGAAACAGGATTCGGATAAACATGGACAAAGGCGTCGCCGGGATTCCTGGAGTTATCGATCCCGCTGGTGGTACCCTTGAGAAGAGGCATATTAATATTATCGCTGGACAGGTAGAGGGAACCGTTGATGCTCACCGGGCAGGTCGAATTAAAGCGGAATACCCCGTTGCCGCCGGGAGTTACAGAAACAGCGCCGCAGAGTGTTTCCCAGGTATTGGTGATTTCGCCGATCCTTCGGGTGAACAGTTTTGCCTGTGAAGGAGAAGCAATAATGGTATCAGCCGGTACGCCAGTAAACGGAGTAAACCGAAGCTCTGTTATCGGACTAAAATGATCGCTCCCGTAAGCATTGAACAACCAGTAGCACCCCAGATTCGGGTTTGCATTGGGCGGTGTTGCAGGAAGGTTCTGAAGCCGAGTTATAACCAGATCGCCAGGATACAAAACCCCTGATGGGTAAGTCATTGAGAATCCCGTGCCGGTGAAATCATAATTTCCGCCACTTTTGACAGACAGCAAGCAGCTGGTGCCGGTTCCGACGGGTGCCGAGGAGGTCACCTTTGCCGGAGAGCCGATAAGTGCTCCCATACCGGTGCTCATACGGTTAAAAAGATTACCGCCTGGCTCGTCGAACTGATAGTAAGCGATAAAGTCGGCATCGGAGGCCATGTTTTCCTTAGTCAGGTGAGCAGATTTACGAATTTCATCCTGGCTAAGCGCCTTTTTCCAGATACAGACCTCATCGATCATTCCCTTGAAGTTACGGTCGCCCCAGCCCATATAACTGCCAATATCCATGGTGGTGATGGGGGCATTCTGGAGAGAAGTGGTATGTTTGGAGGGTACACCATTGACATACAGTGTCATGGAAGTGCCATTGGCGACCATTGCGACATGCGACCATCGACCTGCCGGCACGATCAGCTTACTATCCCAACCCCAAGAACCTCCAGGCCAGTGGTATCCAAGTGTATTATTGCCACCTCTGAAATTGAACCCAGCACCGGTGCCGTTATTCATGACGATACCGGTATAATCCGGTTGAACGCCATCAGGATAGACCCACGCAGTGATGGTGAGGATATTTGTAGTAATCCCGAGATTTTCAGTCACGGCATAATCCCCACTGACAGCGCACTGCATTGCCTGACCTGCAAAGGCATCCGGACCGGAGGGATCCGCCACTGTGACCATTGCGGGAACAGTTTTTGAGCTGGTCTGATTTGCAGCGTTGGTGACAGTAAGTGTAACATCGAAACTCCCTTTTGCACCGAAAACAACTTTCGGGTTACGAACAGTTAATGAGCTGACATACAATGGTGCCGGACTGAACGTCCATTGCCATTTTGCCCCTTCATTACGTACAATCGAGTAGCTTTCGAACTGAACAGTATCCTTACTATTATATATTATATCGGATTGTGTCATCGGTTGGGCCAATGGCCTTGACTCGACTGCCAGGTCGGTTTCCCAAAATCCCCGTCCACCGGTAGCCATTCTGATTTTACCGGCTGTATAGAAAGGTTTCATTTCCATGACGCGGGTCCAGACGGGCAGATCAGTCATGTATTCGACCCATGATGAGGTGGTGGGATCAAAATAGTAGGCTCCGGTATCTGTAGCGAGATAAACGACACCATCCGTGCCCCCCTGAAACTGAATATCCAGGGGCCTTTCACCATCCAGCAGGCTTGAATTCTTTGCTTCCCAGGTGGTACCACCGTCGATGGTACGGTAAACTTTTCGACCGTTTGCACCATTTACGCTTATCACCCATAACTCATTTTCGTTTTCCGGGTTCAAGGAAATTTCCAATCTCCACAGGTCATTGGACGGGACTGCCTTGGTGGATGTCCATGTTTTCCCACCGTCGACTGTTTTCTTGATAATACAGGGATCCCAGTAGGTTCCTTTTGGCTGATAGACGCAATAGATCACTTTGGGATTACTACGGGAAACTTCAATTTCGAGCACCTGACCAATGCCAAAATTATAGAGGGCCTCGAAATATCCACCTCCGTTAGTTGATTTCCAGATTTTACCACTGTTACCCAAATATAAATGACCGGCATACCGGGGATCCCATTCGATCTCGCTGGAGTATGATTCGGTATAATTTTCGAGCGGGTATTTCCCGAGTTTCTGGAAGTATACCACCGGGTCATCGATTTTTTCAGGCAGCAGGGCAGAACTGATATCCGAGAAATAGGTTCTCCGGTTTTCCATTGGATTCACATAACCTGTTGATGCTTCGGCACCACCGAGGCGTAGGGTATTTCCGGTACCATAGGTCTGGTAATAACCGCTGTTTCCGTTATGGTAGCGACCGCCAACCAGAACATCCTCGTTCCAACCCTGACCGAAACCCCAGTAATCGGAACCAGCGAGGCCATAATTCCGGGCTTCATGGGTACGAAGCTCATCGGTCGACAGGCTGACACCGCCATCAGTACAAAGAAATATTTCATTACCCCTGATATGGATGTCCTGAATATCAGGATGCACCCAGCCAATATCCTGTTGAGCGCCATAGGAACCAATCCGGAGCCAGGAGCCTCCCCCATTATCGCTTTTTGAAAACACCACTGTTCCCAGCCAGAGTTTATCTGGATTGGTTTGTGAAACTCCAAGGGCAAAATCATAGTATCCTTGACCAAAACCAGATCCGTCGATACTTGAATTAGCCGGATTTACGTGGGTTACAGAATAAGGGCCGCCATCGGGCAAATTTGGGTTTGCCCAATGTTCGCCGGCATCGATGCTTTTATAAATACCTATCCAACCATTATCGCCAGCTTTTCCCTGTCCGATCAGCGCCACATATACCAGATCGGGTGATGCAGGAGTGATTCCAATCTTGGCACCTTCATCGTTAGCTGCAGTCGGAGCAGAAGGGACAAACCAGCCCTGATCTTTTAAAGAAAAAGTAGCACCTGTATCCGTTGATTTCCAGAGTTCGCATTTTTTAGCAGTGGGATTATTTTTCGCGAGGTAAATAATCGTCGGGTTTACGGGATGGAATTTTATATCCCAGCTTTTTTGTGCAAAGAGCTTTGTCCAGGTGGTACCACCATCGACCGAGCGATAGAGCCCGTTGTTTGCTCCACAGAAAACGATGTCGGGATTTGTGGGATGAATCAGTAACTGAAAGGCTTCATCGCCGATCAGAAAAACCTGTATCCAGGATTCTCCGCCGTTGGTTGTTTTATAGATCCTGTTATTGGCGGCAAAATATACAATGTCAGGATTTGTGGCTGATATTTTTACATCACTGATGGTACTAACCGGTACTGAGGCAGTTACTAAGCGCCAGGAGAGGCCTTTATTTTCCGATTTGAACAGGCCACCAGCTTCGGTTCCAGCAAAGAGGATATCCGGTCTGGAATCTGACTGATCGAAGCAATAAACATTTACCTGCCAGGAAACCTCCGGATGTACGTCGCCCTCGCCGTTCACCGTGTTAAATGGCCCCAGTTGATGCCAGGTACCGGCGGATCCGGATTTCAATTTTGCTCGCTGCTGCATCTTTTGAATGAATGCTTCCTGCTGAGGAATATCAGGAATCTTAATATATCCTTCGGCATCCATGTAGCGGCTAACCTGCCTTATCCAGTGTTTATAGTTCTGTGTATGAACTGTTTTCTCAAAAGGGTGGCTTTCGGAATATTTCTCAAACTCAAATTCCACCTGCTTTATATTTGGATTAGCGCTATACATCAGCCGGGCCCATTCAGGAGTTGCTTCATCGATGAGCGGGATAGTTTTGAAAAATGTTTCGCTGTTTTGACTATAAGATGACAGGTTAACAATAACCAGAAGAATGAGGCAACTGAGAAAGTATTTCATATTTCAGAATGAATGAAAATTTTAAATGTGTATCTGATTAAATATCAACCCTAAGGAACGATCTCTAATGAAAAGCAAAGCATTTCTGCAGTCAAAAGTATGTTTTTTTGCGGTATCTTTAACTTCTTAAATATCCACGCCGAATGCCACTTTTGCGCCACGCTTCTTTCAGATCTTTCGCTTTAACCCTGACTTGTGCCCTGTGCCTTGTGCCTTGTGCCTTCCTGTTATCTTCATCAGACCTTGCCGCTCAAACCAGACCAAAGGTGGGGTTGGTGCTCAGTGGAGGTGGAGCAGCAGGGTTGGCTCATATTGGTGTGATTAAAGTCCTTGAAGAGGCTGGCATCCCTATTGATTATGTTGCCGGAACCAGTATGGGATCGCTGGTCGGTGGTCTGTTTGCCATGGGTTATACAGCTGCTGAAATGGAAAAGATTGTGAAGGACATGGATTGGGAATCGCTGCTGGGGGATGAGATTCCGCGGACAGATATGTCGTACGAATACAAAGAGCAGCTCGAGAAATATTTCTACGATTTCCCGATCAACCGAGGCAAGCTTCAGCTGCCGACCGGACTGATTGCCGGAACAAACATTACAAATACGCTTGCAGGACTTTCATGGCCTGCTTATAACATCAAATTATTCAATCAGCTACCCAGACCATTTCTTTGCATTGGCGCAGACATTGTGACGGGTCAGGAGGTTGTTTTGAAAAGTGGTACGCTACATGATGCTTTGAGGGCCAGCATGGCCATACCGACAGTTTTTACACCGGTAGAAGTAAATGGTACACTTTTGATTGATGGCGGTTTCGTTAATAATTTCCCAGCTGATCATCTGAAGGCGATGGGGGCTGATATCATCATCGGGATCGATGTTCAGCGAGAGCTTTACAAAAAGAATGAAATTCACTCGGTTATCAGTATCCTAAAGCAGATCAGTTCATTAACAAGAGAGGATATTAATGCCCGAAACAGGCTCCTCTGTGATATTCTTATTCGACCAAGAACTCCCGGAGCGAGTACACTTACTTTTGGCATGGCGGATTCGATTATACGAACCGGGGAGCGCTATGCACGGGCACAATGGATTCCACTGACCAATCTTGCCAAAAAACTGAATAGTTTTTCGGGCGGCCAGGTTACGAAAGTTATTCCGCTGCCCAAACCAGATTCCTTATATATCCGGGAGATTTCATTTACCGGACTGGAGAAAACTAATCCTGATTTTGTGCTTTCAGCAATGAACCTTCCCTTTCCTGCCTGGCTCAAGGCTGATGATATTTACAGGGCTTTACAGCGCGCCTACGGAACGAATGAATTTTCGCGGATAACTTACCAGCTCGATCCTGTCACGGATGGCGCCCACCTGACCATCAGGGCGGAAGAAAAGGATAAGGATCTTATTCATGTAGGATTGCATTTTGACAATTTATTTAATGCATCCTTGCTAGCTCGTGCCGATTTCAGGAATGTACTCAAGTCGGGCGATCAATTGGGGGTGGACGTCAATCTGGGGGAAAACCTAAGCTTAACCGGATCCTATTATTTCCTATTTCACAAGAAGCTGCAGTACGGCATTATTGCCGATTTAAGCCGGCTCCGGGCTTATGAATATCAGGATAACAGGAAGATCAGCAGTGACATTTTCGCTGACGGATTTCTGGATTTTGTGATGCGAACCACCTGGCGCAATCAGTTTTCAGCAATGATGGGTATTCAGGGAGAAATCGCATGGGTAACCCCGAATATTGGCGATTGGACCATAAAGTCGGATAATTCGAGGATGCTGAACTTTTTCGCCGAACTCAAGAAAGATAATTTCAATAAGATTCCTTATCCCACCCGCGGTGACAAGGCCGAACTTTTAATCAAGGAAGTTAACAGTTTTACTGATGATCATCACAGTCCCGCGTTGATTCTTGATTTCAAATATTCACGGGCATTTGAGCTTTCACCCAGATTCAGCCTTCAACCGTCGATCATAGCAACGGCAGCTTTTGGTGATACCATTCCCTATCCCTACCGCTCTTATATTGGGGGACTGGGTTTCTACCACAATAATGTCATCCCCTTTGCAGGAATGGATTATATGGAGAGAGCTTCCAACAACGCACTGATTCTCAGGACAGACCTCCAATATAAAATCAGGACCAATCACTACCTCACTTTGAAACTCAATGTTGGAAAATCATTCAATACTTTCAGCCAATTCAGCGACTCAAGCACCAACCTTGCCGGGTTAGGGCTTACCTATGGATATGCCAGTCCGGTTGGGCCTGTTGAAATTACCCTCATGAATTCAATTACCAGCAAAAAACCGATTTTGTTTGTCAACCTCGGTTATTGGATCCGTTGATTCCCATATTAGCTTTGATTTAAGGAAATGGTTAACTTTATAGTATCTATTATTCACCTTTTTAATTTCAATTATAAAAAGATTTACTCTCCTTTTTGTTTTGATGTGCGCAATGGCATTGTCATACGCTCAAGTGCGCCCGACGGCTAAATATGCACCCATTAAAATCGAAGACCCAACTAATCAAGGACCTGTTCAGAGGTCAACCAAGGGTGGTGGAGCTGTTATCTGGCAAACCACTTTTAACTGGGCCGATCCGACGAATCCTCAGGGATGGACGCTTCCTGCAGGATGGACAATCACTGATGTCAGCGACATGGGAAATCCATGGATCTGGCTTGGCGACACCCTGAAATGGGTCGTCAACGGTTCAAACCGGTCATTAAACCCCCCATCGATTTTTGCAACAAAAAACGACGGATTTCTTGCTCTGCCTATTCAAGCATACAATCAGCGTGATGGGATCACCACCACCGTTGCTGCAGATTCATGGTTTCAAACTCCCAAGATCGACTGTTCAAAAGTGTCCTCTGTGGTAGTAAAATTTACGCAGATCTTCAATCTCTGCTGCCTGAGTTCAAATGTGGGCAACCTTCAGATGCTGGCTACAGTTGACGAAGGAGTGCATTGGGCAACCTATGATGTTCAGTACAACTGGGGAGCCAACAATGCAACCCCTACCCGTTTCCAGAATCCTGAAATCAATATTTCAGATGTTGCCGCGGGATCACCGAACCTCCGTCTCCGCTTTTACTTCCATAATGGTAATCAATGGTATTACTGGTGCATTGATGACCTGCAAGTGGTTGAAGGATACGGTGATGATCTCGTTTTAGAGGACACCTGGCTGGATTTTGATGGTGGTTTTGGTGCGACCATCGACCAGATTCATTACTGGCCATTGAGCCAGATGGGCATGGCGGGCAATCCAACGGGAACGGTCGGGGCCAACTATATCCAGGGGGCCATCCTGAATCGTGGATATAACGATGCTGAAAATGCAAAGCTTGCCATCAGTATTAAGAAAAACGGTACGGAAGTTCTTTCCACAAATTCTCCTGCGAGCACCATCTTCACTCTCGACCGAGACACAGCGAAGATAGCGGATCCCTACCTGGCCACTGATTATGGAGATTATGAAATCACCTACAGCGCTGTCGCCGATGCCAAGGAAGAGGTCCCAATCAATAACACGGCCAAGATGTATTTTACCATTGATGACACCTTAGCCCATCGTGCCGACTTTACAGCTGAAGCCTCAGTGAATGCTGGCGGATGGGTTGGAGGGAACAACTCTGGCGACATGATGGCCGTATCGTATGACTTGTACAAACCAGCCGAGATCAATTCCATTACTGCCTATATCTGGGGTTGGACGCCTTCACAGACTCCATCGTTCCAGTTCGTTCTGGTTAAAGATGTGGATGGAACCTACGAAGAGTGGATCACATCAGAAGTTATTGACATGGACTCCTCCTATATGCGCAGCTGGGTTACTTTACCCATGCTTAAGGACGGTGAGACCGAGTTTCTGCAACCGGGAAATTATTCAGCGTGCGTGAAGATGATGGGAGTTGATCCCACTCGCGCAAACGGAGCGGTAGGTATGTCGGTAGGCCGCGACCTGTCAACAAAATTTGCCGGATGTTCGCAGTTTTATGCAACAAGCGGCTGGACTGGTTTAGCCGGCGGGCCACTGCCTATGATCGGATTCAATATAAATGTTACCGGCGGACCCACCCAGGCTCCGGCAACTTTCAATGTTGATATGACCAAGCATATTGCAAGTGGTGAATTCAAGCCCGGAACTGATTTTGTTGATGTTGCAGGTACATTCAATAACTGGACCGGAACCGCCCACCTGACCGATCCTGAAGGGGATGGCATTATACGATTACTCTTGCCGGAATGCCGGTGAACAAAGTGATTGAATACAAATACCGGATCAATGGAAGCTGGGAAACCTCGGAATATCCGAATGGCGGACCAAACAGAAAATACACCGTTCGTTACTGGAACATCCTGAATGACATCTATAACGGAGGTAAAACTACCGGTGTTGACCCAACGAGCCTGGTTGCATCATTCAGTGTTTATCCGAATCCAACCTCTGGAGCTTTCAGCCTGGAAGTAACCAATACCACTGCCTGCAACCTGATTATCACATTGACGAACATTCAGGGACAGGTTATTTATCAGAATAATGTGGCCAATGCCCTGAGTCATCAGGAAACCATTGACAATAAACTTTCGAAGGGCCTGTACTTCCTGTCGGTAAACAACGGCAAAGAAATCAAGGTTCAAAAGGTGATTGTACAATAAAGCTGACTACAGCTGACAGCTTTTTAAAAGCTGTCAGCTGTAAAAAAGCTGTCAGCTTTAAGGCCCCGGAGCAATCCGGGGCTTTTTTATTGAAACCTGTGTATTGTTAGGTTTTTTGGGTATAATAAGGCCTACCTTGGCACCCTTCAACAATTATCACAATTAATTTTTTGTATCATGAAAAGATCTTTACTCTTATTTTTATTAATGTGCTCAATGGCAGTCACCTTCGGGCAGGTCCAGCATGCTGCAAAGCAAGTGCTGACTAACGAAGATGCCACTGCTAATCTGAACTCGGGTTCATCCAACCAGGTAAAAGGCGGTGGCGATGTTATCTGGCAAACTACATTTAACTGGGCTGATGAGACCAATCCAAGAGGATGGTCGCTGCCAGCAGGATGGGATATTAAAGACGTTAGTGGCACAGGGTTTCCATGGATGTGGGTTAAGGATACCATCAAATGGGGAACCAGAAGCCGCGTGAATCCTCCTTCCTTTTTTGCAACCAAGGACGACGGATTTCTCTGCTTACCGATTCAGTACCTGAACTATAATGATGGTGTTGGCGGAATTGTTCCGGCTGACTCATATATTGAAACACCAAAGATCGACTGTTCAACTAAGTCATCTGTGGTTGTTAAATTCTCGACTTTCTGGAACCTTTGTTGCATGGGATCAAGAACCGGCAACATCGAAATGCAGGTAACCACCGATAATGGCGGTCACCTTGCAACGTATGACCTTCAGTACAATATCGCCGCAAATAACGGAACCCCGGAACGTTACAGGAATGTTGAGCTCAACATCTCGGATGTTGCAGCTGGTTCACCGAATGTACAGATCCGCTTCTATTTTCATGGAGGAAGTTATGCTTACTACTGGATGATCGACGACCTTAAGTTGGTTGAAGGTTATGCCAATGATTTGGTGCTGGAAGACTACTGGCTTGATTTCGACGGAGGTGTCGGAGCCACAGTCGGTCAGATCAATTACTGGCCATTAAGCCAGATGGGCATTCCCGGAGCAGTATCCGGAACCGTTGGGGGCAATTATTTTAAAGCAGCCCTTTTAAACAGGGGTAGCAATGATTCTGAGAACGCAAGATTACAGGTAAAAGTAATTAAGAATGGTACTGAAATTCAGACGGATGCATCGGCTTCCAATACTATCTGGACATTGGAACGCGATACAGCAAATATTGAAAATCCATTTTTAGCAACCGATTATGGCGATTATCGCTATGACTACAACGCAGTTGCTGATAATGGTGAGGAAGTTCCAGGGAACAACACTACCTCAATGCATTTTACTGTAAATGACACACTCGGCCATCGTGCCGACTTTACTGCTGAAGCTGGCGCCGGTACCGGTGGCTGGGTTGGCGGTGACAATGCCGGTGACATGTCGGGAGTTGGATATGATATTTATGCTCCATGCGAAATCAATTCCATTACAGCCTTTATCAATAGTTTTAATGCTACGCAAACTCCTTCTTTCCAGTATGTTCTTATTAAAGAAATTGATGGAGTAAGAGAAGAGTGGATGGTTTCTGACATCGTTGATGTTGACTCATCGATGCTGAAAACCTGGGTAACCCTTCCGCTGAGCAAAGACGGCGAAACCGAATTCCTGACACCAGGCACTTACGACACCATGATCAGAATGTGGGGAAATGATGTTAACGATGTTAACGGAGCCAACGGTGTAAACGTAGGTTATGACATGACCACAAAACCTTCACGCACGCTTATGTATCAGATTATCAATGGTAACTGGTACGGCACCGACAACCTGAACATGATCGGATTCAACCTTAATTCAAAAGGTGGACCTACCCAGGCTCCAATTACATTTAATGTTGACATGACCAAACATATTGCAAGCGGCGAATTCAAACCAGGAACTGATTTTGTTGATGTGGCTGGTACTTTCAATAACTGGACCGGTTCAGCACACCTTACCGATCCCGAAGCTGATGGCATTTATACCATAACGCTGACGGGAATGCCGGTAAGCAAAGTGATCGAATACAAATACCGCATCAATGGCAGCTGGGAAACCTCAGAATATGCCAATGGCGGACCGAACAGAAAATACACTGTACGTTACTGGAATATTCTGAATGATGTTTATAATGGCGGTAAAACTACCGGTGTTGATCCAACCAGCCTGGTTGCTTCATTCAGTGTTTATCCCAACCCGACTACAGGTGCATTCAGCATTGAAATAACGAATACTGTTGCTTCCAATCTTATCATCACTCTGACCAATATCCAGGGCCAGATTGTTTATCAGAATAAGGTTTCTGGCGTATTGAACCACCAGGAAACTGTGGACAATAATCTTTCAAAAGGTTTGTATTTCCTAACTGTTAATAACGGTAAAGAAGTTAAAGTTCAGAAAGTAATTATTCAATAAAGCTGATTATACCTGACAGCTTTTAAAAAGCTGTCAGGTATTAAGCCGGGGGGAAACTCCCGGCTTTTCTCGTTATAGAATTTAATCTTCAGTGATTCACTTTTCTTAAAAATAAATTATTTTTATGCTTAACAATACATTTATAACCAATTATTATAACTATGAGAAAATTTACACTATTGTTCGCTACGCTAGCCTGGTGTTCAATCTCATTCGGACAGGTATTGAATACCGGGAAGTCTGCACCGGTTAAAGAAGGACAGGCGCCTCCGTCAGAAACACAATCCAAACCGATTATCAAAGGTAGTGGAGATGTTTTCTGGTCGACCACTTTTGGCTGGAGAGATGCAAGTAATCCACAGGGATGGTCGCTACCAGCCGGCTGGAGTATTGTTGACGAAGCCGATCTAGGTAATTTCTGGAAGTGGAGTGAGCCTGATGATTCGCTCGGCGGCTGCTGCAGCAAAACACAGACCGCTCCCAGCCACTTTGTTTCACGGGCTGACGGTTACATTCTGGTTCCGGCTGACCCTTATAACAACAGGGATGGGATTACGGTTACTTCGGAGATGAATACTCACATTACCACGCCACCGATCGATTGTTCATCCAAATCATCGGTTGTGGTCAAGTTCAACCAGTATTTCCGTTTATGCTGTAATGAAACTTTCCAATTGCTTTGCCAGGTTACCAATGACGGAGGGGTTCACTGGGCAACCTACGACTGCAGGTTTGGTGTCGGGGCCAATAATGTGACCCCCAACAGGTATCTCTCGGTGGAATTCAACATTTCGGATGTTGCCGCAAACCTTCCTAATGTCCAGATCAGGTTCTATATGAAAGGTCCCCGGTATTATTATTGGATGATCGATGACCTTTCCCTGTCAGAAGCCTATTCGAATAACCTTTCCCTTGAAGACTACTGGGCCGATGCCAATGTCGGCGCAGTTGATCCTGTGGGCAATATCAATTATTGGCCATTATCGCAAATTGGCATGACTGACGTTAACGGTTTGAAAGTTGGCCAATACAAATTCAGGGGAGCTATCCTTAATATGGGAACTGAAGATCAGAATGATCAAAAGCTTAATCTCCAGATTCTCCGCAACGGGGAGGAGATCGTAAATAAAAATTCTCCTGCTCTTGCCCTTTGGACCTTGGAAAGGGACACCCTGGCAATTGTGGATCCATTCCTGGCAACAGATTACGGTGATTACCAATTCAAATACACTGCAGTTGGTGATGTGCCTGATGAAGTTCCAAAAAACAATACCGCTGTGGTTAACTTTACCGTTGATGACACGCTGTATCACCGTCCCGACTTTACCTCGGAATCTTCCTCAAACGGTGGAGGTTGGGTTGGTGGAAACAATGCCGGCGACATGGTTGGTGTGGGTTATGACATCACGGCCAATTGCGAGATCAATTCTATTTATGCCAGAATTGCCGGAGTGACGGCAACAGCCAACCCCCAATTCCAGTTCACGCTTTACAAGGATATGGGAGCCGACGGATATGTTGAAGTTATAGTCAGCGATTTGGTTGATGCCACACAGGATATGGTTTGGACATGGCAGAACCTCCCTGTGATTAAGGATGGTGAAACTGAGTTCCTGACTCCCGGATTCTATATTGCCTGTGTCCGGATGTGGGGAACCGCCGATGGAGATGCCGACGGGATAAACGGGTTATCGGTCGGATGGGATAAAGACACCAAATGGACCGGCCAATATTCTTTCCTTTGGAGGAATACTGCAGCTACCTGGTGGTCAATCGACAAGCTGAATCAGATTGGCATTGTGCTTAACGCTACCGGTGGGCCGACCAAGGCTCCGGTAACATTTAATGTTGATATGACCAGGCACATTGCCAGCGGCGAATTCAAGCCTGCAACTGATCATGTGGATGTCACCGGTTTAGCTTCCACCTGGAGCGGAACCGCTGTCATGACTGATCCTGATGGTGACGGAATATATACGGTAACTGTTGATGGATTGCCCGTTTCAGGTACTCTGAATTACAAGTACAGGATCAACGGGACACCAGAAGCTTATCCACTGACAGGAAATCCCTACCGGACCTATACCGTTCGTTACTGGAACATAGTGAACAACACCTATAATGGCGGCGTTACAGCCGGTGTCGACGGGACCAGTCTGGTTTCCTCGTTCAGTGTATTCCCGAACCCAACCAAGGGTGCATTTACAGTGGAAGTCAGCAATCCGGTTGCGTCCGACCTGATAATCACACTCACTGACATTCAGGGCCAGGTCGTTTATCAGAATAAGGTTGAAAAGGTTATTAACCATCAGGAAACTATTGAAAATCAACTTTCGAAAGGACTATATTTCCTGTCTGTTAATAATGGTAAAGAAGTTAAAGTTCAGAAGGTTATTGTACAATAAAATTACGTAACCATGTTATATAAATTAGTAGCCGGGGCGATGCCCCGGCTTTTTTTTGAAAAATTAGTTTAACTTTAGGCACAGGTTTCAATACTAATCTAAATAAGTATGTTATGAAAAGATTTACTCTGGTATTTTTACTAATGTTCTCAGTTATTCTGACTTACGGTCAGGTACTCAGAACAGCATCGGATGCTCCGATCAAGCAGCAGAGCCCTAATGACCTTAATGTCGGTCAACATTCAATGAAAGGTGGCGGCGACCTGATCTGGGGAACTACATTTAACTGGGCTAACCCTGCCGACCCAAGGGGTTGGACACAACCAGATGGTTGGGTTCTGAAAGAAAACACTGACCTGGGTAACCTCTGGCAATGGAGGAACGACACCATAAAGGGAGCTTATACTACCGTTACA
Source organism: uncultured Bacteroidota bacterium (assembly GCA_903851365.1). GTDB lineage: Bacteria > Bacteroidota > Bacteroidia > Bacteroidales > UBA12481 > UBA12481. The sequence continues at coordinate 22,286 of CAINOB010000015.1, forward strand.
GCCCCTTCATGGTTTACTACTGCAAAAGACGGATTTGTCTGTTTGCCGATTGATGAGTATAACAGCCGTGATGGTGTTGTCATCCCAACTGCTGCTGATGCTTACATCATGACTCCACCTATCAACTGTACCAATGCTCCTTCGGTTGTTGTAAGGTTTAATCAGTATTTCAGATATTGTTGTTCAAATTACAACCTCGAAATGCAGGTTACCAATGACGGCGGAACCCACTGGGCAACCTATGATGCCAAGTATGCTACCGCAGGTAATACTTTTACCCCTGCAAAATTCCGCAGTGTTGAGATTAACATTTCTGACGTAGCTGCAGGTCTGCCGAATGTTCAGGTCCGCTTTTACATGCATGGTCCTGAAAGGTATTTCTGGATGATCGACGACCTTCGCCTGACCGAAGCTTATCAGAATGACCTGGTTCTCGAAGATTACTGGCTTGATTTTGATGGTGGTGAAAATGCAACCATCGGTCAAATTAATTACTGGCCAAAAAGCCAGTTGGGTATGGCTGGAACCGTAAACGGAGTGGTAGGTCAGCAATATTTCAGGGCAGCCTTCCTGAACAATGGCATGTCGGATTCCGAGGATGCAAAATTGAAACTTCAGATACTGAAAAACGGTGCTGAATCATTCGTTGACTATTCTGTTCCCAACACAATCTGGTCTCTCGACCGTGACACTCAGAATATTGTAAATCCTTGGTTAGCAAATGATTTTGGTGATTATCGCATTAACTATATTGGTCAAACTACCAACCCTGAAGAAGTCCCGGTTAATAATACAGGTAACTGGAACTTTACAGTGAATGATACCTTGGGCCATCGTGCTGACTTCACAGCTGAATCATCTTCCAATACCGGTGGATGGGTTGGTGGAGCTAATGCAGGCGATATGGTGGGCGTAGAATACCAATTGTTTGCTCCGGCCGAATTAAACTCAATAACCGCTTATATCGCCGGATTTACCGCTTCACAGTCTCCTCAGTTCCAGTTTGTGGTTCTGAAAGGCGTTGACGGTGCCTGGGAAGAATGGACCGTCTCAGATGTTATTGATATGGACTCCACCTACCGTAATAGCTGGGTTACCCTGCCTATTACAAAAGACGGTGAAACTGAATTTCTGCAACCAGCTTCCTATCGCGTTTGCGTAAGGATGTGGGGAACCGACCCGGCCGATCCTACCAACGGATCAAACGGATTATCGGTTGGTTGGGACATGACCACAAAACCCGCTTATACGCTTATGTATCAGGCAGTCGGCGGAAACTGGTATTCCACCGGCAAACTGAATATGATTGGCTTCAATATCAGTGGAACTGGCGCTCCTACTCAGGCTCCGGCTACTTTCAATGTTAACATGAAAGCACATATTGCCTCAGGTGAATTCAAACCAGGTACTGATTTTGTTGACATATCCGGTACTTTCAACAGCTGGGGTGGTTCAGCTCACATGACCGATGTTGATGGTGATGGCATTTACACTTTGGAAGTTGCTGGCTTACCAGTTTCTAAAGTCATTGAATACAAATACCGTATTAATGGTAACTGGGCTACTTCAGAATATGCAAATGGCGGACCAAACAGGAAATATACCGTTCGCTACTGGAACGTTTTGAACGACACTTATAATGGTGGTGTTGCTGCCAGTGTTGATCCTAACAGTTTAGTTGCTTCATTCAACGTTTATCCTAACCCAACTCAGGGAGCTTTTACTGTTTCAGTATCCAATACAACAGCTACTGATCTCGTAATTTCCCTGACCAACATTCAGGGACAGGTTATTTATCAGAACAAGGTTTCAGGTGCAATCAATCATACTGAAACCATTGATAACCAATTGGCTAAAGGAATTTACTTCCTGTCGGTCAACAATGGAAAAGAAGTTAAAGTACAGAAAGTTGTAGTACAGTAAACTAAAGCTGACCAAGGCTGACAGCTCCTGAAGAGCAGTCAGCTTTAAGGCCCCGGAGAAATCCGGGGCTTTTTTTTCCCCAGATTGAAACCCGGGGTTATTGATACTTGCGCCTTGCGCCTTGACTTGTGCCTTGTGCCTTTACTTGCGCCTTGCGCCTTGTGCCCTGCGCCTTTTCTATTATCTTTGCGGCTTCTTATGAAAAATACTGACCTGATTTCGCTTTGGTCAAAACATCCGAATCTCTCACGGATGCGGGATTTTTTTGCCTCAGAAAAACACAAAACCCTACATCTTAATGGATTAACCGGCTCGAGTCCGGCTGTTTTACTGGCGGCATTAGCCCCGCTATACCGGCAATCCAGGTTAATCATTCTGGCTGAACGGGAAGAAGCTGCCTATTTTCACAACGACCTGGCCCATCTGTTAGGAGATGATCACACCTACTTCTTCCCATCGAGCTACAAACGGGCAATACGCATGCAGCAGGTTGACAAGGACAATGTCCTGATGCGTACCGAGGTCCTCAATAAGCTGAACACTCCGAATGTAAAACCGCTGATTGTGACCTATCCCGAGGCGCTGCTTGAGCGGGTAGTATCGAGAAAAGAACTTCAGGCTCATACACTTAACATCAAGCCTGGAGAACATATCGATATGGATTTCATGATTGATCTCCTTCATGAGTACGGTTTTCAGCGGTCGGATTTTGTTTGGGAGCCCGGCCAGTTTTCTGTTCGCGGAGGCATCATCGATGTTTTTTCCTATTCAGCAGAAAATCCATATCGTATCGATTTCATTGGCAATGAAGTAGAATCGTTAAGAACATTCAACGTGGAAACCCAGTTGTCGAGCAATAAGCTGGAGAGGGTTTCCATCATACCAAACCTTAGCGATCAGCTCACTGGCGATGCGATTCAGACAATCTTCGAATTTCTCCCGGAAAACAGCCAGATCTGGTCACGCGACCTGCCCTTCTGCATCAGCCGAATGGAAAATATACTGCAGGGAATCGACATCAGTGCATCAGACGATCTTCGACGGCTCAGCGATGCTATCACGCTTGATGAAGAGGAAGGCATGGTTGATCCGGCCCAGTTCCGAAAAAAGCTCGTCGATGTTTCGGAATTGCTTACCAGGATTCAGAATGTGCAGGTGGTGGAATTCGGGCACAATTATTTTTTTCCCCCGGCAGAAAGCCTGTTTTTCAACACTACCCCACAGCCGGCCTTCAACAAGAATTTCGAACTGTTAAAAGAGAAAATTAAGGCTAACGGGGAGGATGGTTATCATACTTACCTTTTATCCGATAATCCCAAGCAACTGGAAAGGCTCAGCGCGATATTGGAGGGTGAGGAGGATAGCGGCCCGGGAGGTAAAGGAAAGAGCAAGAGAGGGGGAGATGAGGTTACGGGTGAGATTCTGACGGCGCTGCATGAAGGATTTTATGATCACGACCTGCGAATTGCCTTGTTTACTGATCATCAGATTTTTGAGCGATATCACAAATTCAAAGTCAGGAGCTCCTTTGGCAAGAAGGAAGCTCTCAATATGCAAGAGCTTACCGATTTACATCCGGGAGATTACGTAGTGCACGTTGATCACGGAATCGGTCAGTTTGGCGGACTGGAAACTGTTGAGATTAATGGCAAACGCCAGGAAGCGGTGAGATTGGTATATCGCGATCAGGATGTGCTTTATGTCAGCATCCATTCACTGCACCGTATATCTAAATACAAAGGACGCGAAGGAGAGAGTCCTAAGGTCCACAAGCTGGGTTCTGGAAGCTGGCAGGCGCTAAAGGCCCGCGCTAAATCGAAAATCAAGGATATTGCCAAGGAGCTTATCGAACTATACGCAAAAAGAAAAAGCACGGAAGGCTTTGCATTTAGTCCGGACTCCTATTTACAGGCTGAGCTGGAGGCTTCCTTTATTTACGAGGATACACCCGACCAATACAAGGCCACGGCAGATGTGAAGGCAGACATGGAATCGGAAAACCCAATGGACCGCCTGATATGCGGCGATGTTGGATTTGGAAAAACCGAAGTCGCAATTCGTGCTGCTTTTAAGGCCGTTACAGATTCGAAGCAGGTGGCGATTCTTGTACCAACGACCATTCTGGCCCTTCAGCATTATAAAACTTTCCGTGAGCGTCTGAAGGAATTCCCTGCCAATGTTGATTATACCAGCCGGCTAAGGGAAGGCAAGGACCAAAACCGCGTTTTAAAAGAACTCGAAGAAGGCAAGATTGATATACTTATCGGCACACATAAGCTGATAGGCAAGAGCATCAAGTTTAAAGATCTTGGACTGCTGATCATTGATGAAGAGCAGAAGTTCGGGGTTGCGGTAAAAGAGAAGCTCCGGCAGATGAAAATGAACGTTGATACGCTGACGCTCACCGCGACGCCGATTCCGCGAACGCTCCAATTCAGCATGATGGGTGCCCGCGACCTGTCGATCATCAATACCCCCCCACCCAACCGGCATCCGATCATTACGGAGCTTTTCTCGCTGAACGAAGAATTGATCAGGGATGTCATTGATTATGAACTCAGCCGGGATGGTCAGGTTTTCATTATCCACAACAGGGTACAGAATATCGGTGAAGTTGAGGCGATGGTGAACCGAATTGTTCCGAAGGCCCGTACGATAGTCGCTCACGGGCAGATGGAAGGCCATATGCTTGAGGAAAGGATGCTAGGATTCATCAATGGTGACTATGATATTCTTATTGCCACTTCGATTATTGAAAACGGTCTTGACATACCGAATGCTAACACGATAATCATAAATAATGCGCATCATTTCGGGCTTAGCGACCTGCATCAGCTCAGGGGCAGGGTTGGCCGCTCGAACAAGCGGGCCTTCTGTTACCTGATTGCTCCGCCGCTGCATCTCCTGACGCCTGATGCTCGCCGGAGGCTCAAGGCGGTAGCCGATTTCAGCGAGCTTGGCAGCGGGTTTAACATTGCTTTGCAGGACCTCGACATCCGCGGAGCCGGCAATCTGCTTGGTGCTGAACAGAGTGGTTTTATTGCAGATATCGGCTTTGAAACTTATCAGAAAATACTAGCCGAAGCCATGATGGAGCTGCAGGAAGCAGAGTACCAGTCGAGGCCGGAGGAGGACATTAAGACGGGAGACGGAAGACAGGAAGACGAGAGGGCGGGAGATGGGAGGAAATTCAGGCCAAGGGTGGTTCAGGATACAACTGTCGATTGCGATCTGGAGGTGTTGTTTCCCGAAAGTTACATTGAAAGCACCCGGGAGCGAGTCAGGTTATATCGTGAGCTTGATGAAACACTTAACGAGCAGGCACTGGAATCATTTGCCAATCAACTGATTGACAGATTTGGCCCGATGCCATCTCAAAGCGTTGATCTTTTGAATGTTGTACGATTGAGGTGGATTGCACAGGAACTCGGGATCGAGCGTATCCAGCTAAAAAACAGTCGCATGGTTTGCTACTTTGTAAGTAACCAGAATTCCCCCTATTATCAATCGGAGGAATTTTCGAGAGTACTTCAGTATGTCCAGAAAAACCCCAGATCGTGCTACATGAAAGAAGCCTCAGGCAAACTTACGCTAAGCTTTGAGGGTATCAGGGAAGTAAAGAAAAGTCTGGAGATTCTGACAAGAATCTGAATCAATGTTGATGGTAAACGCGCTTTAGAAGATGGTCCTCATGGCCAATAATAACCAGCGGTACCTCCTCAACGAGAACATTGCTCGCATCCAGTCCATAAGCATTAACATTCGACAAGGCCATTCTTGTAAGCACGTTATAGTTGTCGAGGACAAACCTTTCCCTTCCGGAGAACCGGAAATCGAAGTTCCGAACCCTGTGAATAACAACAAATTTAAAATCGGCCCCTACTTCATGTTTACGCAGTGACGGATAGTTCGAAAGCAGGTCGATTTCATTGGAAATTGACAATTCTCGCAGCGCCTCATTGAACAGCAGGTTGATTCTCGGCTGTACCTTAAATCCAAGACGGAATTCAATACGAACCAAACTTCCTGGGATCAGATGATCAACAGAATACTCCATGGTATAAGGCTGATCGGTGATATCAATGTGCATAATCCAATAAGTATCGGCCCGTTTTGGGTTTTTTGAAAAGATAGAATAGATGACCTTGGCTTCGACGTCTGTTATTTTATCGGCTCTGGTGAGATAAACCAGGTTAGTGGCATATTTTGAGACAGTAACATCCTTACTCAGATCCACCAACTGCTCATAATAATCAGCCACTGTAACGAAACGGGTAAAACGGTTTTTTATCTGCCGTGCCCGGTACCAGATGATCATAACATAAAATATCATCCCTGCCAGCAATAGCGTAAACCAACCGCCGTGCACGAATTTCAGCATATTGGCAATCAGAAAAGTTCCCTCAATAATAAGATAGGTGACTGTAAAAAGAGTCACCAAAGGTTTTGCGAGGCGCACCACCTTCAGGAATTGCCTCATCAGAAGTGTCGTCATCAGCATGGTAATCGAGATGGCGAGGCCGTAAGCGGCTTCCATGTTGGAAGAGGTACGGAACATCAGTACAACAGCCACACAAGCAGCAAAAAGCATCCAGTTTAAGGATGAAATATACATCTGTCCCTTAACCTGGGTCGGATAATCAATTTTAAGTTTTGGCCAGAAATTCAACTGAATTGCTTCGCTGATTATCGTGTAGGAACCGCTGATCAGGGCCTGGCTGGCGATGATAGCTGCCGCAGTCGAGACCAAAACTCCTGCGGGAAGGAACCATGGGGGCATGATAGCGAAAAATGGATTAGGCAATTCTCCGGGATTGGAACTTTGCATCATACCCAGGAAGCTTGACCCATATAATTGATAATCAGGGTAACCTTAACAAACATCCAGCTAAGGCGAATATTTTTATACCCGCAATGTCCAAGATCGGAATAGAGGGCCTCGGCACCCGTAGTAACCAGGAATACCGCACCCAAGAGGAAAAATCCACCAGGGTGAAGGAACAGTAACTTAAAGGCATAAACCGGGTTAAAGGCTTTAAATACAACCGGCATTTTAAGAAGATAGGGTAATCCTAATGCCGCCAGGGTCAAAAACCAGATCAGCATAATTGGTCCGAAAGACTTTCCAATAGCAGCGGTACCTAACTTCTGAACCAGGAACAGGGCGGTTATAATCCCAATGGCGATAGGCACCACAGTAAGATGTGGAAAATTCAACTGTAACCCTTCCACTGCAGATACCACTGTAATTGAGGGAGTAATCACACCGTCGGCCAATAATGCACTGGCGCCCAGTGCGGCAACTATATACAGACTCTTTTTCCTTTTCCTGATCAGGGCATATAAAGCCATGATACCCCCTTCACCGTTATTATCGGCCCGCATGATGATGAGCACATATTTTACAGTGGTCTGGAGGGTTAAAGTCCAGATCAGGCAGGATAGTGCACCCAATATAAAATCCTGATCAATATGTCCACCTGCTCCGGAGACAATAGCCTTCATTACATATAGGGGAGAGGTACCCAGGTCACCAAAAACAATCCCCAGCGTAATGATCATTCCGGCTATAGAAAGAGTGTCCCGGGATGATGCTTTAAGTGTTTTCATTCCAATATTTGAGCCGGCAAAGGTAAATATTCCCTTATCAATGGATTACAAAAATTAAAAAAAATTGTATTCCTCGTCTGTCGACATGAAAATTATCCGCCACGGTGGCATGATGAAAATTCGTAAATTGGCGCCCCCGTTAAGATTCAAAACAATGAGTGAACTCGAAAGATATTTCGACCGGTTTAGAAAGAATACAATTGGCCACAACCTGATTTATCGGTCGCCCTATGGTGTTGTTCCTATGATTTATTCCGATTGGATAGCCAGTGGCCGTTTGTACCGACCCATCGAGGAAAAAATGCAGAACGAAATTGGCCCATGGGTAGCGAACACTCATACCGAAGCGAGTGAGTCGGGGACACTCATGACCAAGGCCTATCAATTTGCCCTGCAGAGCATTAAGAAGCACGTAAATGCTGGTCCCGATGATGTGATTATTACAGCCGGATCGGGGATGACTACTGTGGTTAACAAGCTTCAGCGGATTCTGGGGTTGCGCACCTGTGGAAAGCTCGCCGGGCACCAATGCCTTGATAAGGCCGAAAAACCTGTTGTTTTCATCACACATATGGAACATCACTCCAATCACATGTCGTGGTACGAGTCAAATGTTGATGTTGTTATCCTTGAGCCCGATGAGGACTTGCTTTTCTCGATGGATAATCTGCGACTGAAGCTCGAAGAATACAAGGAACGGTCGCTTAAGATCGGCGCTTTCACCGCCTGTTCAAACGTTACAGGCATTGAAACGCCCTATCATCAGATGGCCAGCATGATGCATGAGTACGGTGGGATTTGCTTCATTGATTTTGCAGCTTCGGCACCCTATATTGATATAAATATGCATCCGGCGAATCCCATGGAAAAACTTGACGGGATTTATTTCTCGCCACATAAATTCCTTGGCGGGCCGGGCTCCTCAGGGGTATTGATTTTTGATGCTTCGCTTTACAAGAGTGAGACTCCCGACAATCCGGGAGGCGGCACTGTCGACTGGACTAATCCATGGGGAGAGTATAAGTACATAGATGATATCGAATTACGCGAAGATGGCGGCACGCCGGGATTCCTTCAGGCTATGCGCACTGCTTTAGCTTTGGAATTAAAGCATCAGATGGGTACTGAGAAAATGAGGGCGCGTGAAAATGAGCTTCTTGAGAAAATATTTCCTGAATTGGAAAAGATTCCCGATCTGAGCATATTGGCCGAGAATGTAAAAAACCGGTTGGGGATCATTTCATTTTACATCAAAGGGATTCATTTCAACCTGGTTGTCAGCTTATTATCCGATCGATTTGGCATACAGGTCAGAGGTGGCTGCGCATGTGCAGGCACCTACGGGCACTATTTACTCAAAGTTAGTTACTGGGATTCGCACCGGATCACCACTCTGATCAATTTTGGCGATCTATCATTAAAGCCAGGCTGGATAAGGCTTTCGCTGCATCCGACCATGACCGATGAGGAATTATATGCTATTACTGAAGCAATCCGTGAGATCCAGCTACACCATCAGGAATGGGAAAAGGATTATGTCTATAATAACCGGACTAATGAATTCAGGCATATTTCGGAACCTGAAGATAAAACTGATGTGATCAGGCCCTGGTTCAGTCTGGCGGATTAAAATTTTGCCGGGCACCCCGGTTTTCTGCATTCCGGATGTTCGCAAAGGTATTTTCCCTCATCGCAATCTTCCGGATTACAGCAAAGTGAACAAACTCTTTTGATCGACCGGAAACTTACGAGCTGCACATCTGGCGCCAAAAATCCCTCTTTTACCGGTTCGGTGCGTAGCAAGTCGGTACTGAGGTACTTTTTATTGTCGTCGGAAAAAATGGTTACGACCACCGAATTGGGTCCAAGTTGTTCCTGAATTTTCAGGGCTCCAATAAAATTTGCTCCAGATGAAATCCCGACTCCAAGGCCGATAGCGGCCAGTTTCTGAGCCATGATGATGCCATCGCCGTCATCGACACAAATGACAGAATCCATTTTATCGAGCTCCACCAAAGCGGGAATAAACTCATCAGAAATACCCTGAATCCGATGTTTCCCAACTTTACAGCCGGTTGAAAGAGTAGGTGAATTTTCAGGCTCAAGTGGGTGAATTTTAATCTCCGGATCCTGCTCTTTGAGGAATTTTCCAACTCCCATGGCTGTTCCTCCGGTGCCAACTCCGGCAACAAAGGCATCTGGTTTGAATCCTCGATATTTTAGCTGCCACCATATTTCAGGTCCGGTTGTCACATAGTGAGCCTCGGTATTATCAAGGTTTTCGAATTGCTGCGGTCTGAATGAACCTTCGACGGAGGCAGCCATTTTGTTCGCAAGATCAATGCTGCCAATGAAACCGCCTTGTTCCTTACTGACCAGATTAATGGTTGCGCCAAAACCTTTGATGAGGTTTATCCGTTCGGCGCTCATCCAGTCGGGCATGAAAATAATCACCGGGTGACCCAGCGCCCTCCCAATTGCTGAAAAAGATATGCCGGTATTACCACTGGTAGCCTCAATGATCGGTTTCCCTTTTTGAAGTTCGCCGGATTGGATGGCTTTGCGAAGAATATGAATAGCCATGCGATCCTTGATACTGCCGGTCATATTCATATTCTCGGCCTTGGCAAACAACCGCCGTTCTTCTCCCTTATAGAGAAAATTGATTTCCAGCAGCGGGGTATTGCCGATCAGGCTCGACAGGCCGTTGATTCTTTTCAGATATAGCTCATCCATTTGCCGTTAGTTTTAGGGAGGCTAAAATAACAATATCAATGAGACCGAAAAATGACAAATTCCATTTCCGGTCTCACCCGTCACCCGTCACTCTTCTCTTATTATCCTTTCATTAGCTGCTTGAACAGCAAGCCCATTTTAGGTCTTTTGCCATGCATGATAATACAGGAACGGAAAATCCTTCCTCCGATCCAGACCGATAGCAGGGTAAAGATCAGCACACCCAGGAGCCCCGCTATTGGTTGCCAAATGGGTATGGTAACCTGTGTTGCCTGCCGCACCAGCATCAGCATTGGAGTAAACGGCGGTATTAACGACATCGTTGTGGCAAAGCTTCCCAATGGATTCTGTATCACCGGCATCATAACAAACATGGGGATGATCAGCGGGAGCATAGCCGGAAATTGGATGGCCTGTGCATCTTTCGAGTCATTACAAGTTGATCCCATTGCGGCAAACATGCACCCTGTCATGATGATATTCAACAACATATAGGCAAAAAACCAAGGCAATACATGATACGGAATGATATCGCCCATCCCCATCGCCTTAATTGAGAAAACGCCCCCTAGAATATATATACCTGTAGTTGTGAGCGAGACGGCCAACCCCCCGATCACCTTGCCCATCATGAATTGCGTCGGGCTAACGGAGCCCAGCAACACTTCGGCGATACGTTCGCTTTTTTCTTCCATAACCGCCTGAAGGAGTGGGATGGCTGACATCATCAGAGTCATAAACATCAGGAACATAAGAATATATGGCACCATGATGGTTTGCAAAACGTCGCTTTTCCGGGCAGCCTTTATATCGCCTGTTCGCGTATCCTGCGAAATCAGGCCCATCCCTTCCATGTTCACCCAATAAAAGAGGTCCCTGACTTTCTCGGGAAGTATGCCGATTTCGGCCACACGGATTTCCCTGATCTTATCATTCAGAACATAGCCGATCCAGTTTTGCGTTTCATCCATGAGTGAGTTTTCAGAAAAATAGCAAATCCTGGATTGCTCTTTTCCTGGCTGAGGATGAATTACATCTGGTCCGATCTGAACAAATGCGTTGATTTTCTTATTCCTGACCTCATCCGAAAGTTTCAGTTTCTGCCCGTTCAGATCAGTCACATCGGGGGTAATCAAATCGATATAATAAGCCGGAAATTTCTTTACTCCGGTCACAGAATCTTTGATATCCCGGGCATTCCTTTCTTCGGCGCGATGTTTAAGATTTTCCCCCAGCCTGCCTGACTGGTCGACTACGGCAATCCGTTTATCGGTTGTGTCGACCTTATCCTTGGTGATTGCCATCACAATAAATCCGCCTCCCATAAATATTGGCAGCAGGAGTAATGTTATGAGGAAACCTTTGGTGCGAACGGCGGCACGGTATTCGCGCTTGGCTATTACGAGGGTTTTATTCATGACTATTATTTTTTTCAGGGCGGGCAATACGGATAAAAATATCTTCGAGCGACGGGGAGCTCATTTCGAACCTGGAGATCCGGGCCCTCAGGATCACCTGTTCTAAAATCTTCTGCGGGTCGGTACCAGGAAGAAGCCTAACCTCCTGTTGCTGACCAAAATCGTTTATGCGATCGATGCCATCAATATCATCCAATGCGGCAGAACCCAGGTCGGTCTGAAGCAGCAGCGTATCCTGACCATACTGATCCTTGATGGACTGAAGGGTGCCATCGAGCACTTTTTTCCCCTTATAAATCATAAAGATAAAATCGCACATTTTCTCAGCCACACTCATATCATGGGTGCTGAATATCACGGTGGAACCGCTTTTACGAAGATCGAGAATCACTTCGCGTATCACTTCGGCATTTACGGGATCGAGTCCACTGAAAGGCTCATCGAGAATAATTATGGCGGGTTTATCGATAATGGTTACGATAAACTGAACCTTTTGGCTCATTCCCTTGCTCAGGGTTTCGACCTTCTTTTTCGCCCAGGGTTCGAGGTCGAATTTTTTCAGCCAGTAATCTGCCTCTTTGCCCGGATTTGGCACTTTTTTTAATTCCCCATGAAACTGGATCAGTTCCCTGAGTTTCATCTTTCGGTATAAGCCGCGCTCTTCAGGCAGGTATCCGATCCGGCCGATATTGCTTCCGGTTTGCTCCTCACCAAAAATCCTGATGGAACCATTATCAGGATAGAGGATATTCATGATCATCCGGATGGTGGTGGTTTTGCCGGAGCCATTGGGGCCGATAAATCCGTAGATACTACCTTCCGGAACAGCAAGTGACAGATTATCAACTGCCACGTGGCTGCCAAACGTTTTTGTGATTCCGCTTATTTCAATTATATTTGTCATCAAAGGAAATTAAAATCGGATTAAAATTACCTATTTGATAACAGACTCGTCAAATAGTTACAAAAATACTGATACCTGATACCCGATACCTGATACCCGATACCCAAAATGAAACCTATTGTACCAGCAGCCATTCTCGCCCTTCTCGCCTCACAATCGTTTACCTATGACCGCGTGCCTGAGAGGCCTAACCTGATCTATATTTTTCCTGATCAGATGAGGTCATCGCTGCAAGGATTCCTTGGTGAGGAACCTGTGATGACTCCGAACATCGACCGGTTTGCCAGTCAGGGGCTGGTATTGCGACAGGCAGTGTCGAATGCCCCTGTTTGCAGTCCTTACCGTGCCATGTTTATGACTGGGATGTATGCCATCAGGAACGGTGTAATCAGCAATTGCACCTCCAAAGCCGGGGAATATGGCATTCAGCTGAATAAAGATTCACGGTGCTGGTCCGATATACTTCATGAAAAAGGATACAACCTCGGATACATCGGCAAATGGCATCTTGATTCGCCGCATGAGCCCTATATCGTTTGCTCGAACAATTCCGGCGACCTGAAATGGAACGAATGGACACCACCCGATCGCCGGCATGGCTTCGATTTCTGGTATGCCTATGGCACTTATGACCAACATCTTAAGCCAATGTACTGGTCGACAGATGCTGTGCGTGATTCCTTTAAATATGTTAATCAATGGGGACCGGAGCATGAGGCCGATCTGGCCATCCGGTACATTCGCAATGAAGATGGAAAATTTCGAGACAAGAAGAAACCATTTGCATTGGTTATATCGATGAATCCACCGCACATGCCGTATGAGCAGGTTCCTGACAAGTACGTCAGGATGTATGACACAAAAGACAAGGAGATCCAGGCGATGTTCCGGCATCCTGCTGTTGCGGACAGTTCCGACCGTTGGGGCAAATATTTTCGGCAGAACATCAAGAATCAGCTGGCTATGGTTACCGGGGTGGATGAGCAGTTTGGCCGGATTATGGATGCTTTGAAAAAGGCCGGAATGGATAAAAATACCATTGTAATATTCACTTCAGATCATGGGGATTGTCTGGGTAAGCACGGCATGATATCCAAATCAAATCCGTACGAAGAATCGATGCACATACCCTTCATCATCCGCTGGACAGGGAAAATCAAGCCCGGGCAGGACAGCCTGTTGTTTTCGACGCCTGATATTTATCCGACTCTGATGGGACTGATGGGATTAGAAAATGATATCCCTTCGGTTGTTGACGGAACAAATTTTGCAGGTCTGTTTACCGGGAACAAGAAGGTTGCCCGCCCAACCTCACAATTATATTTCATGACTGACGGACAACTTTACAGTCCGCCCGGCGGTAAAAAAGGGTTGTTCCTGGAATCCGGTGAGCGCGGCGTGCGCACCAATCGTTATACTCTCAGCATTATTCGGGGGCCCAAGGATAAATCGACCACTTATTTATGGGATCGGTGGAAGGATCCCATGGAGCTGGACAATATTTCCAAAGAAAATCCTAAAATTGTGCAGGAGCTGGTTGAAAAAGAGTTGATTCCCTGGTTAAAGAAAACCGGAGATCCCTGGCTAAAATAGCTCCGAAAAAATGAAAAAACCCCAGCTGTTTATCCTGATATTGTTTTTAATAACCTCTTGCCAGGCACGCAAAGATTATGATGTTATCCTTCGCAACGGTTTAGTTTATGACGGCTCAGGATCGAGACCGGTAAAGATGGATATTGCCATTGCCGGTGATACCATCGCAGCATTAGGTAAACTGGACAAAATGACTGGGAGCACAGAGATCGATGCCACTGGTCTGGCTGTAGCACCCGGATTTATCAATATGCTCAGCTGGGCAAATGAAGCTCTCATTGCAGATGGCCGGTCGCAGGGCGATATTCGTCAGGGAGTTACACTGGAAGTAATGGGTGAAGGATCATCTGACGGACCATTAAATGCAACCATGAAGCAGGCACGGAAGAAAACGCAGGGCGATATCAAATTTAATATACCCTGGACCACCCTTCGCGAGTATCTTGATTATCTGGTTAAAAGAGGGGTGTCATGCAATGTTGCCTCTTTTATCGGCGCTACCACCGTGAGGGTAAATGTTTTAGGATATGTCGACCGCCCCCCTACACCGGAAGAGTTGTCACGCATGAAACTTATGGTAAAAGAAGCGATGGAAAATGGGGCTGTCGGACTTTCCTCCTCCCTGATTTATCCACCAGCATTTTATGCCAGTACTGGAGAATTGATTGAAATGGCCAAGGTGGCAGCACAATATGATGGACTTTATATCTCCCATATGAGGAGCGAAGGGGATCATCTGATGGCCGGTCTCGATGAATTGATCAGGATAACCAAAGAGGCAGGCATCCGCTCCGAGATCTATCACCTGAAAGCTGCGGGGCAAAAAAACTGGCCGAAAATGGACCTGGCCATCACCAGGATTGATTCGGCCCGAGCTGCCGGTTTGCAGATTTCGGCCGATATGTACACGTATACCGCGGCAGCTACCGGATTGGGCGCCTGTTTTCCGCCTTATGCAGAGGAAGGGGGTAATGATGCCTGGATGAAGCGGCTGAAAGATCCGAAAATCCGTGCCCGGTTTAAAGAAGAAATCGGCGAACCAGCCGACAACTGGGAAAACTTCTATGACCTGGTAGGATCTCCCGATAAAATCCTCCTCGCCGGGTTTGCAGTTGATTCGCTGAAAAAATATACCGGCAAAAATCTTGCAGAAGTCGCAGCTTTGCGAAAAACTGATCCAATTGAAACAATGATGGACCTGGTTGCGATGAATGGTCAGGATGTGAGTGCAGTTTATTTTCTGATGTCGGAAGACAATATAAAAAAGCAGGTTCTACTGCCTTATGTCAGTTTTGGCTCGGATGCTGAATCAGAGTCACCGGAAGGGGTATTCCTTAAGTCGAACCCTCACCCCCGCGCCTACGGCAATTTTGCCCGCTTGCTGGGTAAATATGTCCGCGATGAGAAAGTGATTTCGATGGAGGAAGCGATACGCCGGCTCACCTCACTGCCCGCAGCGAACCTTCGGCTTGATCGCCGGGGCTTGCTTAAGAAGGGATATTTCGCTGACTTGGTGGTCTTCAACCCAGATAGTATTGCCGATCGGGCAACCTTTACACAACCACACCAATACGCTTCAGGTATGGTCCATGTTTTCGTAAATGGAAAGCAGGTCCTGAAAAGCGGGAAACATACCGGTGCTAAACCGGGCCGGGTGGTTACCCGTCACTAAGTCACAATTCTTTCCGTATCTTTGCACCCATTATGAACTTTGTAATTGATGCAGGCAATACGCTGATTAAGACAGCAGTATATAATTCGGCGGATCTCAAATCCACTGAACTCCATACCGGATGGCTTACTGGACCGATCCTTGCGACGATAAATCAGTATCCGGTAACATCGTGCCTGGTCTGTGCCACGCGGGAAATCCCGGTATGGCTGTCCGAAATGATGCTTGAAAATAATATCAGGTATTACGAACTAAGCCACCTCCTGCCCTTACCGATAAAAATAGACTATGAAACCCCTGCTACCCTCGGCAAAGACAGGATTGCAGCTGCAGCAGGCGCTGCCGACCATTTTCCGGGCAAAAATATCGTTGTTGTGGATGCTGGCACGGCCTTAACTATCGATCTGATCACGGGGGAAGGATTTTTTGCAGGAGGAAATATTTCTCCGGGCATGCGGATGCGATTTTCGGCTCTACATCAGCAGACCTTCAGTCTTCCTGAGGTTGAGGCAGCAGAACACGTACCGTTGATTGGCAAAAATACGCACGAAGCCATTCTTGCCGGTGTAGTCAACGGTTTGATCTACGAGATTGACAACTCAATAAACTCGCTGAATAACAAATACAACGATTTGCACGTTATAATGACCGGCGGCGATGCACCTTACTTGGCTGCACGGTTAAAAAACCGCATATTTGTAGAGGAAAACTTGGTTTTAAACGGATTGAACGCAATTTTACGCAACTTCTCGATATCAGAATGAAGAAACGATTAATGAACATACTGCCGCTGGTGCTGGTAGCACTGCTGCTTTTCCCCGGTCTGAAAAATCTGTCGGCACAGAATCTTTCCACATCCCCTTACTCCAGATTCGGCATAGGTGACATGGTAAACAGGTCGACGGGCCGAAGCCAGGCCATGGGCGGCCTTTCAACCGGACTGCGATCAGGCACCAACCTTAACCTGCTGAACCCGGCAAGTTTATCTGCTCTTGATACAGTAGGTTTTGTTTTTGAGATGGCTGGATTTGAGAAAGTGACCCATTTTGCCACTACCGATCTGCAGAAAACGGTAAATAATATGGGTATTTCCTATTTGGCCATGGGATTTCCCGTAACAAAATGGTGGAAAGCCAGCTTGGGAGTCCTACCACTTAGTAATGTCGGATATTCGATGACCTCTACCGAAAGCAATCCGGTAATGGGTAAAATCAACTATAATTTTTCAGGCACTGGCGGTGTCAGCCAATTCTTTATCTCCAGTTCCGTATCGCCAATTCCTTATGTTTCCCTGGGCGCCACTTTCTCGTATCTCTTCGGTCCGATCAGTCATATCAGAAGTATAGTAATTCCAGCTGATTCATTGTATTTCAGCACAAAAGCAATACAAACAGCCATCATCAGCGATGTGAACCTGAGTTTCGGTGCACAGGTTACCTTGCCATTGAAAAACGACCATTTCATCACCCTTGGTGGCACCTATCAGGGAACCGCCAATCTTAAGGCTGAGTCGCAAACAACATTGATAGCCATTGGTACCGGCCTGACCGATACCCTTTTATATACCGAAATTCCGAAAAACTCAGTGATCCTTCCCCGGACCTGGGCATCGGGATTCACTTTTGGAAAGAAAAATAAATTTACCGCCGGATTTGACTACCGCACGCAAAACTGGAGCGAATCCGAGTTCCTTGGCGCAAGAGATTCCATGGCCAACAGCCATGATTATATTGTTGGGCTGGAGTTCATTCCCAATGCGATGTCGTTAACCCATTACCTTTCCAGAGTACGTTACCGGGCTGGATTTCGTTATTCTCAATCCTATCTACAGTTGAGAGGATCGCAGCTTACAGATATGGCGCTCAGCCTGGGAGCCGGATTTCCGATTCTCGACCGCGCACGCATGGGAGCCATGTCGTCCCTCAACGTCATTCTTGAAGTCGGCAGGCGTGGAACTGTTGAGAACAACTTAATCCGCGAAACATTCGGAATGATTACGTTTCAACTCTCGATGCACGACGGTACGTGGTTCGGTAAACGGAAGTACGACTAAAACCGGCCGCGAACATGAATCCCAGATTTCTAGCCCTGATTCTTGGATGGCTGGTGATTACCGGTAGCCTTACAGCCCAGATTGCAGGCAAGGAGGGCAGCGACCCGACAGCTTGCGCAAAATATCAGTCGCATTACCAGGATTTATTTCAGCAGGGAGATTTCAAAGGGGCAATGCCCTGGTGGATTCTTGCCCAGAAAACATGTCCGGAATACTCGAAAAACCTTTACGTACAAGGTGTTAAAATGTTCGAGGATAAGATTGATAAAGAACCTGATCCCCGAAGAAAGAATATCCTTATCGATTCGCTATTATGGGTTTATGATTGCCGCATAAAATATTTTGGCGATGATATCTGGTCGCCAAAAGGATATGTGCTCGGACTGAAGGGCATTTCTATCCAGAAATACCGCCGGCAGGATTATCAGAAAGGATATGCGGTTTTGGGCGAATCAATCACACTGATGGGTGTTCAATCATCTGCAGCTGTAGTGATTACATATATGCAGGCTAGTCAGCAGTTGTTTAAGGACGGGCTCATTGACACACTGAAAGTTCTTGCCGATTTTAAGACATCGATGGGAATCATTGAAACTCACCTGGAAAAGAATCCCGGAGATCTGAGTTTCAGTTTGGTCAGGGACCAGGTGAATGCATATTTTATCGGCTCCGGGGCTGCTAACTGCCTGACCATTAAAGAATTGTATGCTGATCAGCTACCCGATCTTAAAACCGATGTCGAATGGCTCAGAAAAGTTACCCTGCAATTAAAGAAAACTGGCTGTACCGGATCTGATTTGTTCTTGAAGGTATCTGAGGCATTGTTCAAAATCGAGCCAGCGGCTGAAATTGCTTACGATATTGGCAGGGCCCACGAGTTCAGAAACGAGAATAGCAAAGCTGCGGAATATCTTCAGAAGGCTATCGAACTTGGGAAAAAAACCGATCAGGCGGCTGATTTTTATTATGAGCTGGGCAACCTGAACTATTTGAAATTAAAAAATTACGAAAAGGCACGTTCACTGGCATTAAAAGCTATTGAATCGCGGCCGAACTGGGGAAAACCTTATCTCCTGATCGGTCAGATTTATGCCGATGCCCATGGGGAAGTCTTCAGCGATCCCTGGAAGCAGTCGACCGTTTTATGGGTTGCCGTCGATAAATTTATCAAGGCAAAATCAGTGGATCCTGAAGTTGCTGAAGAAGCAAATAAATTGATCACCAAGATTTCAGATAATTTTCCGGCACCGGAAGTGGTAGCCTCCCGTTCACTGCGCGACGGGGATACTTATACCGTGGGTGGCTGGATCAAAGAAACGACCCGGGTGAGGTCGAAAAAATCATAACCGATGAAATTATCAATCAGAACGGCTTTAAAGGTTTTTCCACTTATCATGGGAATTACCCTGGTCTTTTCATGCCGGAACGATATTGAGAAAATCGGAAAGTTTAATAATCCCGATACTATGCCTACGGCACATGCCTCGCAGGTGGAGATTATCGTAAGCGACTCTTTCTTCGTAAGGGTAAAAATTGTGGCACCCGAGCTCAAGGAGTTCCCTACCGCAGATAGTCTGGAACCGAAAACCGAATTTCCGCAGGGCCTGGTAGCTACTTTTTTTGATAAATCGATGCAGGTTGAATCAACATTGGTTGCAGGTTACGCAATTTATCACACCAAGCGCCAGCTTTTCGAAGCCAGCAAAAATGTGGTAATAAAAAATTTAACTCAAGATCAGGAACTTCACACCGATATGCTCTGGTGGGATGAAAAAGACAGCAAGATCTGGTCGGACCAGCCGGTGACCATTATCACGGCCACCGGCACTACCTATGGTGATTCAGGTTTCGAGGCCGATCAGAATTTTACAAGCTACAACATCCTCAAGTCGCATGGCCAAATGAAAGTTAAAGACAAAATAACCGATACAAAATAATCGAGATGTCTCCCTGGCTCCTTATCGTAATCATGCTTTGCCTGATGGCCTTTTTTTCAGGCATGGAGATTGCTTTTCTGGCATCCAATAAGCTCAGGCTGGAGCTCGACCGCAAGCAGGGCGGAATGACCGGTAACCTCGTGGGGTGGCTGGTTATGCGTATGGAGCTGGTGATTGCCACAACACTGCTGGGGACTAATATCTGTCTGGTTATCTTTGGATTCAAGTCGGCCGAGATTCTCGAACCTATTTTATCACGTTATATTCATGGTGACGGCTGGATACTCCTCATACAAACGCTGGTAGCCACATCGATGGTACTTTTTACGGCAGAATTCCTGCCCAAAACCATTTTCCGTATCCGATCGAACCAGCTCCTCCGGGTTTTTTCGCTGCCATTTTCCCTAATATATATTGTATTGCTGCCGATCACCTGGTGCGTGGTGCGGCTATCAGATTTCCTGCTGCGCAAAATTCTGAAATCGCCAGGATCCAAACAGGTGCGCCAGATGGTATTCAGCAAGGTCGACCTGAACAACCTGGTAGTGGAAAACCTGAACGAAGGGCACAACGATGAAGGCTCGGATGAGGAAATCAAGCTTTTTCATAATGCCCTGGCTTTTTCCTCGGTAAAAATCCGTGACTGCATGATACCGCGTACCGAGATTGCTGCTGTGGAGGCCGGAACCTCCATGGAAAATCTTCGCAAGGCGTTCATCGAGACAGGCTATTCACGCATACTGATTTACGAAAAAGATATCGACAGGATCACCGGTTATGTTCATGACAGTTCCTTATTTAGAGACCCTTCCGGGCTTAGCGAAATTATCAGGAATATTTCGATGGTTCCGGAAAGCATGCCAGCCAACCGGCTTCTCACCAAGCTTTTGCGCGAACATGCCAATATTGCCGTTGTGATCGATGAGTTCGGGGGTACTTCCGGAGTAGTTACCACCGAGGATATTCTGGAAGAGATTTTTGGTGAGATCGAAGATGAGCATGACAACATCGACCTTATAGAGAAAAAGAATGCAGCCGGAGAATACCTTTTGTCTGGGCGGCTGGAGATCGACTATCTCAATAATAACTACGAGTTTAACCTCCCAACGTCGGATGAATATGAGACTCTGGCAGGATTGATTCTGCATTTCCACCCTTCGTTGCCAAAGGTGCATGAAACCATTCGGATTCCAGGATTTTCGTTCAGGATTACCGCTGGTAACCGGAAAAGAATCAGCGTCGTCGCCCTGTCGTTGACCGATGCCTGACCTCCCACCCTATTATCCTCCTCAGCAAATCTTTGCCCCCCCTTTTTTTATCAATCCTTTTACTATCTTCGTAGCCTGATTTTTTAGGGTATACACATGGCAACATTACAAACACTTAGAAACAAAGCAGGCGTACTGCTGGCAGCTATTATCGGCCTTTCATTACTGGCCTTTATCCTGGGAGACTTCCTGAATTCAGGTTCGGGATTATTGCGTAAAAAGCAAACTGAGATTGCCGTGATTAACGGTAAATCCATCAGCTATCAGGAATTCCAGGTGAAAATGGAAAAAGGGATCGAAAATTACAAGCAAAGTTCCCAAACCACGAACGTCGATGAGCAGACCTATGCTTCCATTCGCAACCAGATATGGAACAGCTATCTGAATGAATTCGTATATAGTGATCAATATGATGCTCTGGGCCTTGCATGCTCCTCCGATGAGCTGTTTGATATGGTTCAGGGAAAGAATATACATCCGCAAATCCAGCAGGCACAGATCTTTCAGAACAAGGCCACCGGCGGTTTCGACCGTAACCGCGTGATCCAGTTCCTGAAATCCATGGATAAAGATGCCACCGGCCGTCAAAAGCAGGCTTGGGTCAGCTATGAGCAGGAATTAATCAAAGACCGTATCTATACCAAATATCAGACCCTGATATCCAAAGGTATTTATGTTACCCGCAAGCAGGTTGATGCTGACTTTGTTGAGACCTACAAAAAATACGACATTAATTTCGTTCCCATCCGCTATGCCATCACCCCCGACAGTCTTGTTAAGGTGACCGAAGCGGAAGTGAAAAAATATTACGACGCCAATCTGAGTAAATTCAAGCAGGAAGCTTCACGCGACCTGGCTTATGTTGTTTGGGACATTGTTCCGTCGCAGCAGGATAAAGATACAGTTGAGCATTGGATCAAAGCTCAGAAACCCGAGTTTGAAAGAATCGAAAATGCCGCCCAATATGTTGCCGCTACTTCCGAAGTTCCTTTCAATGAAGCTTACCTCGGACCGAAAGATTTTGGCGAAAACCTTCGCGCATGGGCCATGTCGGCTGATAAGGGAAGTGTATTCGGACCGTATCAGGAAGGCCTCATCTGGAGACTTGCCAGGATCACTGATATTCAGAATCTTCCTGATTCCGTGAAAGCCAGTCATATCCTGATTCTTCCGGCTAATGGCAATGACTTTGATGCAGCGCAGAAAACTGCCGACAGCATCAAGGGCCTGATCGATCGCGGACAGGATTTTGCCACTCTGGCAGCAAAATATGGCAACGACGCCAGCAAAGATAAAGGCGGAGATCTGGGTTGGTTCACCAATGAAAAGATGATCCCCGAATTTTCAAAAGTTTGTTTCTTTGGTAAGAAAGGCGACCTGGTTACAGCAAAATCCCGTGCAGGTGTGCACATCATCAAAATCGTTGATCAGGCTGCTTCCTCCAGAAAAGTGCAGATTGCATTTCTGGAGCGCACCATATCAGCCGGCGACAAAACTTATCAGGATATTTACACCCAGGCCTCGAAATTTGCTTCCAGTTACGATAACGGAACCAAGTTTGAGGATGGCATCAGCAAAGAAAACCTGAACAAGCGTATTGCCACTAACCTTCATGAAGGCGATGCCGCCATCACAGGGCTCGACAATCCACGCGAACTGGTCCGCTGGGCCTTCACTGCCAAAAAAGGCGATCTCTCCGACCTGAAAGAATACGGTCCGCGCTTTGTATTGGCCAAGCTCACCGAAGTCCGTGAAAAAGGTACTGCTCCAATGGATCAGGTACGCACGCAGATCGAGAACAGCATCCGCAATGACAAGAAAGCTGAATTACTCATAGCCAAGGCAAACCAGGAGCTCCAGTCGTCGAGCTCGCTTGAAGCCCTTGCACCTAAATTCAATTCCAACGTAGCCACGGCAGCCAACTCCTACTTCACCTCCTATACCATCACCGGATTAGGAATGGAGCCAAATGTATCCGCAGCAATGACCTTTACCCCGGTAAATACGATCAGCAAGCCGATCAAAGGTACCAGTGGAGTATATGTTATCCAGGTGACGAAAGTCCAGGAGCCGGGAGCCGAGGCCAACCGGGCCGACTGTGTTTCCCGCTTAGAGCAGTCGTATACCTCGCGTGCCGGTTACCAGGTATTTGCCGCCCTCGAGAAAAATGCGAAGATTGTTGACAAGAGGACCAAGTTCTACTAGAAACTCTCACTTTACTTACAAATAAAAAAGGCTCTGTACCATGTGGTGCGGGGCCTTTTTCTTTTATTCCGATCGGGGCAGTATTTCAGAGCATGAGACCCTGTTCCCATCCGAGGGTGTCGGCATCGAGGAGAGCCAGCAGCGTGAGGCCCACGCCGGTTATCCCTTCGAGGAGGGACCAGGAGGAAATATAATGGTCGCCCGTGGTGAGAAAAAGGTATCCGGCGGCGGCATCTGGTTTCTGTCCATGGTCGAGTGTTGCGCGGGCCCAGTGGCCGGCGGCGTCGAGCAGTTCATCGTGACCGGTTAATATGGCCATTTTATAGAAGATCAGCGCGAGTCCGGCCGTTCCATGGCATATACAGGCATCATGCACCCTATTGACCCCTGAATCTCTTCTGGAGGCAGCGTTATGCAGTATCCCGATAGCATCGGTCTGCCAGTCGGGCCTGTTGCAGTTCAGTCCGATCTGCCAGAGTGCTGCACCCACGCCAGGATCGCCATAGCACCAGGCAAGCCTTCCCGGCTGATCGGGCACACCGTTCACGATGCGATGCGGAAAGATGGAGCCGTTGGCGGTATCTTGCATCCGGCAGGAGAGCAAATAATTTACTCCTCCCTTCAACAGATTATTACGTTCGGGATCGGGTTCCTGGTGGCTGAGCATCCACAGGACCGATGGGATACCGTGTGCGAGGCCGAGGTTGATTTCTGGTGTGCCAGTCTGAGGGTGGCGGGTTTCCCAGGATAGGAATCCCGGACCGGGAGAGATGGCAAGCGAGGCGAGAGTAGCTGTTAGGGACGGGGTCCCCGCTTTCGCGGGGATGACAACGCTTTTGACAGCATTTGTGAAGTCTTCCTGGGGGTAGCGTTGTTCGCGAAGATACATTCCGATTGCACCGTGGAGAAAGTCGTAGTCGCCATTGGCAAAGCGCTGTTTGGCGAAATCGTTCAGGCAGGGATCGATATCATCGAGGGCAGCGCCATCGGATTCGGAGATATGGCCACGGGTAGCGAGATACTTTAGGGTGAATCGCATGCCGGCCAGTCCGGCGGCAAATGAGGGCCAGGAGAAGCCATTGTTTACCATAGCGAGGGCGCGCTCGAGGGCGAGAAAACCGAGATTTTCATATCGCGATTGGCCGGAGCTGCGGGCATAGGAATAAAAAAACAGGGCTTGTCCGGCCAGTCCGGTCATAAATCCGGGATCGGGTTCATGCTCAACCCTATTTTTAAGTGCCAGTGCTATAGCATCTAAATGCTGCTCAGCCAATTTTTTTACAATTTTTCTTTCAAACAGGGGTAACCTTTCCACATTGAACCGTATTAAGCAATGTACACCAAGGTACGTGTTTTTTGTCATTATCGTTTGCCTAAGATAATAATGTAACAGCCCATCTGTTACCGCTCACTTTTCCGGGGGCCTTCCATCCTTTCCTGCGTAATTCCATCCTCTCAAAAGACCCCCGGAGGAAGCGGGCTTGAAAAAACCAGAAATCTCTCCCCAGATCTATTTGATGAAGCGCTACAAATCAGTATATGTAGTTCTACTATGTGGCAGTACCTTCATCAGAAGAAAATACAATTGTCAAAATGTTGAATTTACTTCTTATAGTATTCTTTTTTATATTTTTTACACCACATACTTCTAATACAATTAATGATCTAAATAAGGTTCCTCTTTATTTGGCTTTTGATCACTCAAACCCACTTAATATTTCCAACAACGCCATTAAATTTAGTAAACCGAAATCGGATTCTATAGATACATTAATTCAAAAGCTCATCTACGAAGGCAATAAAGCTTATAGAACCAATAATTTACTAATTGCTCAAGACCTTTATAATCAATTAAACTTCATTGCCAAGTATAATAATATTGAAAAAAAATATTGGAAAGAGTTAAGAACTACGCTTTCATATATGAGTACAATTTCATTAATGTTGCAAAACATAGGAAATTCAATTTCGTACCTAAAAAAAGCACTGGAAATAACATTAAAATTTGATCCGAAGGATTATACGAATTCGTATTATTTTTTATTCAATATTGCTAAAAACTATTATAAGTTAAATGATTACTATAAGGCAATGGATTATTATTCGCAAGCAAAGATATTAATTAGTGAAATAAGTAATATTTCACTTTCGAAAAAGGCACAATTATATAATAATTTAGGATTATGTTTCCTTAAATTAGGAATCGATTTGGAGGCCAGAAAATATATAGAGGATGCTATTAAAATAAAGGTCAATCTTGGAGAGATAGATGATCTTGCTTTGTTTTTTGATAACATTGCAATCGTCGAACAATCAAAAAAACAATATAATCTAGCTCTAAAATATTTTAATAAAAGTATGTTTCTATATGATTCCATAAAGGATATAAACAATTTAGCCTTTGTAAAGAATAACGTTGGAAATTTATATTTAGAAAAAGGATCATTTGATACATGCAAATACTATTACACTAATTCATTAAACTTAAGAAAAACAAGTCAACACTCAACCCCAATAGATCTTGTGCAATCATATAATAATGTCGCATATATAAATTTAAGAACCAGCAATCTAGATTCGGCTTCATTTTACAATAAATTGGCATTTTTTTGCAATTTAACAAATAAAAGGAATAAAATCTATGACAATTTATTTTCGATATCCGATTACCTTATTTCTATTGCAGATCGGATTGAACTGAACTCACTACAATATAAAAAAAACAAAGATAAAAAGTTTCTTATCGAATCTTATGATCTATTGCCTTCGGCGATTAATGTCATAATTGGTCATTTGAAAAAACTTAACTCTATCTTTTCTTCAAATCAATTTGTAAACGAAAATAAAAGACTTTTCGATTTATCAATCCTATCAGCTTCGATATTGGATTCAGTTATTAAAACAAAATACCCTAGAACATTAATAATATCAGAGATTTTTAAAAGCCTTTCATTAATTAACTTTCCAGCTGAGATTAGGAATCTTCAATCTAATTCGGAAGCAATTAGTAATTTCAGCTATTTCAAAAGTTATTATCAATTTGAAAACCTATTGAATTTAGGCAAGCAAAACGAACATAATTTAAACAACTTAACCATTGTTGACTCTCTGATTAGTAATACAATTAGGATTGATAATCAATACAATAAATTCCTTGAGAAAGCTTTTAAAAATATACTTCTATATTATTCCTCAATAGAAAATTCGATTTCTATTAATATAGATTCCTCTAATGCCAAAAACTTAATTATTGATTATTTCATCACAGAAAAAGAACTATTCATTCATACCATTTTAAACAATCAAGTTAGTTGTAAGGTAATTACAGTTAGTGAAGAATTTAAAAAATCACTTCAAGATTATCCATTCTCGATAAAGTCTTTGGATTTTAAAAGAATTGCCGAATTACGTAAAATAATTTCTAAATTGCTCCTTAATCCAGTTATTAATCTGATAAAGTATTCTGACAAGATTACTTTTATTCCCGATGAATCTTTATCAGGAATACCATTTGAAACTCTTTCGATTAATCGAATACCAAATCAGAAAGATCCATATCTTATTGAAATCAAAGATATATCATATCGCTTCTCTATTTTAAACCGTAATTATTCAAATCTACAAGTAAACAAAACCCATGAATATGAATTTTTTGGTATTGCTCCATATGCAGTGGATGACTCCTCATTTCAAAATTTAAATGGTAGTGCAAAGGAAATATTTGATATTAATCAACTATACATAAATGAATCATTAAACAGTTGTTACTTTATTGGAGAAAATGCGACATATAATAATTTTGTAAATGGTCCGCTAAATGCAAAGATCCTCCATTTATCAACTCACAGTAAGATTAACAAATCAAATTCAACTTTCAGTTGCGTTGAACTATTTCCTTCAAAAAACGAATCATCCCTATTTTTCCCTGTTTTGACAAGTCTCCCCTTTGACAATGATTTATTAATCCTAAATGCTTGCGATTCTGGTTCAAATATTGTCAGCTCATCAACTGGATTTGTGTCTTTTCTTCGGGGAATTTTAAACATTACTATATGTAATTACATCTGCACATTATGGAAAATCTACGACGAACCATCCTATTTCTTTATTAAAGACTTCTATAAATATCATCTAAAAGGTAATAGTTACAGTAAATCAATGGCCTTTTCAAAAAGACAATTTATTAATTCCAAAACCTATAAAGACCCAATCTTTTGGTCCTCATTTATACTTTATGAAAATGATTAAGAAAAAAATTATTAGAAAAGTTATTCTTGCAGTAATCTTGATGTCAACATCAGTGTCAATTGTTGCTGAAAACAAGAACTTTTGTGCAGAATACATTAAAATTTGGGGTATAGTTAAATATTACACACCTTATGAGTCAAACATCATTCCAAAACTTGATTCAGTTTTCCTGGGTGGAATAAAAGCAATTTTATGCTTTAACGAGCGCACCACCTTTAATAAATCGGTCAAAGAGTTGATGAAATATTCGAATAGGTCATTGAAATCAAAGCCCATATATGAGACAAATCCCGAAAAAACGAAATACACCGATTCCTTGAATGGGTGGATAAAAACTGACAAGAATCTCACAAACCTTAACAGAAAAAAATTAATTCAAATAAGTCGGGTTGTAAGGGATACTATCAGCATATTTATAAAAAATAACAACGATAATTTTTGTGCTGAGTTTACAAACGAGAAGAGATATATAACATTGTACCCTCCCGTTGAAGTAAGGCTTCTAGCTTTGGCAAGATATTGGAATGCCATAAACTTTTTCTTCCCATACAAAAGCCAGATATCAGTAAATTGGGATTCCACTTTAAATGACTTTTCTAATGAATTGATTTCATGTGACAGTGAATTAAATTTTCATATGACTATCTTAAAACTCTGCACATTAATTAGAGATGGACATGGATCAGTATCGAGCTATCCAATTGAGAAATATTATGGATATTATCAATTACCTTTTATGGTAAACTATGTCAATGATCAGATAATAATCACTAAAATTCATAAAAGCGCAATGAATTCAGGCATTAAATTTGGCGATGCAATTTTAAAAATAAATAATAAATCTTTCCAGGAATTTTATTTAAAAGATTCAATATTGATTTGGGGTAGCAACTCGAAAAGAAAAAAAAATATAAGTGCAAACAATTTCATTAAATCAAGAAATGAACAAATCAATGAAGTCCAGATAAAGCGAAATGATTCGATAATAAATATTAATTTTAAATCGATTTCAACTTTGTCAGTTATCAAATCCGAATTATTTGAATATGTGTCGAAGCCCAATTTTTCGGTTGGTGACAATTACATTTATATCGATTTAAATCAAATAGATAGTATGGACTTTGAAAAACTAATCAGACTGCACAATAAACCATATATAATTATTGATATTAGGGCTTATCCAAATTGGGTATTAAATCAGATTGACGAGCTTTTTTCATCTCACAAAACACCTTTTGCTTCATATTATCGCGCAGACCTGTCATGCCCAGGTCGATTCAATAGCCCCACAACGGTTTACCTAAATCCAGTAGAAAGTGACAATAAAGTTCATTATAAAAAAATGATACTTATGGTCAACTATTCTACTATTAGTAGGGGTGAGTTTCTTACTATGGCCTTTCAAGCTCTTCCTAATGTATTAACTTTTGGAGACAATACAGCTGGAGCTGACGGTAATATTGCCCAAATTCTTTTACCAGGTAATATTTCAACAAATTTCTCCGGATTAGGTATAGTATACCCTGACGGGCAGAAGACTCAACAATATGGGGTGAAAATAGATAGCTTTTATAAAAATACTGGCCTAGGAATTGCCAGAGGGTATGACGAAGAACTAAACTTTATTATAAAATCCATTATTAATGAAAAGGGCAAAGACTGACGCATCCTTTGCCCTTCACAATAGCTTATGCTTTAGTTAACAAACTTTAACCAATAAACTTATAAGAACAATTGCCACGTTTAATTGTCCACCTTTACTTTCTCCATCACCACCGCACCTAATACGGCTGGCAATTGTGTCATCCCCTCCGCCATCCCCATCTCCCCCTCTAACTTGACGCATCTCGAGATTGTTTAGGTGCGCAACAGTCTTTTTGTCAAGCACCAGTTTTGGTTGTTCTTCTTTCATACAATAGCTTTTAATGATTTTTGGGGGCTCACTTTATCAGGATTTAGCCAATTGACCTGGAAATGCACGGATGCTTCCAAAGTATGTAGATGCAATACGCAACTCCAAATGGAAAAAATCCGACCATCCTGTCCTAAAATTAGTCAATATGAATGCGCTAATGTTAGAATTATCTGCTGCTGGTCAAATACTTACCTGCTGTTAGTCAAATAGCTAGTGGGGGATGGAAACATAGAAAGCCGACCCTTTGCCGGGCTCGCTTTCCACCCAGATTTTGCCGCCGAGCATTTCGGCGTATGCCTTGGAGATCGAAAGACCCAAACCGGCGCCCTGCCTGTATCGGATGCCGGAACTATCGTCCTGAACAAACCGCTCAAAAATGGCCAGATGGCGGTCGACCGGGATGCCCGGGCCATTATCCTTTACGTAGAACTCAATAAAGCCGTTCTTTTTCTCATATCCGAGGTGTATGGTGCCCTCGTGGGTATATTTAACGGCATTCTTGACAAAGTTGGTGAGAATGGCATCGAGCTTTTCATGGTCGGTATTAATCACCCCGTGATGACCGGACAATCCGGTAGTCAGCCTGATCTGCATTCCTTTTTTTTCGACCTCGGGTTTAAAGAATTTAAAGATGAAACCTAACAGGTCGTTTATATTGGTTTCGGTGAGTATCACCTTCATCTGCCCCGACTCGATCTTGGATATATCGACAATATTATTGATGATGCTGAGCATCCGTTCGCCGCTGCTTTCAATAATTCTGATATATTCCTGCTGCTGATGCCCGGTAAGATCAGGCTCCTTGAGCAGTTCGGCAAAACCCAGAATCCCATTCATCGGAGTGCGTATTTCATGACTGATATTTGCCAGGAAAGCTGATTTCAGCTTGTCGCTCTCCTCAGCTTTTCTCATGGCCTTTTTCAGCTCTGCTTCCTCCAGTTTGCGTTCCGTAATATCAGTGATTATGCCATACCACATGGTACTGCCATCGTCGAGCCGTGAAGGCCTGGCTTTGCATGACCGCCAGCAGACTCCCTTGCCGGGAAGTATCACCCTAAACTCGCTGTGATAGAATGTTTGAGTGCGTGCCGATTCCGTGATTGTATCTACAATCATCTGGTAATCATCGGGATGAAGGCGCGAAAAAACCGGCGTGGCATCATCACGAACCTCCTCCGGCGTAACCCCGTAAATATCATACATCCCCGCGCTTGCAATAGGAAAGGCTGAATGCCCATCGGGATATAAGCGGTACTGATAAACCACGCCCGGAACCTGATCAGTGATTTTATTCAGCACCTCGTAACTATCGTGAAGCGCCTGTTCAGCCTTTTTGCGCCGTAATGACACGGCAGCCAGAAAAACGAAACTTTCTATTAATTTCCTTGGTGGATCGGGTACTTCCTTGCTCATCCCAAGAAGCGCCACACCGTATAATTTCCCCTCAATAACAAAGGCAAGCCCGATAAACCGGTCGATACGCAGCAGGGTTTGAACAGCAGCTCCCAAAGCCCGGGGAAAACTACCGAAGCTCATTTCATACAACGTTTTCCGCACGCCGTAAACCTCTCTGATCAGGTGCTGATACATTTCCTCGCTGACTTCGAAACGTTGTTTGTGGTCATCACCCGCAAGTGCGAGAAAGGAGCGCAAGAGTCCAGTGTCCATTTCAACTTTTTCGGTTGCCATGGTGCGGGTTAAAATGTCGTAGCTTGAGATCATCGCTACCTTGGCTCCTGAGATTTCCTTGAGGCGTTTGGCAATCAGACCCTCGAGACTATCTTCGGAGGAAAGCATGGCCAAATCGACAGAAAACTGATTGAGTTTTGATAAATGATCGTTCTGCTGAACCAGCAGTTCTTCCGCCAGCTTGCGGTCGGCAATCTCCTTCAGATATAGTGCATTTAAACGATCATTTTCCGATCTGACTTTCTGCAATTCATTATCCATGTTCAGGCGATTTTTCTTGCTGTAGGTACCACAAGATAATGACTATTTTTTGGTTAAACCAAATTCCAAACTTTTTAAGTCATTCTATCAGAAACCGATCCACACCTTCCGCAACAATTTTCCCCGCTTCGATTGCTCTCACCACAAGGCTGGCGCCGGATTCTGCATCGCCACAGGCAAAGACCTTGTCCACAGAGGTTTGCTTACTGATATCCACCTTAATATTTCCCCTTTCGTCGTATTCCACCCCCAGGGAATCGAGCAATCCTTCATGCACCGGCTGGGTGAACCCCATGGCCAACAGCACCAGGTCGGCACTTATCGTTTCGGATGATCCGGGCATTTCGGTCATGATACGGCGGCCCCCGGCATTCAGTGTCCATTCCACACCGATGAGTTCCACTTTTTTTACCATTCCGTTTTCACCAATAAATCTTTTTGTGGCCAGACCCCATCGGCGGGTGCATCCCTCGAGGTGCGAGCTTGAGGTGCGCAAGGTTTCGGGCCACCAGGGCCAGGGATTATTTTCAGGACGTTCAGCGGCTGGCTGTGGCAGGATCTCGATCTGGGTAACCTGTGCAGCTTTCTGGCGTATGGCCGTGCCCACGCAGTCGGAGCCAGTATCGCCTCCACCGATCACGAGCACTTTTTTACCTTTTGCGGTGATGCTCACTTTTTCCGGCACCAGCTCGCCAGCTACCCGCTGATTTTGCTGGGTAAGAAAATCCATCGCATAGTGAATACCCTGTAACTCCCTTCCCACCACCGGCAAATCGCGTGGTTGCCCGGCGCCGGTCGCCAAAACCACCGCGTGAAACTTCGACAGCAGCTCCTCCGCTTTGATATCCTTTCCTATTGTTTGCCCGATATGAAACTTTATTCCTTCGGCCTGAAAAATGATTAAACGGCGGTCGATCACGGTTTTGCTCAGCTTAAAATCCGGAATTCCATACCGCAATAATCCCCCAATGGCACTGCTTTTTTCGTACACTGTCACCTCATGCCCGCATTGATTGAGCCGGTCGGCAGCGGCCAGTCCGGCCGGGCCCGACCCCACTACTGCCACTTTTTTGCCAGTGCGCACTGGCGGTACCCGGGGCTGTATGAAACCCATATTAAAGGCATGCTCCACGGTTGACGCCTCGTTTTCGCGTATGGTAACCGTTTCATCGTGAATAGCCAGCACGCACGATTTTTCGCACGGGGCCGGGCAAACGCGACCGGTGAATTCCGGAAAAGGGTTGGTGGATCGGAGGATATCGTAAGCTCCCTTCCAGTTACCGCGATATACCTCATCCTGCCATTCGGGGATCTTACTCCCTACCGGGCATCCCCAGTGACAGAACGGTATGCCGCAGTCCATACATCGTGCAGCCTGGTCAATACGGTCCTTATCGTCGAGCGTTTGCTCCACTTCACCATAATCGTATATACGCTCATTCAGCGGACGGTATCCGGCCTCTTTGCGGCGTATCGTCATAAATCCTTTACTATCTCCCATTTCATTATCTCCCGTCTTTTGTCTTCTGTCTTCCGTCTATCGTCTTCCTACTATTCGTGACGGAAAGCTTCGTCGTCTGTTAATTGCAGTTTGCGCTCCAGCTCGCGCAGCTTCAGCTCTTCCAGAACTTTCTTGTATTCAAACGGGATCACCTTCACAAATTTCGGAAGATATTCATCCCAGCTGGTGAGCACTTTCTCGGCCAGTGCGCTCTGCGTGTAGAGCAGGTGCTTATTAATCATATCCTGCAGTTCCGTGATATCGGCACGATCCTCCACCGGTCCGAGCTCCACGAGGCCTTTGTTGCAGAAATATTCAAAGTTGCCCAGGGTATCGAGCACGTAGGCTATTCCTCCGCTCATACCGGCGGCAAAGTTACGGCCGGTGGGGCCGAGCACTACCACCCGTCCTCCGGTCATATACTCACAGCAGTGGTCACCGCTTCCCTCGATCACGGTTCGGGCACCCGAGTTGCGCACGCAGAAACGTTCGCCGGCCACCCCGCGGATGTAGGCTGTGCCTGAGGTGGCGCCATAGAAGGAGGTATTACCCACGATGATGTTATCTTCCGGCTTAAAGGTTGATCCGTCAGGCGGCACCACGATGATGCGCCCCCCCGAGAGTCCCTTGCCGATATAATCGTTGCTCTGGCCCTCGAGCCGGAAGCTCACTCCCTTCACCAGGAAGGCGCCGAAACTCTGACCAGCCGTGCCGGTAAAGTTTGCCATGATGGTATTGTTTGGCAGTCCCTCCTCGCCGTATCGGCGCGATATCTCCCCTGAAAGCATGGCGCCGGTGGTACGGTCGGTATTGGAGATGGTGTGTGACATCCACACTTTTTCCTTGCCAGTAATGGCTTTGGCCGCTTCGCGTATCAGGATATGATCAATATGGTTCTCTATCGATTTGATATTGGGGAAAGTATACCGGATATCATTTTTTGCCGACTCTTTGGGCATATAAAGCAATCTGCAGAAATCGACATTTTTCATTTTCCAGCCGCCCACTGCGGGGTTTTGCTCCAGCAAGTCGGCGCGGCCAACGATCTCATCGAAAGTGGCAAATCCAAGCTCGGCCAGGTGCTCGCGTACCTCCTCGGCCATAAACCGGAAAAAGTTGATCACATACTGCGATCGTCCGAGGAACCTCCGCCGCAACGTTTCGTCCTGGGTGGCGATGCCGGCCGGACAGGTATTGAGGTGGCACTTCCGCATCATGATGCATCCCATGGTGATCAGCGCCGAGGTGGCAAAGCCGAATTCCTCACCGCCCAGCAATCCGAGGATTACCACGTCACGTCCGGTTTTAAGCTGTCCGTCGACCTGCAGTTTCACGCGGCCCCGGAGGTTATTCATGACGAGCGTTTGCTGCGCCTCAGCGATACCCAGCTCGATTGGCAGACCGGCATATTTTATGGAGCTGGCAGGTGAGGCGCCTGTGCCGCCTTCAGATCCCGATATGGTTATCAGGTCGGAGAAAGCCTTGGCCACGCCGGCAGCTATGGTGCCCACGCCGTTTTCGGCCACCAGTTTAACCGAGACCTTTGCCCGCGGGTTGGTGACTTTCAGATCGTAAATCAGTTGGGCCAGATCTTCGATGGAATAGATATCGTGATGCGGCGGCGGGGATATGAGGGTGATTCCCGGTGTGGAGTGACGCAGTCCGGCGATGATTTCATTCACCTTGAAACCCGGCAACTGTCCGCCCTCGCCCGGTTTGGCTCCCTGGGCGATCTTTATCTGCAGTTCATCGGCATTCACCAGGTAATTATTGGTGACCCCAAAGCGTCCCGAGGCCACCTGCTTGATGGCGCTGCGCTTATCGGTACTGAAACGTGCAGCATCCTCACCGCCCTCGCCGGTATTGCTGCGACCGCCGATTGCATTCATGGCCATGGCCAGCGCTTCATGAGCCTCCTTGCTGATGGAGCCGTACGACATCGCACCGGTAACAAACCTTTTCATGATATTTTCGGCAGGTTCCACCTTACTGATGTCTATTGGGTTGCGTTTATATTGAAGGCATCCCCTGATAAAGACAGGCTTTGCATTTTCACTGTCGACACGACGGCTGAACTCCTTGTACACACCATAATCGTTGGTGCGCGCCGCCCACTGAAGCAGGGCAATGGTTTCGGGGTTCCAGGCGTGATGTTCGCCATATTTACGGTAATGATAAGCGCCGGAGCTCTCCAGGAGAGCAGGAACAGACTTTTTTCGTTTCCCGAAGGCCTCGCCGTGAAAGATCAGCGATTCGCGGCAGATCTCTTCGAAGCCAATGCCACCGAATTTCGATGCCGTGCCGGTGAAATATTTTTGCATGATCTCGTCGCTCACCCCCAGCGCCTCAAACATCTGGCATCCCTGGTAGCTGCGGAGGGTTGAAATACCCATCTTCGACATGATCTTGAGCAGACCCCGGTCGATAGATTTGATATAGTTGTATCGTGCCTCGGAATACGACAGGCCTATCTGACCCGTTTTTATCAGTTCATCGATGGCGGCAAAGGCCAGGTAAGGGTTCACCGAGCTGGCGCCATAGCCAAAGAGCAGGGCAAAATGGGCCACTTCACGCGCTTCGGCAGTTTCCACGATGATGCCGATCTGCATCCTCTTCTGGGTTTGTATCAGGTGGTGATGAACAGCCGCCACACACAGGAGCGAAGGTATGGGGGCCAATTTTTCAGATATTGCCCGGTCTGTTAGAATAATGAAATTCTTTTTATCGTCGACCGCTTTTTCGGCCTGCATCAGGAGGTTATCAAAAGCTTTCTTAAATCCGGCGGTACCCTCCTCCACCGGAAAGACCATCGGGATAATGCTGTGAGAGAATTCCTCGAGCCGGAGGTCCTTGATTTTCCCGAGGTCGGTATTGGTGATGATCGGATCGTCGAATTTTATCAGTTTGCAGTGTGCGGGCGACTCATCGAGAATATTTGAATGAAGCGATCCGATATAATTAGTGAGCGACATTACCAGGCCCTCGCGGATGGAGTCGATGGGCGGGTTGGTTACCTGGGCAAATACCTGCCGGAAATAATTAAAGAAGCGCTGGGGTTTTTCGGAGAAGCAGGCAAGAGGTGTGTCGTTGCCCATGGAGCTGGTGGGCTCTGCGCCAGTTACAGCCATCGTTTTGATTATCTGTTCCATATCTTCCTTCGAATAGCCGAACGCTTTTGACCAGGTATGGAAATGATCACCAAGAGATGACATTACGCGCTGCTTAACGGCAATGTCCTCCATCACCATGCGATTTTCGCGCAGCCAGTTGCCATAGGGGTTGCGTGAGCTGAGCTGGGCCTTCACTTCTTTGTCGGGTATTATGACACCCAGCTGGGTATCAATCAGCAAAATTTTCCCAGGCCTCAGGCGTCCCTTTTCTTTTACCTCGCCAGCGGCGAAAGATTGCACGCCCACCTCGGAGCCCATCACGATCAGGTCATTTTTCGTTATAATATATCTCGATGGGCGCAGTCCGTTGCGGTCGAGTGTACCTCCGATATACCGGCCATCGGAAAACAACATCGAGGCGGGACCGTCCCAGGGTTCCATGATGGTGGAATGATATTCGTAGAACAGCTTGAGGCTGTCGGGTATCGGATTTTTTTCATTGAACGACTCAGGGATCATCATGCAAAGGACATGGGGGATCGAGCGACCGGTCCTATGCAGGAATTCCAGAGTATTATCGAAGGATGCCGAGTCCGACATATCCGGTTCGATCACCGGGAAGAGCTTTTTCAGGTCGCCGTTAAAGATTTCCGATTTCAGCAGCGATTCGCGGGCCTGCATGAACATGCGGTTGCCCTTGATGGTATTTATTTCGCCGTTGTGGGCCACCATGCGGAACGGCTGAGCCAGATCCCAGGTGGGAAAGGTGTTGGTGCTGAAGCGTGAGTGAACCAGGGCGCTGGCGCTGGTAAATAGCGGGTGCGAGAGGTCCTTATAATATTCCCGCAGCTGACCTGAGGTGAGCATGCCTTTATAAACAATGACTTTGGTGGACAGGCTGGGAACATAAAAGGTGCGGCGGAACTTGAGTTTCGATTCGCGGATCTCTCTTTCGGCCTGCTTACGCACGAGGTAGAGTTTCTGCTCCAGCTCTTCCTGCTCGAGGTTGGCCTTTATAAACAC
>CAINOB010000016.1 GCA_903851365.1 uncultured Bacteroidota bacterium
ATCAGCAAAATTAGTTCGGGGGTTTAATTTATTACGTTCCTCATTTAGTAAATATAGTTCACTAACCTCGTTATCAAACTGTTTAAAGTTTTCGATATTCGAGTTTAGAAAGACAATAAACTGAAACAGCCCTTTTATTTTGTCGGTTATCATTGTAGTTAAGCTTTAGAAATCAAGTTGTATCTTATCGGCTGCATCCCGTTTCGTTTTATCAATGATCTTTGCATAACGCTGGGTAGTTTTCAAATCCCGGTGGCCAAGCATTTTTGAAACGGTATAAATATCAGTTCCTTTACTTAATTGCAGGGTTGCAAAAGTATGCCTGAAACAATGGAAGGTAATTTGTTTTGTGATACCGGCCGCCCCAATCCATTGGAAAAGGTGCCGGTTGGCATAAGCGGAATATTTCAGCCCTTCAAATACTTTACCGGTGGGTTCCATTCTTTCACCAAGCAAGCTGAAGGCCTGTTCAGATATAGGTTGCATCTCAACCCCGCTGGTTTTCTGCTGTGTGAACTTAATGAAATAGCCTTGCCCTTCAATGTATTCCAGTTCGCCCCAAACCAGTTTTTCAATATCGGAAAACCGCAATCCGGTAAGGGCTGAAAACAAGGCCGCCTGTTTCAGTAAAGGATCATTACAATCAGTTTTTACCAGGCTGTTAAGTTCTTCAATGGTTAAGAAATTCCTTTGCGTTTCGGCTTCTTTTATTGGCTGAATCCTGCTGTTCAGATCAATTTGCAGGTAACCATCTTTGAAGGCTTGTTTCAGGGCTGCCTTAACCTTATTGAAATAGGAAACGGCTGAATTGTGGGAAAGGGTGGTTTTTTTGCTTCGCTTGCTTTGAACGCTTAAAAGGTAATCTTTGAAGTCATTAAAAAACTTTTCGTTCAGATCTTCGAACTTCAGGTTTCCCTTGGTATAGGTTTCAAGGTAATGGAATGCAGCAACCCAGTTATCATGGTTTGAATCTTTACGCTTTTCAACCAGCCCCCGGAAATAATCAATAAAGGAAGCTTCGCCCTGTTCCTGAATTTTCAGCTGTTGTTTTTCGTACCCGGTATAAATTTCGGGTTTGTTCAATTCGTTTTCCCGTTTCTGCTGGATCTGTTGAGCAAATTGCAAGTTTTCCTTATTGTGCAATTTATCAGCATCGGTTTTGGGTTTATCAAAAAGATCAAGCTTTAAAAATTCCCTTCGGGTTGGCTTGCCGGTTTTGGGGTGCGGTATGGCCGGATAAAAATCCAAATACAAACTTTGCCTGTTACCGGAAATCTTCTTTTGCAGTAACTTTACTTTTGTTGCCATTGGTTTTAGCTTAACAATTTATCAATAAGGTTTTTAGGAACGTATGCAAACCGGCCTTTCTTTATCTTCGGTACCCTGTTCCTTTTTATAACATCATGCAAGGCCTTTTCTGAAATCTTAAACTTGCTTAAAATTTCGGTAATGGTATAGTAATCATTTATTTCGCTGGCAAATAGTTCAAACTGCAACGGGCTGGGGCTGGTTTGGGGTGGAGGCATAACCGGCCGGGGTTGCTCAAACAACTTATCAATTTCCGAACGCTTTACCCTGGTAATCCTTTGGGCAAGGTTCACCGCTTTGATTTTACCACTATCTATATAATAGTAAACCGAACGAACGGAAATGTTCAGTAAGGTTGCACAATCCCGAACGGTAAGAAATTCCTTTGCCTTCAGATCTTCAATAGGCTTCGATTTAAGCCGGTGGGTTTCGGTATTGGATACTTCAACCTTTTCAGCCTTTACCCTTGCCTTGTATGCCTGGCTGTTGCATTTATGGGAACAATACATTGTGCTGGTGGTTCGGGCTGTGAATACTTTGCCGCAATGCTGGCAGATCCTTTGTACTTCAATGTTTGAACTCATGGTTTGTATCCCTTAATGTCTTTAAGTATAAATAAGAGTATTTAAGTGCAATATTTAGCCCTAAAAATCGGGTTGAGGTACAAATATTACCGTTCAACCCGTTCGAGGTACAACAAAGGTACAAATATTTTCAAAACAAACTCATAGCATATCAAAACAAATATTATCTTTATGGAATAAGAATCCCACTGTTAACGGGGGTTTTAAGAAGTTCTTTAGAGTTTATTAGTTGTTTGGTATTTGGGTGTTTTTACCCGGTTACTTTCCGATGCAGAAATGTTGAAAAATATTTACAAGTATCTCATCAGATGATATTTGGCCAGTAATTTCTCCAAGATAATGCATGGCCTCACGTATATCCTGTGACAGGAAATCACCTGTTATGCCCATGTTTAATCCGCTTAAGGTGCGGAGGAGGGCAGTCTGCGCCTTAGTTAATGCTTCATAATGCCTTAAATTCGTTACCACTACACCGGCATCTTCCAGATTCTTGAAATTAACCATAGCCAAGAGTTTGTCTTCCAATTCTTTAAGACCGATTCCATCTTTTGCGGAAATCAAAATTACCGGGATTCTGTTTCCGATAACTTCTTCGATATTCTTTTGAAATGAGGAAGCGCGGTTCGGATCGATATCAGATTTATTTACCAGAACCAGGAGCTGCTGATCCTCCCGTACGCGTGAAATTATTTCATTGATCCACCTGAAACCACTGTCAAAATCAGAAGTTGCATCTGCGACCAGCAATATAATCCTCGCTTTTTCAATCTGATGGTACGAACGACTGATCCCGATGGTTTCAATGCGGTCTGTAGTTTCCCTGATTCCAGCAGTATCAATGAACCTGAATTCAATGCCTCCAAGATGAATGCAATCTTCAATACTATCGCGAGTGGTTCCTGCTATTTCCGAAACGATAGCTTTCTCTTCTTTTAAAAGAGAGTTTAAAAGGGTGGATTTACCTACGTTTGTTTCTCCAACTATGGCAACCGGGACTCCTGATTTGATTGCGTTTCCCAGATCAAACGAGGAAACCAGTACGGATATCTTATCTAAAATAATGTTAATAAGATTTTTAAGCCTGGTTCGATCGGCAAATTCAACATCCTCCTCCGAAAAGTCCAGCTCCAATTCAATCAGTGTTACAAAATTGAGCAGATAAGTGCGAATTTGAGCGAGCTCAGCAGAAAAACCTCCTCGGATCTGATCAATTGCCAGTCGGTGGGATGCAGCACCTGAGGAGGCAATCAAGTCGGCAACTGCCTCGGCTTGCGTTAAATCCATTTTGCCATTCAGGAATGCCCTTTCGGTGAACTCTCCCGGCTTTGCCATCCTGGCGCCTGTCTTTATCAAAAGTTTAAGGATCTCTCCCTGTATGTAGGTCGAACCGTGACAGCTAATCTCGACAATATCCTCGCCTGTATAAGTTTTTGGAGCCCTGGAATAATAAACCATCACTTCATCGATAATATTCTCCTCTGCCTTTATCCAGCCATGGAGCATACCTTTTTGGCCCGGATGTGTTATGCCTTTCCCCTGAAGCGACTTGAAGAAAATTGTTTGTAGGATTTTAAATGAAGCTGCTCCCGATAAACGAATGACAGCAATTGCCCCCTGGCCTGAAGGTGTTGAAATAGCGGTAATTGTGTCGTTCATCACTTGAAAAAAGGATTTTTGATTTTTTTTGAAAATTAACAATTATTTGACAATCACTGAATTCATTATTCCCAATCTTTGTAATGCATAAAAAACAATCAATAAATTGAAAATGAAAACAAAAGTCCTGATTCTGATGGCCGCAGTTTTACTGGTCGGTATGAGTGCCTTTGCCGCAGGCAAAAAAACTGAAAAAATCAATGTAGCCGGAAAATGCGGTATGTGTGAAACACGTATTGAAAAAACGGCTTCTGCCATTGATGGTGTAACTAAAGCTGATTATGACCTTAAGGCCAACAAGCTTTCTGTTACTTTCGACGACAAGAAGACAAGTGTTGACGCTATTGAAAAAGCTCTGGCTGGCGTTGGTCATGATACCGATAAGTATAAGGCTGACGATGCAGTCTATAACAAACTGCCTGGTTGCTGCCATTACAGGAAATAATAGTGGCTGTTGAAAAAGCATAAAAATGGCTCACCAGATGGTGGGCCATTTTTGTTTTTATCCATACCATATTATACCGCCTTAATTTGTTTTCTATATTCGCACAAAATAAATACTTAATTCATGTCAATTCTTGTAAATAAGCAATCACGCGTTCTGGTGCAAGGCTTTACAGGCAAAGAGGGTTCCTTTCATGCCACCCAGATGATAGAATATGGAACACAGGTCGTTGGCGGTATCACTCCCGGCAAAGGGGGAACCACCCATCTTGACAGGCCTGTTTTCAATACAGTTGCACAATGTGTGAAAGAAACCGGAGCTGATGTCTCCTTGATTTTTGTTCCACCAGCAGTTGCTGCTGATGCAATCATGGAAGCAGCTGATGCAGGAATCAGGTTGGTGGTTTGTATTTCAGAAGGTATACCAACCGCTGATATGGTTAGAGTAAAATCCTATCTGTCAAACAGGCCAACAAGGCTGATCGGACCTAATTGCCCTGGAATCATTACACCCGGTGAATGCAAAGTCGGTATCATGCCCGGTTTCATACACCTTAAGGGGAATATCGGCGTGGTTTCGCGCTCCGGAACCTTGACCTATGAAGCTGTTGATCAACTAACACGATTAGGAATCGGACAATCAACCTGTATTGGCATTGGCGGCGATCCTATTATCGGCACTACCACTCTTGATGCATTGAAACTTTTTATGGCAGATACTGACACAGCAGGTATCGTCCTTATCGGCGAAATTGGTGGTTCGATGGAACCAGATGCTGCCAGATGGTATAAGGAACACAATAATAAGCCTGTTGTTGGGTTTATTGCAGGTCAGACTGCACCAAAAGGCCGGAGAATGGGCCATGCGGGTGCCATAATCGGAGGTGCAGATGATACTGCTGCTGCAAAAATGGCCATTATGAGGGATTGTGGAATCCATGTTGTTGAATCGCCAGCAAATATTGGTTCAACAATGAAGTCAGTTCTTTAATCAAAATATTTAAGAATGAAATTACTGGAAGGAAAAACTGCCCTGATCACCGGGGCTTCTCGTGGCATCGGAAAAGCAATTGCTGAAAAATTTGCCTCAGAAGGAGCTAATCTGATATTGACAGATTTGTTTTACGATGATAATGCACGGGCACTGGTGGAAGAACTTAGTGCAACCGGTGTAAAAGTTAAAATGTATGCTTCTGATGCAAGTAAATTTGACC
The DNA here is from genome assembly GCA_903851365.1 of uncultured Bacteroidota bacterium. Taxonomy (GTDB): domain Bacteria; phylum Bacteroidota; class Bacteroidia; order Bacteroidales; family UBA12481; genus UBA12481. The sequence goes on from CAINOB010000016.1 coordinate 5,207, forward strand.
AGGCTCAGGCTGTGGTTGAAGAAGCTGCAAAAGAATTCGGACAGATACATATTCTGGTTAATAACGCTGGGATTACCCGAGATACACTGTTAATGAGAATGACTGAGGATCAATGGGATATGGTAATCAATGTTAATCTCAAGTCGGTTTTTAACCTGACTAAAGCAGTGCAATCGCTGATGTTGAAACAACGCTATGGTTCCATTATCAATATGTCATCTGTTGTCGGAGTGAGCGGCAATGCCGGCCAGGCCAACTATAGTGCATCCAAAGCCGGAATTGTTGGTTTTACAAAATCTGTTGCTCGTGAATTAGGATCGAGAAATATTCGCTGTAATGCAATAGCTCCGGGATTTATTCTCACCGAAATGACCGATAAACTTCCGGAAGATGTTCGCAAGGAATGGGCCGAAAAAATTCCTCTCAAACGCGGCGGAACACCGGATGAAGTTGCTAAAGTTGCACTTTTCCTTGCTTCTGACCTGTCATCCTATGTCAGTGGCCAGGTGATCCAGGTGTGCGGCGCTATGTTAACCTGATTGTCCTGTTTGTATAGTTGTCATCTCCGTGTTAGCGGAGATTGTTCCTGACCTCAAAAATTATGCATATTGAATCTGCTTTACCTCTTTGGTTGGTGCTGCCTCTGGTAGCACTTGCTGTTTTTGTGGTTTGGATCGTGTACCTAAGAAAGCAGGAAGAATCAGTTTTACCGAAACCACTGCGTATAACACTGGCTATTTGCAGATTACTTGTGCTTGTAATAATCGGTCTGCTAATCATTTCTCCTTGGATAAGAACTAAAGTCAGCCATCAGATTAAGCCCTGGTTTGTTATCGCCTCTGACAACAGTGTATCCATGCCACCTGTTACGGACAAGGCCGGCTTCTTAACCTCCAGATCGAACCTGATTAAAGATATCTCCAATAGCCTGGATGGCCGGTTCCAGGTTAAAACAATTCAATTCGGTTCAAGAATTAAAGAGGGATTTGATGGTACCTACACTGATCCTGTTACGGATCCGGGTGAGCTTTTTCAATATCTTCGATTGTTTTCGCAAACTCATGAAGTTGGTGGGGTTGTTATTACTTCTGACGGAGTTGCGACTCGGGGAGTGAATTTTGCCGAAGCAGCATTGAATTTCCCCTATCCAATATCAGTTTTAGCCAATGGGGACTCTGCAAAATTCCCGGATGTTAGAATACAGGAAGTTGTTTGCAATGAATGGGTTCGCAAAAACAGCAAGTTCCCTGTACGTATCTATTATAATACCGGAGACTATACTGAACCAGGCTTTAAATTACAAATTCTCGGGCCAAACGGAATTATTGAAGAAAGGACAATTCAAACCTCGAAACAGGAATCGCCCTTTGCCGAATTTATGTTGCAATCACCTGATAAGGGAACCATGCAACTTATTGCCAGAATAATTCCTGATGTCCCGGATAAAAATCAGGATAACAATTCCAAAAGTTTCATTGTAAAGATCATTGAACGTGAAGGAGCAATTCTTTGTCTCTTTGAGTCACCCCATCCGGACATTGACGCTATCATTCAGACCCTCCGAGGAACTAACTCGATGAATATTACGGCTATGCAAGCTTCTGATTTTGTTGGCGATGACAAATCTTATGACCTGGTAATCCTGCACGGACTGCCATCTCAGAAACACCCGATGGGAGACCTGCTGAAAAAACTAAACGATAACATGGTTCCTATTCTATTTATCATAGGAAAAACGACCGATCCGGTTTTGTTTAATAGGGTCAATCACGGAATGCTTCTCGATAATTTGCGCAGATCACCCGAAGCAGCCAGGGGAATCCTTAATCCGGCGTTCACTCTTTTTACCCTTCCCACTGATTTTAATAATCACGTCAGTACTTGGCCACCACTGGTGCTTAGTTATGAAACTTACAAGCTCGACCCCGGATCTCAATCGCTTATTAATCAGAAGATCTTAAGTGTTGAATTGTCGGATCCGTTAATCGCTTATACTAATACAAGAGGTATAAAATATTGCTTTTTCTGCGGTGAAGGGATATGGCAATGGAGGTTGCATGAATTTCTTGAACAAAAGAATCATGACTACTTTGATGATTGGCTTTCCCGAACCGTGCAATATCTTATCGCCAACGAAAAAAAGGACAGGTTTTCAATTACGCTGCCGGAAGAACTTTTTGCATATTCTCAGCTAAGGATTAACGCGCATCTGCTGAATAAAGGCATGGAAACGATAAATGATCCGGATGTGCTTTTCACTGTAACGGATTCTGCTGGTCATCAAACAGAAAACCTTATGGGGCGTATCAATGATTATTATGAGTTAAATCTTGATGGATTTGCTGCAGGGAGCTACAAATACACTGCAGAAACCAAACTTGGAGACGAAACCTTACGTCGGGAGGGTCTATTGAATTTGATCAGCAGACCGATAGAGCAGAACGCGCCGGTGGCAGATTTTACTTCTCTCAGGTATATTTCAAGCTCTTCAGGAGGAAGATTTTTTGGCCCTCAGGAGAGTTCGAGCCTGAATGCATACCTCAAAGACATCAAGCCTGCCGAAATAAAAATTAGAGATGAATTTAAATGGTTCGACCTTATAAATTTTAAATGGCTGCTGCCAATTCTGATTGTGTTGCTTTCCTTGGAATGGTTTTTGCGGCGATGGTTTGGAATACGATAATAGATTATCCTATGAAGAAATTGACGTTTTATTTGTCACTTATACTGCTTTTCCTAAGTTCATGTCAGCTGCAGAAAGTCATGGTTCATGTATATACCCCGGCAAGACTTTATTTCCCCCCTGAAGTTCGCTCTATGCTGGTCACTTCAAGGTTTGTTCCGGCTAAAGGGCCTTATGAGGACGTTCAATGGGGAGCCTATGAATCGGTCGATAGCCTGAAATGGTCCCTGTCGGAGTCCATCGTCGATACACTGGCTAAAAGGATAGCATCCAACAATATTTACCTGGTAAAGGCAAGACATAAGATGCGCATGCTTCGGAACAACGATGCTCAATTGCCCGATCCTCTGCCCTGGGATGGATTGTCGGCGCTGACCAAGAAGGAATATGTGCAATCTGCCTTAATTATTGAAGGATTCGATATTGCGAAATCTCCGGTAACAGTGACCGGAAACGATGGAAATTTCACGGCGCAATATTCAATTAAAGTTAGCCTGGCAATCAGAGTTTATGAACCGGAGAAAATGAGAATTCTGGATGATTCCATCTATAATTTCATCAGCGATTTCAAAAGCACCGGTAAAACAGGTCAGGAGGCGACTGATCAACTTCCTGGTGACCGAAAGGCATTATTTTCAGCCTGTTCTAACGCTGCAGATAACTACTTTTTTCTGATTAAACCTGGAGAAGTACAGTCAAAAAGATATTATTATCCCAAAGGCGATAGTTCACTTCTTAAAGCTGATCTGGCGCTGAAAGAAGGCAAATGGGGCAGGGCGGAAACAAAATGGAAATGGCTGGCGTACAATGATCCGGATTCCCTTATTCAGGCTAAAGCATCTTACAATATGGCCGTGGCTTGTGAACGTGATGGTAGGCTTAACCAGGCCGTTGGATTTGCCAGGCGGTCGCAAAGGCTAAAACCGACCAAACATATTGATGATTACATTTCAATATTGGATAAAAAGACACTTGATATTGAAGATCAGGTTAAACAAAAGAAGATTATCAAAAAGTGGTAATAAAATGAGACGGGTTGCCCTTTTGCCGGTTATTGGTCTGCTAACCATATTGCCTGGTTGCTACTCTTCAAATCTCTTGGAATATGAGGGCCTTAAGCCAGCGAATATTGCAATTTCAGGTTCTGTAAAATCATTGGTTGTCGTTTCGAAATGTGACTTGGACAGTGCCTACAAGTTTACAGCAATTTTGGCGGGGCGGCTGTCTGATTTTAAACGTGATAGCATCATGATGAAACAGACTGTATTGGGCTGTTCAGATGCCTTGCTAGAGAGTCCAAGATTCAGTTTGTTTAACCCAGTGGTAACAAGAAATCTGGCAGGTCAATACACCAATCCTTCCGAAAAAATTCCCTGGACCAAGGTGCTGGAGATTGCAGGTGATCCTCCTCACGACGCAGTTTTATCAATGGAATATGGTACCATTGATGATACTATAAGATCAAATCCGGCCAGTGGATGGCTAAACCCATGTCAGTTTGTTGTTTCTGTAAAAACCCATTGGCGGCTATACCGATTAAGCGATTTTCAAACAGTAGAATTTAACTTTGCTGATACGGTCGCCTATGACATAGATTCCCCGTCGGAGTTCTTGTCCTCTTTAAATATGGGCCCTGATTTTATAAAAAGTGCAATGTACGACGCCGGTGTGGCCACAGCAAAAAGACTGGCTCCCTGGTGGTCGACTTTCCGACGTTATTATTTTAGTATTGGCCCCCAGGGATTTGAAACGGCAGCATCCTTCCTCACGGATGGAAACTGGAAGCAGGCGGCTGAAATCCTGAGGCCATTTACCTTATCCAGAGCAAAATTTATTGCCAGAAACGCCTCTTTTAATATGGCCCTTACCTGTGAAATGGCTGGCAATTTTCCGGCAGCTTATGATTGGCTTACCAAAGCTGAGAAACTCGGGGTTCATGAATTATATATCACAGAATACCGAGCTCAACTGTCTGCCCGAAAGATAGAGCTGGATAAGCTTGATAATCAAATGAAATAAACGGATTGGCAGAAAAATCTTAATGAATACTATTTTCTTACTCATTATAATTCTGCTGTCAGCGGGATTTTTGTTTGATCTGGTTCTGGATACTATCAATCTGGCCCATATTCAACCCGATTTACCAGAGATTCTGAAAGATAAGTACGATTCGGTAGCCTATGGAAAATCGCAATCCTATTTGAAAGAGCACGGGCGATTTGGAATTTTGGTTTCTGTACTCAGTTTTGCAGCTGTTTTTACGATGTTTCTGGCAGGTGGATTTACCTGGCTGAATACTTTTGTTTATACCTTAACCCACAGTCCGATCTGGGCAGCTCTGCTTTTTTTTGGGATTCTTGGTCTCCTTGCAGACCTCGCCGGGATACCATTTGAATTGCACTCAACCTTTGTTATTGAGGAAAAATTTGGTTTCAATAAAACAACCCCTAAAACCTTCATTACCGATAAATTGAAGTCCTGGCTACTGGCATTAATCATTGGCTTGCCACTACTGGCCTTGATAACATGGCTCTACACCTTAACTGGTAAGTGGTTCTGGTTGCTCACCTGGGCAATCATTTCCATATTCTCTCTACTCATGAGTTTCTTCTACTCAACTCTGATAGTGCCTCTTTTTAATAAACAGGTGCCATTGGAAGCAGGTGAACTCCGAAGCTCCATTGAAAAGATGTGCAAGAATGCCGGATTTCAGTTATCTCGTATATATATTATAAATGGCTCCAAAAGGTCCACAAAAGCAAATGCTTATTTTGCTGGTTTTGGGAGCAAACGTCGAATCGTTCTTTACGATACGCTTGTCAATGATATGACAATACCCCAGATTCTCGCTGTACTGGCGCATGAGATTGGTCATTACAAAAAGAAGCACATCATTGGAACGATGATATTGTCGATAGCTCAGTCGGGGATTTTATTGTTTCTTTTCTCACTTGTTGTAGGAAATCCAGCCTTGGCAAAAGCGCTGAATATCGGGGAACCAAATTTTCATATCAGCATTCTGGTATTTGGAATCCTTTATAGTCCAATATCTATGATTACTGGTTTGTTTTTTAATTATCTATCAAGAAGATTTGAATATCAAGCAGATGCCTTTGCTGGAAAACTCCTTTTAAAAAAAGAGCTGGGTGATGCCCTGATAAACCTTTCGGAGAAGAATCTTAGCAACCTTACCCCACATCCTGCTTACGTTTTCACTCATTATTCTCATCCACCGCTGATCCAGCGGCTCCAAAAACTAAACTGATGAATCCTGTTTCAGAAATTATAACGATTGGCGACGAACTGCTTATTGGACAGACAATCGATACTAACTCGGCCTGGATCGGGGAGAAGATGTCGATGATCGGCCTCCCTGTAAAAAGAATTATTTCAATTTCCGACAACCCGGATGAGATACGAACTTTTTTGGCTGACTCAATGCAACGGGCAGATGTTGTATTAATTACAGGAGGCCTCGGCCCTACCAATGATGACCGGACTAAAACTACCCTGGCAGAGTTTTTTAAGGCCGAATTAGTTGAAGATGAAACCGTTTTGGAGGACATTCTTCATTTATTAAAATTGAGGAACTTTCCATTATCGGCTCTTAACCGGGCACAGGCCCTTGTTCCCGATAATTGCCGGGTGGTTCATAATCCTCAGGGGACGGCTCCTGGTATGTGGTGGGATAAGGATGGAACAGTGGTGGTATCAATGCCGGGTGTTCCCTTCGAAATGAAAGCTATCATGGAAACTTCAGTGTTACCATGGCTACAGGATCAATTTAAGACCCCCATAATTCTTCATAAAACTATAATGACCATCGGGCTGGGTGAATCCAACCTGGCTTCAATGCTCGAAGATTGGGAAAAGGCTTTACCTTCAAACTTCACGCTGGCTTATCTTCCCTCACCAGGTATGGTAAAGGTCAGAATTTCAGGCACAGGAGACAGTGAGGATGTGTTAAAAAGCACTATGGCCGGCCTGACGGAATCTCTTGTGGAAATAGCGAAAGACTATTTTTATGGTTTTGATGACATATCGCTGGAGGAACTGGTCGGGCACTTACTGACTAAAAACCATCTTAGCCTGTCCACTGCGGAAAGTTGCACCGGTGGAAATATCGCTCGACTTGTGACGCGAATACCTGGAAGTTCAGCCTATTTTAAAGGAAGTATCGTAGCTTATGCCAACGAAATAAAGATGAAATACCTAGATGTTTCTCAAAAGATGCTCTCCGAGTATGGTGCGGTTAGCCGGAATGTTGTCGAACAGATGGCAAAAAGCTGCCTTTTGCATTTTAAAACTGACTTTTCTATTGCCACTTCAGGTATTGCCGGGCCTGATGGAGGCTCAATTTTTAAGCCGGTAGGCACTACCTGGATTGCAATTGCAAGTAAAAATGGGATTTTATCACAGTGCTTTCAATTTGGCGAACATCGTGAGCGTAATGTTGTTAAGGCTTCGCAAACTGCCTTAAACATGCTCAGGATTGAGATTTTAAAAGAAACAATATCCACCTGAAACTTATGTAAACATTGAGCGGTTAATAAGATGAGAGCTTTTTTTTATCAAATCGCTTGAATATTTGCATAATATTGCCGTAATTTGCAGTCCAAAATTCAAAGAGCATGTCGAAGATGTGTCAGATAACCGGTAAGAAAATGATGGTGGGCAACCATGTGTCCCACTCAAACCGGAGAGTGAAGAGGCGTTTTTATCCTAATCTGTTTACCCGGAAGTTTTGGCTGCCGGAAGAAAACCGTTGGGTAACGCTGAAAGTATCGGCAAATGGTATTCGTACCATTACCAAAAACGGGTTATTAGCCAGTCTGAAAAAAGCCAAAGAGGAAGGTCTGATTACCAAATATTAAGAGGAGCATTAACCAATGGGAAAAAAAGCTAAAGGCAATCGGATTCAGGTGATCCTTGAATGCACTGAGCATAAAACCTCAGGACAACCGGGTACTTCACGTTATATCACCACCAAGAACCGGAAGAATACCCCGGATCGTATGGAGATGAAGAAGTACAATCCAATTCTTCAGAAAGTTACCGTTCACCGGGAAATTAAATAATTAGATTATGGCAAAGAAAGTTATTGCTACCATACAAACCGGCAAAGGAAGACACTATGCCAAGGTAATCAGAATGGTGAAGTCACCAAAATCGGGAGCCTACACCTTTAAGGAAGAAATGGTTCATAATGACCTGGTAAAGGAATTCCTTACACAGAAGTAACCCTTTAGGTCAGTTTAATGTATAAATTGGGGCTTTCATCACCAAAAGTGAAGAAAGCTCTTTTTATTTTAATACCCAGCCTCCATTATGGGAATACTCAGTTGGTTTTCGGCAGATAAGAAAAAAAACCTCGATGAAGGCCTGGCGCCTACTAAAGAGAGCGTTCTCAAAAAACTTACCCGTATTGTTGCAGGGAAAAGTAAGGTTGATGACGAAGTGCTGGATAACCTGGAAGAAGTGCTGATCTCTTCAGATGTAGGTGTGGCAACCACAGTGCGAATCATTGAACGAATTGAAAAGCGCGCCGCTCGCGATAAATATGTTAATACCTCTGAGCTTAACCGGATTCTAAAGGAGGAAATTGGTGCTCTCCTGTCTGAGAATAACACGGTTGATCAGGAAGATCTTCCATTCCCGGTGGTCTCCGGACCTTATGTAATCCTCGTTGTTGGCGTTAACGGAGTAGGGAAAACAACTACCATTGGGAAACTGGCCTACCAGTATAAATCACGTGGAAAAAACGTCCTTCTTGGCGCTGCCGATACCTTTCGTGCTGCGGCAACGGAGCAATTGGAAATTTGGGCCACACGTGCCGGTGTTCCTCTTGTGAAACAAAAAATGGGGGCTGATCCCGCATCTGTTGCCTTTGATACATTACGCTCTGCCGTGGCACAAAATTCTGATGTCGTCATAATTGATACCGCCGGCCGGCTCCATAATAAAGTAAACCTGATGAATGAACTGACAAAAATTCGCAGCGTCATGAAAAAGGTTATCCCTGATGCACCTCACGAAGTTTTACTGGTGCTTGATGGCTCAACAGGTCAGAATGCATTTGAACAGGCAAAGCAATTCACTGCAGCCACAGAAGTGACGGCACTTGCCTTAACGAAACTTGACGGAACTGCTAAAGGCGGTGTGGTTATTGGAATAAGCGATCAATTTAAAATCCCTGTCAGGTATATAGGAATAGGCGAAAAAATTGAAGACCTTCAGGTTTTTAATAAAACCGCCTTTATTGATTCTCTTTTCGGGCCTGACCATGAGAGTTGATATCATTAACCTCGGCTGTTCGAAAAATCTCGTAGATTCCGAGAAACTCCTTAGCCAACTGCGTTCTCAGGGAATAAAAACCCGTTTGGATCCAACCCGAGTCAATGCAGATGTTCTGGTAATAAACACATGCGGCTTTATTCTTGATGCCAAAGAGGAATCAGTAAATACTATCCTCGAGGCTATTGAGGCAAAAAAGAACGGTCAAATCAATAAAATCTATGCAATGGGATGCCTGATCCAGCGATACAGACATGAACTGGAACCCGAAATCCCTGAAGTTGATGCCTGGTTTGGCGTGGAACAGATTCCTGAAATTGTTGCTTCCCTGAATCTTGCTTTTAATCCGGAAATTCTCAACCACCGCATAACATCAACCCCCTCGCATTATGCTTATCTCAAGGTATCTGAGGGCTGTAATCGAAAATGCTCATTTTGCGCAATCCCTGATATACGGGGAAATCATGTGTCGAGGAAAATGGAAGACATCCTCGAAGAGGCAAATTATCTGGCTAAACAGGGAGTGAAAGAAATCCTTTTAATAGCTCAGGACCTCTCCTATTATGGACGAGATCTGTATCATGAAAGCATGCTCGTCCCTTTGGTTAGAAACCTTGCGGATATCAAAGGCATTGAATGGATAAGGCTGCACTATGCCTATCCGGCTAATTTTCCTGCCGGTCTGCTTGACCTGATGCAGACAAATGAAAAGGTTTGCAATTACCTTGATATTCCTTTTCAGCACATAAGCGATAATATGCTGAAAAAAATGAACCGGGGCTATGGTAAAGAAGATACTTATCGGTTGATCAGAGATATACGTAAAAAAATTCCTGATGCAGCCATTCGGACCACTTTTCTTGTTGGACATCCGGGGGAAACTGATGACGATTTTAACGAACTGCTTGAATTTGTTAAAGAAGCCAGATTCGAGCGTTTGGGCGTTTTTACCTATTCCCCTGAGGAGGGTACCAAATCAGGCGACCTTATGGCAGACGATGTTCCCGAAGAATTAAAACAGGAAAGATATTCCAGCTTGATGGAACTGCAGCAGCAGATTTCATCTGAAATGAACCAGGCTAAGGTGGGACAAGAATTTCAGGTACTTATCGATCGTACAGATGGAGAATTTTATGTTGGCCGATCACGATATGACTCACCGGAAGTGGATAATGAAATTCTCATACCTTTGACTTCCGGTGTAACAAAATCAGGAGAGTTTCATCAGGTAAGAATTACAAAGGCTGATGATTACGATCTGTATGGCGATCTTATCTTAAAGGATTAATTATGTATACATGCGATTTTCAGCAACGAATCCGATATGGCGAAACCGACCAGATGGGATACGTTTATTATGGCCGGTATGCAGAATTTTATGAGATCGGCAGAACGGAAATGATCAGGGCGCTGGGAATGACCTACCGCGATCTCGAAAATCGTGGAATCATGCTTCCTGTTGTTAAGTTGGTGTCAAAGTATTACAGACCTGCGTCATACGATGAGCTTATTACCATCAGGACGGTTTTAAGGACGCTACCTACAGCCAAAATCACTTTCTATCATGAAATCTTCAATGAGGCTGGGTTATTAATCAATGAGGCAGAGGTTCACCTGGTATTTACAAGTTCCACAACAAGGAAACCAACAAGGCCACCAAAAGACCTGATGGATGCCCTGGAACCCTTTTTTCCTGGTCCGACGAAAACTTAAAATGTTTCGCTCATGAGAAAATTTGCTATTGCTTTTTTGATCATATTATTACCATTATCAATTCAGGCACAGCGATTTACCGTCAGGGGTACCGTAGAGGATATTCAGACTGGTGAAAAATTGATCAGCGCGAATGTTTACGAATCCATCTCTTTGAAGGGAATTGCAACGAATGCTTTCGGTTTTTATAGTCTTACCCTGCCTGCCGGAGAAGTAAAACTAAATTTCTCCTTTATTGGCTATAAGACTGTCATTGTTGATTTAAAGTTAAGTCGTGATACTCTCATTAATATCCGGCTTGAACCAGTGATAAGCCTTGGTGAGGTCATTATTTCGGCTGACAAAGCAAAATCAGCTGTCAGGAGTACTCAAATGAGCATGACTGAACTAAGCGCTAAAACGATAAAAAGTTTACCGATGCTGCTGGGTGAAGTTGATGTTTTAAAGGCACTACAACTGTTGCCAGGAGTTAAAGGCGGCAACGAAGGTACCAGCGGTATTTATGTCCGTGGCGGTGGTCCTGATCAAAATCTTATTTTGCTTGATGGCGTTCCGGTTTACAATGCCAATCACCTTTTTGGTTTCTTTTCTGTTTTTAATCCGGATGCAATCCAAAATGTAAAACTGATTACCGGTGGATTTCCTGCCCGATACGGCGGAAGGCTCTCTTCAGTACTTGATATCCGAATGCGCGACGGAAATAATAAGAAATTCAGTGCGGAAGGAAGTGTGGGAATTATTGCCAGTAAACTCACCTTAGAGGGTCCGATAATCAAGGACCGTACCTCATACATTGTTTCAGCACGTCGAACTTATATCGATATACTTGCTCAACCACTTATCCGGGCAGCTGCTAAACAGGGCAGCGGAAGCAACTTTAATGCGGGCTATTATTTTTATGACCTTAATGCTAAGATCAACCATAAATTTTCTGACCGAAGCCGATTGTTCTTAAGTGCTTATTCGGGCCAGGATAAAGCTTATCTGAAATCATCTGAAAGTGGTGATATTCAAGGGCAGAGTGTTGAAAATCTGAGTGATGCGGGACTTGGCTGGGGTAACCTGACTGCAGCGCTAAGATGGAATTATGTGATAACTCCTAAACTTTTTACTAATGCAACTCTGACCTACAGCAGATATAATTTTATCACATCCATGCTCGATCAGCAGAAAGATGCTGGGGTGATGACGCATAAATATCAGTTTATTTACAATTCGGGAATCGTTGACTGGGCAGGAAAGATCGATTTTGAATATTTGCCTGATCCCAATCATACCATTCGCTTCGGGTATAATCAGATCTACCATACGTTCAAGCCCGGTATAAGCATTTTATCACTAAAGGAGAATAGCACCGAGATTGATACCACTTTCGGCAATAAAAATATTTATGCTCATGAAGCAGCCTTATTCATTGAGGATGACTGGACTATCTCACCCCGTTTAAAGGCAAATATAGGTCTTCATTTTTCCGGTTTTAAAGTGAGCGATTCAACATATACTTCATTACAGCCAAGAATTTCAGTGAGATATCTTTTCAGTGAAAACCTTTCTGTCAAGGCTGCCTTTACCACCATGAGCCAATATATTCATTTGCTGACCAATTCGACAATTGGTTTGCCTACTGATCTCTGGCTACCAGCTACGGAAAAAATCAAACCTGAAAAGGCCATTCAATGTGCGCTTGGAATTGTTTATGAACCCAGTGATGGCATAGAGATCAGCGTGGAAGGATATTATAAATCCATGACCAATCTGATTGAATATAAAGAGGGGGCAAGTTTCTTTTCATTTGAAGATGACTGGCAGAATAAAATTGAAATTGGTGAAGGTCGCGCTTACGGCACAGAGTTCCTTATCCGGAAGCAGGTGGGAAAAACTTCAGGCTGGATCGGATATACACTTTCCTGGAGCGAGCGCAAATTTGCTAATATCAGTTACGGAGCTTGGTTTCCTTATAGATACGACCGGAGACATGATATTTCCATCGTTCTCAACCAGACAATAAATAACCATATCGATATCGGTTTAACGTGGGTTTATGGTACAGGAAATGCAGTCACCCTGCCATTAGAGAAATATGCTGGAATTTCAAGCTTTTGGTATGACTACCAGTATTTTAATGGAATTGAGGCTTTTGATAACCGAAATTCTTTCAGAATGCCTGCTTATCACCGTCTGGATATTGGAATAAACTTTAAAAAGGAGACTAAATGGGGTCAGCGGATTTGGTCCTTTGGTGCATATAATGTGTATAACCGGAAGAATCCGTTTTACCTCCAATTCTCACAGCAATATCTAGATGATGGCACCTATAAAAAGGTTCTGAAACAGTACTCCCTGTTTCCTTTGATTCCGTCGATCAGTTACAGCTTTAAGATTAAATAGTCATGAAGAAGCTAAAAATCAGATCGGGACTGCTGCTGTCTGCAACAATTTTAATGGTTGGACTTCTATCCTGCGAAAAGGTCATCGATATTTCCATTCCGGAAAAAGAGAGGAAAATTGTTGTTAATGGACTGATTAATCCTGAGAAGAATGTGAGGGTTAATCTCAGTAAAAGCATCTCGGTATTGGAAAATGATACCATTATTCCCATTGTCGGGGGTGATGTTAACCTGTATCATGGAACAGATTTCATTGGCAAATTATCGGAGGAGCCTGGCGGATTTTATTCGCTTCCTGATTTTAAACCTCAAATCGGGCAGTCATACAGGTTAACAGCTGTTGGAAGCGGTTTGAAACCAATTGAGGCAATAGCGGTCCTTCCCCCGCTTGTCCCCTTTATATCAGTGGATACGGCAACTCTAACCAATCAGTGGGGTGGCCGTGAACTTCGCCTGACGATTAAATTTAAAGATCCTGCCAATGTAAAAAATGTATATGGGTTCGGTGTTGATCTGACCATTAAAGAGTTTGACTATGGCACCATGTCCTATACCGGGCGCAAAGTGACCAGTACTGCATATCTTTACGCTAATAATGACCGGCTACTTCAGGATGAAACACACTATTTTGAGGGGAAACTTTATTTCGATGACCTTCTGTTTGATGGCTTAACCAAAACGGTGGACCTCAGTATAAGTGACTACTCATTATTTGAATCCGATACCATTTGGGCAGATGTCAGAATGGAGCAGGTTGATCCATCCTACTACCTTTATGCCGTAAGTAATGAAGCTTATCAAGGGGCACACGGGAATCCTTTTTCTGAGCCGGTACAGGTATATACTAATGTTTCAGGTGGTTATGGCATTTTTACCGGTTCATCAGTGGCCAGGTTTCCGTTAGTTATCCTGGGACAAAGGAAATTCTGAATTTCCTAGTATACTTGTAACAAGTTGGTTCTTTATTCGTCTACGTGTTGATGACAGCTCAAGAATTCAACGAGAAAGTGGTACCGATGAACCGGCAACTTTACCGGTATGCATTCAGATTTCTTGGTAATCAGGAGGATTCTAAAGATGCTGTCCAGGACGTCTTTGTCAAATTGTGGAACATGAGAAATGAAATGTCCTCACTCAGTAGCATTGAAGCTTTTTCCATCAGGGTGATGAGAAATCACTGTCTCGACCGGATCAAGCTTAAAAAGACCGTGAGTTTGGATGTTCAGGAGTATTTCACCAACCGGCCGGGCAATGAGACTGCTCCGGACCGTTGCCTTGAAATCAATAATTCTATTGATATTGTGCGGAATACTATCGGTGAAATGATGGAACCTCAGAGATCTGTAGTGCGAATGAGGGATCTTGAGGGTTATTCAAATGAAGAAATAGCTGAAGCTCTAGGTATTGCGGATGGAACTGTTCGCGTAATTTTGTCAAGGGGAAGGAATAGGATCAGGCAAGTCCTGGCTAAAATGCATGGTTATGAAAACGAGCGAAATAAGAATTTTGTTGCAGAAATATTATGAAGGATCGACGTCTTCGTTTGAGGAAGCCGATCTTGAAAAGTATTTCCTGAATGAACGGGTAGATGCGGAATTTGAAGCAGATAAGCTTCATTTTGAGGCATTGTCATCAATGCGTAATGAAGATATCCCCGTTCCCGAAGACCTGGAATCTTCCGTTTTGGCTGCACTGAAAAAAGTTCAGGGTTCTCAGCGCGGCGGTACCAAAAGGATCGTTTATCTTACTGTAAGCCTTGCCGCAGCGCTGCTTTTAATGGTTTCAACTTACATTTTCGTTTCCCGTAATGATCAATCTTCCCTGGTTAGTGATCCAAAAATTGCATATGCGGAATCCCGCGAAGCTCTCGAATTGGTTTCAAAGTACTTTAATGATGGTACTTCAAGATTATCCGGCTTGAGTAAAATCAACCAGGCTATTGAACCGCTCAGTAAACTGAATTCATTGGACAAGGCAGCGAAAAGCCTGTCCGAATTTGGTAGATCCAATCATTAGTAAAACAAGAACCATGAAAAAATATTTCATTTTCTCGATGATGTTCATGATGGCCACAGGGGCGTTTGCCCAGAATAAGGCTATTGAACAGATCTTTAAAAAATATGCCGATAAAGATGGATTCACGTCGGTTGTGATCACGAAAAACATGTTCCAACTATTTGCCAATGTTGATAACCCAACCAATGATGATTTTCTAAAAACAGTCAAAAATCTGGATTTTATTAAGATTCTTTCAGTTCAGGGAGAAAGTGAAGGAAAGAATTTCTATAAAGAGATTCAACCCGCTATTCCGGAAACAGAATATAAAGAGTTGATGACAATCAAAGAGCCTGAAAATCAGGTTAAATTCTTTACTCTTGAAAAGGATGGAGTCATTAAGGAACTCATTATGATTAGTTGCGGTAAAGAAGAAAGTGCCATGATCTGGATGACTGGCATTATAGATATGAAGACGGTAGCGAAAATTGCCGGAAGCATGCATGTCGACGGAATGGAAAACCTCCAAAAGGCTGGCAAAAAGGAATAAGTAATGCGAGGTTTTCTATTTTTGCAGTGTGAATAGAATCTCGTCTTCCGCGTTTAAATTTTTATTATTCCTTTTACTCTTTGCCATATCTGTTAAGGGGTATGCCCAATATTATTCATTGGGAGCAGATCCATGGACTATCAGGTGGAGCCACACCAAAATAAAGGAATTCGATCTTATATATCCTGATAATCAATCCGTAATGGCTGATAAATTCAGCCGTGTGTTTTCGGATATATCGAAGCCGGTCACTGCTTCAATGAAGGCAACCATCCGGAGATTACCTGTTATTCTGCACTCCTATGCTTCTTTTTCCAATGGCTCTTCCATATTGGCGCCCAGGCGTATCGAACTGTTTCCTAAGCAACCATTGGCTTTGGAAACGAATGACTATATTCCACAGTTAGCGATCCATGAAACCAGGCATTTTGCCCAGATGGAAGCTTTGAATTGCGGCATTACAAAAATCGCAGGTTATCTTCTCGGCGATCAGGCTCAATCCATTGTTCTTGGGATACATGTCCCGGGCTGGCTTCTCGAAGGTGACGCAGTATTGACCGAAACTTTACTTAGCGAGGCAGGACGGGGTAGAATTGCAAGTTTCATGCAGCCTTTAAGAGCACGTTTGATTGATAATAAAGATCTCTCCTGGGATAGGGTCTTATTTGGTTCTTATCGCGAAGTAATGCCAAATGAGTACCTGTTTGGATATTTTCTGACTGCTCGTGGCCGAATGCTTGCTGATCCTTTGCTTTGGTCGGATGCCTTAAGGAAAATAGGTGGCAATCCATTTAGAATAAAGGGCCTCTCCGGCCTGACAAGACCTAAAACAGGTTACCGTTTCTCAAAATTATATGTCGAAACCCTTGCATGGCTTCGTGATTACTGGACCGATCCTGCAAAGGCAGTTAGAACCGAGCCAGGAATAAAAATAATTAAATCAGACAGTCTTGACTATCTTAATTATTACAGGCCGCAGGAATTCAAAGGAAATCAAATCATATGTTTAAAAAAATCGCTGGATGATCTGGCGGCTTTTGTGACAATCGATTCGCTCGGTTCAGAGAAAATTATTGTAAGGCCCGGTTCTATCGAAGATGAAGGTTTCTCTTATGTTAATGGAAAAATGGTTTGGGCAGAAATATTGCAGGATCCCCGCTGGAAAACTCGTTCCTGGTCAGATATTTTTATTTTCGATTGCAAACTGGACCGAAAGGTCAGGCTGACCCATAAGCAGAGGTATTTTTCACCGGTGTTGAATTTTTCCGGTGACAGGATAGCCGCGATCAATGAACAACCAAATGGGACTTCACTCATTGCTATCATTGATCCCATAAATGGCAGAGTAATCAAATCAATTAGTTACGCGATTGATGAGCACTTTAGTTATTTATCCTGGGGGTTAGGCCAGGAAGAACTGGTTGCGATAACGACTGGTCCGCAGGGGAGAAAGCTCCTGTTGATCGATATAAATTCTGGATTAGCAACTGTTATGCTTTCGGCAGGTATGACCGATATAACGTGTCCTGTTGTTTTGGGTAAGTGGATTTATTTTGCGGGTCCGGTTGGTACTACCCAGGGCCTTTATCGGATTAACCGAAATTCTCACAAAATGGAGATGGTGTTCGGGCATCGCCAGGGAATCAACTATTTAAGTTCAAACAGTCAGGAATTATTCATGTCCGTTTTTACGTCCAGGGGTTATCGTCCGGCAAAAGTTCCGGTAATAATATTAAAGGGTACTCCGGTGAATCAGGTGGAACATCTTCAGGAACCTGTTACCGCCATTATTCAGAGGGCTGATGACGAATTCCCAATTGTCCTATCAGATACGATTAAGAAATTCTCAAAAGAACCCTATTATAAAATTCCTCATTTATTAAGATTGCATTCCTGGTCCCCTGTTTTTGTAAATCCGGATTCCTACCAGATTAGTCCCGGAGTAGTCATGATGTCGCAAAATGACCTTAGCACACTGACCTGTTGGGCAGGCTACGAATACAATAAACCTGATATGTCTCATAACATTATTGGTTCGTTGCGCTATACCGGACTTTATCCCTCTTTGGAAGTTGATTACAGTAGAAAATATATCAATTTGAATCGTGAATCGGATTCGCTCGCTAAATATCTTATTGCTTCACAGCAGTTTATAAAAATTGGAGCCGGATTGCCTATTAGCTTCTCTTCAGGAGCCTGGTCTAAAAAGATTCAGCCAACCCTATTTTTTGAACAGGTTGGATATCTGCAGGATCGGGAATCTGACTTCAACCGCTCCGCCTGGACGGCGGGGGTTTCACTTTCGTCTTCTTTTCTGAGAAACCTGAGCTACCGCGATTTGTTTCCGAAATGGGGCGTTTCGATGGATTTAAGCCTGTTTAAAGCCTTTTCCAATACGAGTAGGGTAATGAATATGACTGGGCGCATTGTTCTTTATTTGCCAGGTTTATTACCTAACAGCAGCGTGAGAATCCTCAACTCATTAAACATGGTTGGGATGGAGCAATTTTATACCCTGATTCAGGATTACCCAAGAGGACGAATAAATGGCCTCTCGAATTACTCTTACAATTTTAAAATTGATTATGCTTTCCCCGTTGCCTATCCTGATTATCATATCAGCTGGCTCATTTATGTAAACAGAATTAAGGCAGATCTCTTCTTTGATTCCGGTACACCTTTACAGGAGAGAGACTGGTTCAACTCCACAGGGATTGATTTGACAATGGATTATCGCTTAATGCGAATAGGAATAGCGCTGGAATCGGGAATCAGGGCAATGTACTTCACGGAATCACGAAAATTGGGAGCTGAATTTTTATTTTCCTTCTCAGTCCAATGATCAGCCCCTTTTCATCTCAATAAGCGTAATCTCGGGCCAGATTCCAACGCGGCCGGGAAAAGCGAGATAACCTAAACCCCGATTAACATAAAGATACTGATTATCTGATTTGTAAAGTCCGGCCCAGTATTTATACAACAGTTGAACTGGGCTGATTTTGAAATTACCGACTTCAAGACCAAACTGGAATCCATGAGTGTGGCCTGACAATGTTAAGGGGATGCTTGTTTTTTCGTTGACTTCCTTAACCCAATGATCAGGGTTGTGGGAAAGAAGGACGACAAAATCTTCAGATGGAATCCCTTCCAATGTCTTACTCAGATTTCCATATTGCTTGAATGGTGGAAGACCCCAGTTTTCCACGCCGGCAATTTGAATCCGCTCCCCATTTCTTTCGATTGTTACTTTTTCATTGCGAAGAACACGGAAACCCATTTCTTCTTCCTGCCTGATTATCGCATCTAAATTTGCCTTTTTTGCTGCTTTTGATGGCCATTTTGAATAATCGCCATAGTCATGATTACCCAAAATGGCAAATTTTCCGAGAGGTGCTTTCATATCTGCCCACATGGAAACCCAACCATTCATTTCAGACGCAAAGTTGTTAACCATGTCACCGGTAAAAACAAGCAAATCAGGTTTGATATCCTCAATAATCGTAACCACTTCTTTAAGCTTATCCTCATTGCCATAGAAACCACCGAGATGAGCATCGGAAAGTTGTACAATTCTCAATCCGTGGAATGCGGCAGGTAGGTTAGGGAATTTTATTTCGGAATGATGAACAGTAAAACGAAAGCGCCCCCAGCCGATTCCATGAAATACTCCCAGAAACGGAAGAGCAGCGACAATTATTCCTGTCTTTCTTATGAAATCGCGACGACTGACCAGGGAATTGAATTTTGGAGGCGGCTCCTTGAAATTCTTCTTCTGGAAGATCTTGCGGAAACCGTTAAGTATATCACTAAACCCTTCAAATAGGATATAAACCAGTTTAAAAACAAAAACGGCAATAAAGATCCCGTTAAACCACATCAGCCGCATATATCTGGATGGAATCTCAGGAGCCTGCTGATAATTAAGGTAAAAAAAGATGAACAGCGAAATGAGGCAGAGAGAGAAAGTAAAATAGATCGCCGTAGCTGTTATCCTGAATTTTTGTGACTGTTTACTGACGAGGGCTATCAAACCCTTATAGGTATAGAGGTCAATCAATAAGAGTATCGGAATAATCAGAACAATTGATTGAAATGAACGCATTCAGCAACCTCGATTTTGGAACATTTTTAATAGAATTCCGTAATATAACAATAAGAGCCCTTCTTTGTTTTCGGGGTGCAAAATTAGTCGTTTTTATCTGAATTCCAATAGAATTCGCAAAACCAATTACCATGGAAAACTTACTAATGAAGTACTTTGAAGCCCGGATCAAAAACGAAAATGACAACAAGGAGCCGGGTCCGGTGATTACCATATCCAGGGAATATGGTTGTCCATCAAAAATTCTTGCAGGAATTTTAGTTGACAAACTTAATTCAATGAATCAGGGTTCTGCCCCGATTCCCTTTAAATGGAAATGGATTGGAAGGGAATTATTGGAAGAATCTGCCAGGGACCTCAAGGTAGATCCGAAAAATATTGATCACATATTCAATTACCAGGAAAGATCGATTGTTGATGATATACTTGCCGCAACAAAGAAGGATGGAAGTTATAAGTCGGATCTCGCTATTAAAAAATCAGTCGGCAAAGTAATCAGGTCACTTGGCGTTACCGGTCATGTGGTGATAGTCGGTCGGGCTGGGGTAGTAATAACGAGGGATATAAAAAAATCATTGCACATTCGGCTGATGGCTCCTCTGGAATGGAGAATCAACAGGGTAATGAATTCTGAAAACCTGAGTAAGGAAAAAGCTTTGTCATTGATAACGACAAAGGACGCTAACCGGAAAAGATTCCTGGAATATTACCTTGGGCAGAAGTTTTCTATCCAGATTTTCGATGCAATTTATAACTGCGAGTATTTTAGTTTGGAAGAGATCGCTGATTCAATGATCGTTTCCATGCAGCAACGCAAAATGATCTGAATCTAAATTCTTTCGACACTGTTTTCCGGAATCCATGCTTCATTCCCATCTGCGAGTCGGATTCTGATCCAGGATCCGACCTTGTCAGTTATTTTCACTTTAAGTCCTTCATGGATCACAAAAAGATCAGTGCCGCTGGCATCAGGTGAGCTTTTTGCAGTCAGGGAAGATGAAAAAACAATCGCTGAATCATGGTGATCTATTAAACGGTTCTGTACACTTCCCAAAAACAGGGAGATTACGAGTATAAAAGCGAAAAATGCTCCCCCTGGGATTAATAATCTTCTGAATTTAAAATCTTTAGAGATGTATATTACGATTGATATACCAAGAATCAGGGCGAAGGATATCAAACTGATCAATCCCCAGGTATCAGCTTTTAATATCCCGGCAATATTTCGCACCCACTTCCGGATGAAAAATTCATTGACAGGA
The DNA here is from genome assembly GCA_903851365.1 of uncultured Bacteroidota bacterium. Classification (GTDB taxonomy): domain Bacteria; phylum Bacteroidota; class Bacteroidia; order Bacteroidales; family UBA12481; genus UBA12481. The sequence continues at coordinate 26,193 of CAINOB010000016.1, forward strand.
TTGATCTTATCAACCACCAGCCGATTGGCAAGATCCAGATTAAACTGGATATCAACATCTTTGGGATTAAGTATCAAAGCGCGCTCAAAATATAGTATGGCAGATGGTATCTGACCAAGCTTGTAGAATGTATTTCCGAGATTGTAATACAACTCGGCGGATTCGAAACCCGAATTGATGACCTTTTGAAATTCCTCTCGGGCAGCTGAATAATCTCCATTCAGATAAAGTTGGTTGGCCTTGTCAAAAACGATCTGCTCAACCTTGGACTGACCGATTGACGGAAGCCAAAAAAGGAGTGCGATGACCAGTCCTATTAGTGTTTTCTTTGTCATGACTACCTCCGATAGTTTTTTTCAACATTGACAATTACCTGTTCCGAACTGGACATTAAATGGTGAAGGTCACCTTCGTCTGTGCCAGGAGCAAACCTAAGGAATTCAGCTTGATCAATAGTCTCGGTAAATAGTTTGATCGTTTCTTCATCAATCCCTCGAGTAGTTAGCAATTCGCGGATATTATCGCGATTCAGGTTGGAAAAGTCGATATTGAATTTGTCACTCATATACCCCCAGAGAGCTTTGGTTAGCGCCTCTAAAAATTCATCACGGCTAGATGATTCGAGGAATTTGCGCGCAAGAGCGAGCCTTTTACGGCTGATGGCATTGGCCTTCCTGAAACGGCTGCCTTCAACATCAGAAAGGTTTCTAAACCGGGACCTAAAGTAAAGAATCAAAATGATAAACGCCAAAAGCAGAATGATATAGCTAAAAATAAATCCAGTCGAAGCAAAGAAATGTCCTCCTTTGACTTGAAAGTTTGCCTTTCCTGTTTTAATAAACCTGATATCCTTGCCAATGACCCGGATATCCTCCTTACCAGGAGTGCTGACAACTGTTGTTTCAGATTCACTTTCGCCTTTGGCAACATTAATTCTCATGATCTCACTGGTGAAGGTTTTAAAGCTTCCGGAGGTGGGATCAAAATAGCTGAAGTTCCACGCCGGGATTTCAAAAGAACCGGCATGCCGCGGAATAATCAAATATTCAAAAGTCTTGGAACCGGTAATGCCATTGCTGCCAGCATCAATATTATCAGTGATTTTAGGATCATAAACCTCAAGGTCGGCGGGGAAGTGGAAGGCAGGAAGTTCGATCAATTTTATGTTTCCATTCCCTTTGACATTAACTTTCAAACTTACAGCTTCATTGGTTTTAACCTCATGCTTGTCAATTCCGGCAGTGACAGTAAATTTTCCGACTGCTCCGGTAAAGCCTGCAGGTTGGCTCTCTGGAAACGGCTTTACGGTAATCTCTACAGGTGCGCTTTTAATCTTTTTAGAAACAGTTTCTGCCGTACCGAAAAAGTCATCGAACGGACTTCGTTGTCCTCGCCTTTGAACATTTACAAAACACTCTATTTCAAACGGATCGATAAGAATTTTTCCAGTTTTTTGCGGAACCAGAATCGTTTTTCTTATAATCCCAACATTGTATACCTTACCATTAAAGTTTGTTCTTTCCAGATTAACCTGCTCCGAAGTTGGAATCTCCTGATTCCAGAATCCCCCGTACGCCGGAATTTTTATATCACCGAAACGGGCAAGATTTACTCTGGTGTAAATTTTAATGGTGGCGAATATCTGCTCTCCCTTATATACCTGATTGCGGTCAACCTCAATTCTGGCAAACAAATCCTCCTGGTTAACTCCATCTGTGCTTGCACCTGATTGGGCAGCCTTTTCCTGATTTCCTTTTACAACTTCAATCTTAACCGGTTCACTCGTATAGGTTTTCCCTTTTACAGTTGCCGTTGCTGCAGGAATAGTATAGACTCCTTCTTTGGTTGCTTGTATATTATAGTTATAAATGTAACTAACCGACTGACTTACTTGTGAATTAATAATCTGGGTGCTCATGTTCGTGGAAAGCATAGGGCCTGAAAACAAAAACCCATCTATCTTAGGACCTGTGAATCCATCAGCTTTAGCGTTAATGCTGTAAGCTAATCGCGCAACTTCACCAACCGCCATAACCTTAGGGCCTTCAGCGGTAAGCTGAATACTCTCCTGGGCATTCCCGGTTAAATGGATCCCGATACCCATGAGGATAAGCAGTGATAATGTTTTCATGTTTTCAAATGTTGCTCTTTTCATTACCAATCCTTAATGGTTCGAACCTTGCTGGCATTGGCCTTTTCTTTTTTCACCTTTTCCTGCACCTTCTTTTCGTCGGTTGCCAATGCTTCCAATAATCTTTTGGCATCTTCTTTAGATATTTTCACATTCTTTTGATCTGCCTGCTTCTGTCCCGACTTCTGATCCTGTTGTTTCTGCTGTTGTTGCTGCTGGTCTTTATTCTGCTGGTCCTTATTTTGATCCTTGTTTTGCTGATCTTTCTGGTCCTTATTCTGATCCTTGTTCTGGTCCTTATTCTGATCGTTTTTATTATCCTTTTTCTGCTGTTCCTGCTTCTTTTTCATCATTTGTGCATAGGACAGATTATATTTAGTCTCCAGATCGGTAGGATTCTTTCGCAATGCATCCTTGTAGGCTGTTATGCTTTCATCGATTTTGCCAGCCTGCAATAATGAGTTGCCAAGATTATGGTAAGCCTTTGCCGAATTAGTTTTACTTATTTCTGAAGAAGCGACTGCTTCAAATTGATGTCCTGCATCTTCAAATTTCTTTTGCTTGTAAAGGGCATCACCTAAATTAAATTCAGCAATCTGGTTTACTTTTTTTTCTTCAAGTGCCTTACGGTAAGCAATTTCAGCATTGTCATATTTTTCATTTTTGAAATGCCTGTTGCCCTGACGGATATCTCCACGCCCAGATTGAGCTTTCAGCGGTAATGCCAAACCATATATTATCAGACAAATAAGCAGCGTTCTCATGTCAAACGATTTTTTAACCAACGGTTTTTCCTGCCGTTCAGAATAAAATCAACAAATAGGAGAAACAGGGCAAATCCGGCATAATAAACGAATTGTTCATCATACTCCGAATATTCCTTCATGTTAATTTCCTGTTTTTCCATTTTATTCATCTCATCGAGGATGGTTGTCAGACCTGTCCTCGAAGCTGTCGCTCTTACATAGGTTCCGTTACCAGCTTCAGCAATTTGTCGAAGGAGTTCCTCATTTAATTTGCTGATAATCACTTTCCCGTCAGTATCTGTCCGATAATCTTTCTGACCATTGGCTGAGATAGTCGGTATCGGTACTCCCTGTGCTGATCCGATTCCAATAGTATGGATAATTATTCCTGCTGCTGCGGCTTCTTTTGCTGCGGCCACTGCATCTTCTTCGTGGTTTTCTCCATCAGTTATCACGACAATTGCCCGACTTTTTTCGGAATTAGGGGTGAATGACCTCATTGCCAGATGAATTGCACTGCCAATAGCAGTCCCCTGTTTAGGAACTATCTGAGTATTAATTGAATTAAGGAAAAGTTTTGCAGCCTGGTAATCAGTCGTAACCGGCATCTGGATATAAGCATCCCCGGCAAAAATTATCAGTCCGATTTTATCATTTTCCAGCCGGTCAACTAACCGGCTGATGGCCATTTTAGCGTTTTCAAGCCTGTTTGGCTGGATATCTTCCGCCATCATTGAATTCGATACATCCAGCGCAATGATCATCTCTATTCCTTTGCGTTTAACCTCAGCCATTTTTGTTCCAAACTGCGGCCGTGCAAGCGCAAGTATCATTATGCCAAATGCCGATACCCAGAGGATAAATTTTAGAAAGTTTCTGGTAGCAGAGAAATCAGGCATTAAACGGCTAAGTAGCGCCTCATCCCCCCATTTGTTTAATTGCTTATTCTGGCGCCTGCTGGTGATAAAATAAATTAAGAAGAGTAACGGGATCACCGCCAATCCAACCAGCGCTTTTTCATCTTCAAATCTGAATGCGTTATTCATTCGAATTACGGATTTCTCTTAAAAAATGTCAACCTAAGACCTATTTCCATCGCTAACAGAAGTAAAGCGAGGAATAAAAACTTTTGAAATTCTTCTGTTTTGGTATTAATCTCTTTTACATCAATCCGGGATTTTTCCAATTTATCAATCTCCTGATAGATTTCTTTGAGCTTTTGATTATTGGTGGCCCGGAAATATTTTCCACCAGTCATCCCTGAAATTTCCTGCAAAACACCTTCATCAATTTCAACTTTGATATTCTGATACTGAACGCCAAAAGGTGTGCGGAAAGGGTAGGGCGCTGTTCCAAGTGTACCAACCCCAACCGTATAAACCCTGATTCCATAGGTCTTGGCTATTTCAGCTGCGGTAACAGGTGCAATCTCTCCACGGTTATTCATACCATCGGTTAATAGAATAATAACCTTACTTCTTGCATCCGAATCCTTAAGTCTGCTAACGCTTGTAGCCAAGCCGAGGCCAATTGCGGTTCCATCTTCAATTATGCCGCTTTGGATACCCTGAAACAAGTTCATCAGCACTGCGTGATCTGTGGTCAGGGGACATTGTGTAAAAGCCTCCCCGCTGAATACTACCAGCCCCATGCGGTCATCCGGCCGACCTGATATAAACTCCATGGCCACTGATTTTGAAGCTTCCAAACGGTTAGGCTTGAAATCTTCGGCGAGCATACTGCCCGAAATATCAAGGGAAATAATAATGTCGATACCTTCTGTCGTAACGTTCTCCCATGAGTTTGAGGATTGAGGGCGAGCAGCAACAATAATCAGAAGTGCAAAAACTGCCTGGCGAAGGACAAACGGCAAATGTCTGAGGTAATTTTTCCACGTTGGTGTTCTGCCTTTAAATGGCTGAATTCCTGATATCTGAATTGTTGGAGTTGTTTTAAGCTGACGAAAAATATACCAACCTGCCATAATCGGGATAAGCAGACAAAAATACAGGACTTGCGGATATGCATAATGTAAGCCGCTCATTTTCCTTCCTCCTCAATAGCAGATTGTTCTAATTCCTCAACGGGCTTCCTCAGGTTAATGACTGGTTTTGTTCTCAAAATGAAGTCATAGGCACCTTGTTGGCTGGCTTCATTTTCTTCAGCGACCGGGTTCCACTTTGCGAACTTAACAAGATCGGCTAATTCAAGTAATACTTTAAGTTCCTTTCGGATACCCTCTTTGATATGACCATTGCGAGAAAAGTCGCGTATAATATCCTCGGTAGTTTCCTCCATGGCAGGAACACCAAATCGGAGTTCGATATACTGACGAATAATATCAGTTAATCTACTGTAATACAATTTTATCTTACCCTGCTGCCATAATTTTTCCCTGACCAACTCATCGAGCTGTTCCAGCGCGATCAAATGAGCAGGTATTAATGGAGGTGCAGGTTTTTCTTCATGTGCAGCAACCTGACGCTTTTTCTTTAAGTACCTTAGATAGAGTACAACCAATGTAATAACTAATAACAGGACAATAATGTATGGCAGAATTTCCATAAAGGTGACCTTCATTTCATAAGGCAACTTAATGTCGGTAATACCCTTGGTGGTATCGACCGGCATGCCGAAGACTTCCAAAGGCAGTGCATTAGTCAGTAAACTGTCATGGTTATTATTATACCGGAATTTAAAGGCTGGTATAACGTAATATCCAGTATCAAATGAGGTTACAACCAACCTTTGCCTGATCTTTAAAATCCGGTTGGCCCGGCTGAACGTATCCGGCCTAGATGCTGATAAAACTTCGATCTTTCCGGAAATTGAATCACGGATAACCGGAAAATCAACTTTTAACCCTTCGGGATGTTCCAGCATAAACCATAAATTCACCTGATCTCCAATGAGCATCCGTGTAGTATCGAGTTTAGCATTAACCTTGATTTCCTGACCTAATGAGGGGAGGGTGACCAGGAAAAGCATAATGATGATAATTCGGTGTTTCATCTTCTGCCTCTCTTTTTAAACAGCTGAATAAGCGGACTTACATAATCCTGAGTAGTAAGCAGACTGATGTAATCTATTCCGCCTGAGCGGAAAACAGATTCAAGTTCGGATTGAACCTTAATCCACCAATTATCGTAATAACGTCTTGTTTTTTGACTGGAAGTATCGATCCATACGGATTCATTGGTTTCCGGATCAAGCATTTTAACCAATCCAATATCTGGCAGGTGACGTTCACCGGGGTCGGTGGTCTGTAAAACAATCAGGTCATGCTTTCTATTAGCAATGCGCAATCCATCGCGCAAAGGGGAAAGTTCATCTATGGATTTCAACATGAAATCCGAAATTACAAACACGGTTGATCTCTTTTTAATAGCATGGGTTAAAAAACGCAGAGCTTCGGTAATGTTTGTTCCTCTGCTGATAGGCTTAAATTCCAGCAATTCAAGAATAATTCGAAGTATATGTTTCTTGCCTTTTTTGGGGGGTATGAATTTTTCAACCCGGTTGGAAAAGAAAATTACACCAATTTTATCATTATTCTCAATTGCTGAAAATGCCAGTACAGCTGCCAATTCCGTCATCAGCTCCCTTTTCATCCTGTTTCTTGTTCCGAATTCGTTGGAGCCGGAAACGTCCACAAGAAGCATCACGGTCAGTTCCCTTTCTTCGTCAAATACCTTAATGTAAGGCTTATTAAAACGGGCGGTGACATTCCAGTCAATGCTTCGAATCGGATCACCATACTGATATTCGCGGACTTCGCTGAAAGTCATTCCTTGACCCTTGAAAGCGCTATGATACTGTCCAGCAAAAATATGCTGCGAAAGCCCACGGGTCTTTATTTCGATCCTTCTGACCTTATTTATTAATTCTGCCGCAATCATTGATTACAAACTGACTAAAATCAAGGTACTTCAACCTGGTTAAGAATTCCTGTGATAATGTTGTCACTCTTAATATCATCAGCCTCGGCTTCATATGTCAATCCGATACGATGTCTCAAGACATCATGGCAAACGGCACGCACATCCTCTGGAACAACATAACCTCTACGCTTGATAAAGGCATATGCCTTTGAGGCATAAGCTAGAGAGATACTGGCTCTTGGGCTTCCTCCAAATGAGATATACCTTTTGTAATCAGGAAGTTTGTAATTGGCTGGTTCGCGGGTGGCGAAAACAATATCAATGATGTATTTTTCAATTTTTTCGTCCATGTAAACCTCTTTAACAACATCCCTCGCCCGGAGAATGGCTTCGGTTGACAGTACTTTGTTTGCCTGTGGAAAATCTTTAGCCAGATTTTGCCGCATAATCAAAGTCTCCTCATCTTTTTGAGGGTAATCAATTACCACTTTTAACATGAACCTGTCAACCTGCGCTTCAGGAAGTGGGTAAGTCCCTTCCTGTTCAATCGGGTTTTGAGTGGCTAATACCAGAAATGGTTCAGGTAAACTGTAGCTGTGGGTTCCAATAGTTACCTGTCGCTCTTGCATTGCTTCCAAAAGGGCACTCTGAACCTTTGCCGGTGCTCGGTTTATTTCATCAGCCAAAATGAAGTTGCTGAAGATCGGACCCTTTCTCACCAGAAAATCTTCATTTTTCTGGCTATAGACTAAAGTACCGATAAGGTCGGCAGGAAGCAAATCCGGTGTGAACTGTATTCTGGAAAAATCAGCACTTATAGTGCTGGCCAGAGTACGGATAGCTAATGTTTTAGCTAAACCCGGTACACCTTCCAATAATAGATGTCCATTCGATAGCAGACCGATTAATAAGCTGTCGATGAGGTGTTTCTGGCCTACAATAACCTTGTTCATCTCCAGAGTGATCATTTCGACAAATCCACTTTCCTGCTGGATTTTTTCGTTAATTAGCCGGATGTCAATTGAATTCATATTTTTTGGCACATTAATAACGGGCCGAAAATAGCAGAAACCACTATTAATTTTTTGATATTTTTGTTAACGTATGTTAAGCACTTCATCTACTGGATTCCGCTATTTTATTGAATTGGCATTCAATGGTACCAGTTTCCATGGTTGGCAGATTCAGCCTGGTGCAGAGACAGTACAGGAAACCCTGAATCATGCTCTTGGAATCCTTACTGGTGAACAGGTGAATCTTGTAGGATGCGGTAGAACTGACGCAGGAGTTCATGCGTCGCATTTTGTTGCACATTTCGAAGTTAACGCATCTTTAAACGATTGTGTCAGTCTTACGGATAAGCTTAACCGATTTTTAAAGAAACAAATTCGTGTCGACCGCATTGTTTCCGTTACTCCCGACTCTCATGCCCGGTTTCATGCGAAATCAAGGACCTACCAATATCTGATATCAAAAAGTAAAAGCCCATTTATTAGTGATTATTCCTGGAATTTCAATATTCCGCTTGATGTTCAAGCTATGAACGAAGCGTGCTCCATAATTATTGGAAAACATGATTTTACCAGCTTCAGCAAGCTTCATACTGATGTCAAGACCAATGACTGTGAAGTATACGACGCATTTTGGATTGAAAAAAAAGAACTTCTGATTTTCAAGATTCGTTCTGACAGGTTTTTGCGAAATATGGTAAGGGCAATTGTTGGGACCATGATTGAAGTGGGTAAGGGGAAAATAAGACCAGCGGATGTTAATGGCATCTTGATGGAGAAAGACAGGTCGAAGGCTGGTATGTCGGTCCCAGCAAAAGGTTTATTCCTCACTAAGGTGGAGTATGATCCGGATGTCTTTGAAATTGCTCCGAAAGCTCCTTTCCCTAACTGGTTTTGAATAAGTTATAACTTTTCCTGCCAGATTCTCCAGGATGCTTCTGCCTGTTCATAAAGCATAACGCTCCCATTCATAGTTTGTGCACCAGCATTCACACCCATTCGTAGAAAACCACTTACCGCTGGATTGTAGATCAAATCAAATAAATAGTGCGAATCTGTCAGGCAGCTATAAGGAAGAGGTAGCTGACCATCGACGCCAGGAAACATCCCAACGGGGGTACAATTGATCCAAAGTGAATGATTTAGGGCCAGATCGCTGGTAATATTGTCATATGAAATATAACCTTCCGATGACCTTCTTGATACAGCAAGGAACTCTATATTCAACAGTTTTAAGGCATATTTTACTGCAAGAGAAGAGCCGCCAGACCCAAAGACCAACGCTTTAACAGGTTGGTCGAAATTCCACTTTTTCAAGCTTTCAACGAAACCAATAACATCGGTATTAAAACCTTTTAAAGTGAATTGGTCGACTAACCTTGTGATTTTTATGGTATTCACCGCACCAACCTCCAGGGCGATAGTATCAATTTCGTCGAGGAAAGGGATTACAGCTTGTTTGTGTGGTATGGTAACATTCAGACCCTGCAGGTCGGGATTGTTTAAAATTAACTCCTTAAGACAGCTTACAGACGCAATCTCGAAATTGTGGTAACTATAACCAAGAAGTCCCTCACTTTCAAATTTGTTCGTAAAGTGCCTTTTGGAGTACGAATGCCCCAATGGAAAACCGATCAAACCAAATTGCTTCATTTGGCTTAATTTCAGATATTACTGAAATTCCCTGTGCTCAGGCCTGAGTAAATCATTAATGATTTTGACAGGATTAAAAGTGGTCAGAGGAACCTCAACGAAGATGGTATTCCAGTCCGACATCGAACCGTTCCATAATCCTGGCAATTCCTGAGCTTTGATTACCTTTCCGTCGATGGATTTCTCCGTAATAAAACCAGTTTTCGGATCTATAAATTTCGATAAGTCAAAGGTTTTTCCTTTATAATCCTTGGTTGAACAGACCAGATCGACCGGATTGAAATGAGTGGAATTCTGGAGGATATACTCCTGGTCCTGGTTCTGACGGTCAATCTGCGAAGCTTCTACGATTTGTAGGCTGGTAGAACCATCATGGTTTTTAACCCAGAATGGACCGCCTCCGGGTTCGCCTTCATTTTCAACCATTCCACAGACACGAATGGGCCTGTTGAGCTTTTTAATCAGATATTCAATTTTTTCCTCTTTCCGCCAGGAATCACTTTCTGGTGGAGGAATCACTTGTAGTTTGTTTTCCACAAATGACCAGATACTTTCAATTACTTTCATTGAAGGTTGTGTGGGATTGTCCAGTCCATTCAGGAAAGAGAAGATCTGATCCTGCATGGCTATCAGATATCCGGACAGAACCTTTTTATACAGATACGTGTCATCTTTGAATCGATCATGGCAAACGTTATCTATATTCTTGATAATCAATAAATCCGAATCTATTTTATTCAGGTTATGGAGCAGGGCGCCATGGCCTCCTGGTCGAAAAACAAGATTTCCGTTTTCATCTCGGAATGGATTATTGTCAGCATCCGCAGCTATAACGTCGGTGGAAGGTTGCTGGATGCTATATGATATATGATACTTAATATTGAACTTCGCTTCATAGGATTTCTTTATTTCTTCGAAATGCGCCTCCATTAAGGAAACATGCTGAGGAAGTGAAGTGAAGTGAATGTAACAGTGCTTATTTCCTGAAATAGCGTAATGCACTGCTTCAGTAAGATGTTCAGCAAAAGCAGTCCGAACTTCCTCACCATAGGAATGGAAAGGAATCAGTGCCTTTGGCAAATTGCCAAATTCAAGTCCCTTGTCGGTGAGCATGGTGTTTAAAATTTTTTCATAACGGCTTTCATCCATCACCGTTTCGAAATCCAACCCTCGATTTTCACAGGCATCCAAAAGGATTGGAAAAAAAGAAAATTCGCGTATGTGTTCAAAGAAATAATATACGGAATCAGGGCCTCGGTCTTTTAACAATTCAAGTTGATCCTCGCTTGTCCCACGATAAAAACTGCGGAATTCATACAAATGTTTAAACATTCGTGAAGCTGCACCAGAGGCCGGTACGAATTTCACAATCTTATGATCCTCAGAGTATAATCGGTAGAGTTCGACAAGCTCTTCAATCCTTCGCGGATTTAATTGCTGAATGCCATGTTTTGTTGTTGCGGCAGCTACCAAAGGAATTGGCGGAAAGCCATCCTGGAAATTTCGCAATTGCTTTTCAACGCCAGACAGGTTCATACCTCTTCCTGCAATTTGACGTCGGTCATCTGTTGTTAGTATTGCTCCCATAATTTAGAAAATTCCTTCCAGTTTGAACCACCAAAATACACAAATCCTATTAAATGGATACGATTTTGTTAATCATTGAATATCAGACTTGTAATTTTTTCAAGCCATACAGCATCCATTTCATCAAAAGAGTTAAGACTTTCACTGTCAACATCAAGAACCCCAATTATCAAACCTTGAAGGTCTTTAATCGGAATAACAATTTCGGAATTTGCTCTTGAATCACAGGCGATATGTCCCTCAAATTCATGTACGTCCGGAACGATAATAGTTTTTCCACTTCTTATCGCTGCCCAGCAAACACCTTGGTCCTTATTAAGTTCCATACATGCAACAGGACCCTGGTAGGTTGAAACTATCAGTCGATCATTGTTTAAAATATAAAATCCAGTCCAGAAAAAGTAGGGTAGTTTATAATGCAAAATGGCGCATACCGAAGCCATTCTGGCTTGCCTGTTGGCACTTTTTTGCATCAACTCCGAAATTTGAATATGGATGCGTTCGTAGCGGGCAGCTTTGTTCATAGCATCAAAATTAAACAACTTAAAGGGTTAATTCCTCCATAGATAACTCGCTTTAAAGAAAAATCCTCTGACTGTTTCCAGATAGTCAGATCCAGGCTGATATTCATGACCGTTCCAAACCTGCTTCTGATAAAGAGAACCATAACCCAGATGTACCACTGTACCAGGAATATAGGTAAATGAAATGAGAAAATCAGTCAGAAAATCCTTTTCAAAAGAATTGTACTCAACAATACCACGAACAAAAAGTTTGGGAGTTATCTGGAAGGTGTTCCTGCTTCGGATAATCAGGTAGTTAAATTCCATTACAGGATTCTCAATTTGATAAAAATCGGAATAATTCAGAATCAGATCAGATTGGAACTTCTTCAGAGGTTGGAAATTGATGGTGAGACTTGCCGTATTACCCCAACCCGTGTAAGGATTTTCGACATATCGGGTTCGATAACCAAACCGGTATTCACCCTCGATCCTTATACTTTGAATGAGCTGGGATGAAATGCTGCAATGAAACGAATGGGTGCGAAACCTTTCACCCCGATACACTTCATCTGAAGGGTTAAGGAAAAAAAAGAGCTTTGATGACCTTTGTCCACTTATCGACATCCCCAGGCCAACATCGCGCTCCCAAATAGTGGATTGGATATCCTGATTCAAAAATCCGTAAAAAAATGGAGAAATATTCCTGACAAAACCATGGTCTCGATAAAAGCTATAGGAAAGGTCACTGGTAATTGTGTTGACACCTGATCGAAGGAGAAAACCACTTTGTGTATTAAAATCCAAACCAATATGCTGTATTTGGATATCGCCGCTAAAACGATTGGTAGTCCTTGCTATTTTTGCAGTCGCCATCCAATCGTTCTTTTGATTTTCTCCGGCATCCAAAACCGTTGAAGAACCCAAAACATTAAATTCAGCGGTGGTTGCAGGATTCAACCTTAAACGGCCATCTAATCCTCCGACTCGGTTATATATATTGGTGCCCTGGCGAATTGTCGCAATTGCACCTATATAGGAATCATTCTTAAATGAATGTTGCAGGCGACCGATTCCATAATTAATTAAAGATAAGGAAGAGTCACCAAGAGCGGTACCAGAAGGATTGTCAAGAGCATATAATAAACCGATCCTGTCATGTTCGGTTACTTTTCCGGTTAGCTTTATCCCGGCTAGCGGATTGATGATCTGACGCGTGTGAAAAGCCTGTTGAAAAAAGCCCATATCACTGGTTCCCGCAATATCGAAATTTGATTTGCCCTCCTGAAAGAAAGGCCTTTTTTCAGGATAATATAAAGCATAACGCTGATTTTCTGATATTTGTCCAGCATCAGATTCAACCTGACTAAAATCGGGATTTACAGCCATATCCAGAATCAATTGCGATGTAAGACCGATTGTCCCTGTTAGTCCCACTGAAGGTTTATTAGTTGAGACCCCCAGTTTTCCGTTATCCTGAGTTTGTTTAAATGAGTAGGTAAATGCTGGGAGCAATTCCATCAGGGTATAATGTTTAATACCGCTAAATGAGTATCCAAGGGTCTGTGTAAGAAAGTTCATGCCTTGACCGGGGTTTAGAGCTGGATAAGTTGCTTGCTCAGATAAACGCTGAATCCGTCTTTCAAAAATGAACCCCATGGTCACCGGATCCGTCTTTGGGTAACGGAGGCTTTTAAAGGGAACAGCTATCTCAACCTGGTAGCCTTCAGCAGTAATTGTTGCTTTTGAGTAGAAGACAAAATCGGCACCCATATCTTCCTTGCTGGCAGAGGATCGCCCATCTGCCTGAATTCCTCGAGGATTGACATAAAGTGTAACCAAACCTTGCTGATCAAAAAATGGATCAAAATTTACACATACCCAGTCTTCAGACTTAATTTGATCGCGGGCAGAGATGGTTGCTTTCAGTTTATCAGGTTCAGGGTCCTTGCAATCAAATCCGATGTATAGATTTTTTTCATCATACGTGATCATGGCGCTTGTTGCAAAGGCTGCTGTTGAGCCAAAATCAGGGGTATAGGTTTTAAAATCTGAATATCTGGGAAGCAATTTCCAGATATCATCGTCAAGTTTTCCATCCAGAACTGGTGGTTTGTTAGCTTTTGATACGATAATTGGATTTTGTGAGTAAATAGCTTGAAAAAACAAACTAAATCCCAGTATCAGAAGCGAGTATCTCATAGGCCATGCAATTTAGATAAAAAATATGGCCACTCCGCATACCGCAATAACAGAACCAAGGATGTCGCGTAGGGTGACTTTTTCCTTTAGTAGAATTATTGCCGGAGGAATGAGCAGCACAGGGACCAATGCCATAATGGTGCTGGCAATTCCGGTTGTTGTGTGCTTTATTGCCATGAGTGAGAAGGACACCCCAAGAAAGGGACCCAGGAATGAACCTGCGGTAACGAAACCTAAAGTGGATGGACGATTGAAGGCTGGTTTTAAAAGAGACCATTTGTTCATAATCGCAAATAGGACAATAAATCCGATAGTCCCGGCAATAACCCTGATTTGCGAAGAGGTAAACGGATCAGCATCACGCATTCCGTATTTACTGAATACCAGGCCGATAGCCTGTCCTGCTGCTGCGCCCAGGCCGAACAACATCCCTTTACCTGAATAGTGAAAGTTGAATTTATTTCCAGGACGCCTGAGTACAACGATAATAATACCAGTTAGTGTGATTGCCATTCCGAGTAAACCACGGAGTGAGAATTTCTCACCCAGAATAATCCATCCAAATAGCGTGGCTAACGGTGGTGCGAGTGCCATAAATAAGTTGGCAATCCTAGATCCGATCAATGCATAGGCTGAGAACAGGCAAAAATCACCCAGGACAAAGCCGATTATTCCACTAACTGAAAGCCAGACCCATCCATGCATGTCTATTCCTTCGGGGAAGATGTGTCCATTGCGGAAGATTGATAGGATACAATAAAAGACCAGTGCTAAACTTAATCTGAGGATATTGACTGCCAGGGAACCAATACGTTTGGCGGCTTGCTCAAAGGAAAGAGCTGTAAATGTCCATAAAACGGTTGTCGCAAGAGCGGCAAATTCTCCGGTGTGATTTCCCATGGAAGATTAAAGGCAGGTATTACCTGCCTTTCTTTACATCTTTAATTTCTTTTCTATCTCCTCGAGGTAGAGCCTGAACCGTTTGTCGGTTTCCAGGAGGTTGTTCACCGTTTTGCAGGCATGAAGAACGGTTGCATGGTCTTTCCCCCCAATTTGAGAGCCAATAAGCGCCAATGAGGATTTAGTAAGGCTCTTTGAAAAGTACATAGAGATCTGGCGTGCCTGCACAATTTCGCGTTTACGGGTTTTTGAGTGCATAAGATCGACCGGGATATTGAAATAGTCGCTCACCACCTTTTGGATATAATCTATAGACAGCTCTCTGGTCGTGTTTTTAACAAGCTTGTCGATCATTTCTCTGACCAGGCTAAGCGTAATCTCTTTTTTATTAAGCGTTGATTGTGCAAGTAATGAAATCAGAGCTCCTTCAAGTTCTCTGACATTATTGGTAATCTGTGAGGCAATATACTCAAGGACCTCATTTGCCATATGAATGCCATCGGTATAAACCTTTTTTTGAAGAATAGCAACGCGGGTTTCAAAATCGGGTACCTGAAGATCGGCCGATAAACCCCATTTAAAGCGGGAGAGCAAACGCTGTTCCATCCCTTTCAACTCGACAGGAGGTTTATCTGAGGTAAGTACCAATTGTTTACCCGATTGATGCAAATGGTTGAAAATATGAAAGAAGGTATCTTGTGTTTTTTCTTTTCCGGCGAATTCCTGAACATCGTCAATGATCAGAACATCAATCATCTGATAAAAATGAAGGAAATCGTTGCGGTTGTTGTTTCTGGTAGCTTCAACGAATTGCGTCTGAAATTTATTAGCATTTACATACAGAACAATTTTATCAGGAAGCCGTTCCTTTACCTCAATCCCAATTGCTTGAGCTAGATGAGTCTTTCCAAGACCGGATCCACCATATATAAGAAGCGGGTTAAAGGCAGTGCCTCCGGGATTCTGCGCAACTGCATAGCCTGCTGATCGGGCAAGTCGGTTGCAATCACCTTCAACAAAATTTGCAAAGCAATAATCTGGATTTAATTGAGGATCAACATGAAGTTTCTTTATACCAGGGATAACAAAAGGATTCTTGATTGTCCTCTCTTCTTCATCAAGAGGCATGGACAAAGGCTTGTTTTTTAGCGCAGTTTTAGCCTGGGTAGGAAATTTAACGGTGTAGGGTTTGGCATTGGAATATCCATTCTGCTCCATAACAACACTGTACTCCAGCTTTGCATCGGGGCCCAACTCTTTCAGAAGAGTTTTTCTAAGAATGTCAATGTACTGTTCCTCGAGATACTCATAGAAAAATGGGGAAGGTACCTGTATTGTCAAAACGCGCTCTTCAAGCCTGATTGGAACTATTGGCTCAAACCATGTGCGAAAGCTTATGGATGGAACATTATCCTTTATGATCGACAGGCATTTGTTCCATACTTCGATGTGGTTTGAAATCATCTATACTGGTTATTAGTGAATTAGAACAAGGGATTAGATATTGCAATATGGTAAAAAAACATTAACTGTGACAGTGTGCAACTTTTTTTTTGATAAAAAAGTTGCATCAGATTTAAAGTCAATAAGATAATTTTTAATTAAAACTCAAGATATCGTAATAGCCTAAAATCCTGTACGTTAGGCATAATAATCTGACTATTAGGGGGATCTGTCTAGATTGCCAGTCGTTTCCATTTTCCACTGACCCATGTAAAAATCCCTGCTGATGGAGTCTTTTTGCGGATTTTTTCCAGCTTTTTCAGGCAGGGTTCAATCTTTAAGCTCCGGTAAGTGTAATAATAGTATAAAGAACCCACCTGAATAAAATCCCGGCCTGTCTGCTGCAGTATCTCATTGTCCGGGGAAAGTGGGGTGGGGCTTTGTAATACGCATAGGTAATACTCAGAGGTGCCTTCACCTGCCAATGCCTTTGCAAGTTCTGAATCATTGGAAGTATAAACTGATTTACTCTTATCAGTTAACGAAAGTCTGATATATTTTGATGGATGAATCCTTATGTCTTCGATCAGCCGGTTAAGACTCGCATCTGTAACCAGAATGGCATTGTAAAGCGAATCATTTATCAGGAGCTTGCCCAGACTTCCTTCTCCGGCGGAAATCTTAGCGGTGATTTGGTGAACATTATCCAAAACTTGACGGAAGGACGCAAAAGTCTGAATAACCGGGGCATTATTTAATGTATCACTGAATTTTCGAATGTTAGCGATAATAGCCTCCAAACCTTCTTTCTGTTTGAGGAGATCCTGACTGAGTGTATCTGCCCTGCTTAAAACCGAACTCACTTTTAGCGATTCATCTTTAACATATACATTCAGAAATCTCGAGGCGGATTCCAGATTATTAAGTGTCTGATTAATGCTTGAAAAACTCTCAGCCAAATTATTCCGGTTACTCTCGTTAAAGACCAATTGGATACCCATCAGTACAGAATCCATCGATGACATAAGCGATTCCACTTTCGCTTTAAGTGGGAGCATCTGTGCATTAACCTGGTCGAGCAGTTCCCCTTCAATTGATCCGGTAAGGGTATCATTGGGCTGGCAAATAGAAGTACCGCTGGCCATATCCAGAGCAATTCCTTTGGTTCCCATCAAGTCAATACTATAAATTCTTGCTAATGAACCTTTTGTGATTTTTATGGATTTATGGGATATTGAGAATTTTACTTCAATTTTTCCCGGCTTTTTTTCAGATAATTGAATGTCCCTGACCTGTCCGACCTGAAATCCGTTAATCGTCACAGGACTTGACTTAGTCAGTCCCCCAATTTTATCATAAAGTGAATAGAATGATTTTTCAGATCGTAGGATATCTTTGCCTTTCAGATAATTAAGTCCCCAAAAGGCGATTATCAAAGTAGCTAGAAAAAGAATTCCCACCCTGATATAAGCCTTGCTTTTCATGATAAATCTTGTTTATTGTTTCTTTAAATCGACAACAGAATTCAACGGAACCCTTTTACCATTTTTAAAAGCAACAACAAATGCCCCGCTGAAAGAGGAAGCTAATTCCTTCCGCTTATCCAATGCTTCTTTGTAGTTCTTGACAGGTTTAGTCATATATTTATAGTAACCATCCAACTTCATTTCCTGCAAATTCTTTATCCCCTTGAATTCCTTAGCGCCTGTTGGGAGCTTTTTGGCAGAGGCAACCAACTGAATGCGGAACTCAACATTGTTTTCAGAAACAAGAGTAGGTGTTGGATCTGCTTGCACAGTAGCATGTTCAGCTGATTTCAGATCGACTGTTCTCTCTCCTGCAGCCATTTGCTCCGCCTCTTTCTTTTCTGCCTCTTTCTCGTCTGCAACAATTCTGGCTAAGGTTTTTTCATCAACTGTCAACTTTCCAGAATTCGCTGGTTTTGCTGCAGACTCCTTTATGCTAATGTTTGTTTTTGTGGCATCGCTAACTTTAGTGTCAACCGATTCTTTATATTGACGGAAGGCCGAAAAAATCGAAGCAGCAATGGTCTCCTGTCCATTTTCCGACATAAGGAACGCTTCCTCTTTTGGAGTGCAGATAAATCCTGTTTCGACCAGGATGGCAGGAATTGCGCATCCCCACAATACAACAAGGTTTCCTTGCTGAACTCCCATGTCCTCTCTTTTGGCCTCATTCCTGAAATGATCCTGTACAGATGCTGCCAATTCAAGACTTTGAAACAGGTTGTTGTTCTGGACGTTATTGCCCAAGATAACGGATTGCACATCATTTGGATCGAACCCTGCATATCTTGTCTTATAATCATCTTCAAATAACATGGCCTTGTTTTCCTGCATGACCAGGTCCAGGTTTTTTGCACTTCGCGAAAAACCCATCACATAAGTTGAGGTTCCGTTGGGATATCCTTTCTTCACAGAATTGACATGGATAGAAATAAAAAGATCTGATTTGTTACGGTTGGCAATCTGCGCCCTTTCATATAATTCAACGAAAACGTCAGTCTTCCGAGTATAAAAAACATTAACGTCTTCCATTTGGCTCTCAATTAATTGACCAAGTTTTAACGCGATTGCGAGAGCAATATTTTTCTCTTTTGAATTTTTTCCAATATCTCCCGGATCTTTGCCGCCATGTCCGGCATCAATAGTTACGGTAAATTTTTTCCCTGCAGTACTCTGATCCGATGCAGTTAAGTTACTTTTGTGCGCAAACAGAAATATTAAAATCATTAAAACCGCAGGTAGCAATGACTTAATACAATGGTTTTGTTGTTTATCCGTTATGTCCGAAAGGTTACTGGGCATAGTAGCGTTTTTTTCTATAGTTTTGAATCGATCCCTATCCGGGATACAACCGGTTAAGTCTTGATATCGCATCTAAAAATACAAAAAATTCTGTTGGGGATCCTGATCCTGGCCTTTGGCGTAGTCAATGTTTTCGGTCAGGTTGATTCTGTTCCACCGCGGCTGATCAAGGCAGATACTATTAAACACGTTGTTGCCAAGCCAAAACCATTCCTTGATGCTCCGGTCATTTATCCTGCTAAAGATTCGACTGTTATCAGCATGACCGATAAAAAAATAAGGATGTACGGGCAGGCTAAAATTACTTATCAGAAAATAGAGATCACTGCTGATTACATAGAAGTCAGTATCGATCGAAAAGAACTTTTTGCATGCGGCGTTAAGGATAGCAGCGGACAACTAAAAGGTAAACCAGTTTTTAAGCA
Source organism: uncultured Bacteroidota bacterium (assembly GCA_903851365.1). Classification (GTDB taxonomy): domain Bacteria; phylum Bacteroidota; class Bacteroidia; order Bacteroidales; family UBA12481; genus UBA12481. The sequence goes on from CAINOB010000016.1 coordinate 45,502, forward strand.
GGATGCAGAATCTTATGAAACAACTGAGCTTCATTACAATTTCGATACAAAGAAAGCTTTTGTCGTTGATGTCGTGATGAAGCAGGACAAAGATCAGGGATTCATCCACAGTCATTATACAAAAAGAGATTCGAGTGGTACTTTGAATATCAAAGATGGTAAATACACCACCTGTGATGCCCCTGAACCCCACTTCTATTTCGCGATCAGTAAAGGAATCATGGTTCCCAATAAAATGATCGTTACAGGTCCGTTGCATTTAGTGGTTGAGGGTATTCCATTGTATCCTATAGGGTTGCCGTTTGGTTTTTTACCCAAGCCAGAGAAAAGAGCCTCAGGTATCGAAATGCCTAAATACGGAGAAGAGCAAAACCGAGGTTTCTTTTTACGGGATGGAGGGTATTACTTTGCCATCAATGATTACGTTGACTTATCCGTTACAGGAGCGCTTTATTCACGTGGAAGCTGGCAGTTGGGGGCAAAATCCTCTTATAAAAAGATATATAAA
>CAINOB010000017.1 GCA_903851365.1 uncultured Bacteroidota bacterium
TCCCTGTAAAAATAACCAAGCGTGGCGGAGCCTTCAGCAGAAGTCTGGGATTTGAAGAAATTCATTCAACGGTTAAGATAAATCCGGGTAAAGTAACCGTATCAATTGCCAAATAAACCTGAAGAGAATGCAAGTAGTTGGATTAACCGGTGGCATCGGTTCAGGTAAAAGTCTGGTTACCCAGATATTCTCACACCTGGGAATTCCCATTTTTAATGCAGATTTCGAATCAGGGAAAATTCTGGAGGAAGATGCTATGGTACGGGATACCTTGACGCAATGGTTTGGCCCCGAAGCGTATATTCATGGAAAACCCGATCGCCGTAAAATCGCATCCGTTGTATTCAACGATCCTTCCATGCTTGCAAGGATGAATGAACTCCTTCATCCCAGAGTCAAGGAACGTTTTTTAAGCTGGTGCGGCCAACATCAATCAAAACCTTACTTAATCCACGAGGCAGCAATACTTTTTGAATCCGGATTTTATAAATTCATGGATAAAACGATACTGGTATTGGCTCCTGAAGAAATTAGGATTGAAAGGGTGATGCAAAGAGACAAGGTTTCCGGTGATTCTGTGAGGCAGAGAATGCAAAATCAGTGGACAGATGAACAAAAGCTGCCACTCGCGGATTTTATCATCCGGAATGATGGAAAATCCCCATTGATTCCTGCAATTTTGGAAATTCATAACAAATTGATCGTTTAGAAATCATGGTAAAATTCGGAAAATGGATTGCCGGAGGTTTAGGCTGGGCGTTTTTGGGACCCATTGGCGGCATTATCGGCTTTGCTTTGGGAGCTGTAGTTGATGGCCAGGATAATTTTTTAACGGAGCCTGGTTTAAGACCCGGGGTTACGACTCAAGGTGATTTTATTTCCAGTCTGGTGGTTCTCATGGCAGCTGTTATGAAATCAGATGGTCGTGTATTGAAATCGGAACTCGACTTTGTAAAAGAATTCTTTGTACAGTCGTTTGGATTGGAGCAAGCTCAACAGGCCACCCTATTGCTTCGAAATGTTCTGAATCAAAATATTCCGGTTGAAGAAGTCAGCAAGCAGATTGGCCAGAGAATGGATTATAGTACCAGGCTGCAATTGATCCATGTGCTATTCGGAATCTCTAAGGCTGATGGATGGGTATCACCGGAGGAGTTAAAAACGGTAGAAAAAATTGCCTATTACATGGGCATTAAAACAGAGGATTTTAACTCGATAAAAGCATTATTCTCGGATAACCTTGATTCATCGTATTCTGCGTTGGAGGTAAATCCCGACATTTCCGATGAAGAATTGAAGAAAGCATACCGCAAAATGGCGATCAAATATCATCCGGATAAAGTGGCATATCTCGGTGAGGAATTAAAGAATCAGGCAAACGAAAAATTCCAGCAACTAAATGCCGCCTATGAAAGAATTAAAAAAGCCAGAGGGCTTAATTGATTTACGTATATTTGCCCCTCAAAATTTATCAGATCATGGACATTAAGGACTTCATTGCTATTTCGGGCCAACCAGGGCTTTACAAAATGATATCACAAGGTAAAAGCCTGCTTATTGCCGAAAACCTTCAGACCGGTCAAAGAATACCGGTTCACGGATCCGCCCAGGTCAGTTCAATGGAAGAAATCGCCGTATTTACTGAAACTGAGGACAAACCTCTTAAGGATATTTTTCTGGAGATTTATAATAAGGAAGAAGGAAAAACTATTCTGGATCCTAAAAAATCCACTGATGAACAAATCAGAAATTATTTTGCCTCTGTTTTACCAACCTACGATAAGAAAAAGGTTTACATCTCAGACATGAAGAAAATCTTTTTCTGGTATAATATTCTGGTTACTTCAGGCAAGATCGACTGGACAGCCACTGAGCCCGAAGAAGAGAAAAGCCCAGAGTAGACAGAAGACGGAAGACAAGAGACTGTCCGCGAATTAAGAAGCGTCAGGGCCAGTTAAAATAAACTTTATAGCACACTTGAATCTGTAAGGTTTTTGGCCTCGTTCCAATATTTGTCCATTTCTTCAACGGTCATATTTTTAAGGTTAAGGCCTCTTTTATTAGTCTCTTTTTCCAGATAATTAAAGCGGTGAATGAATTTCAGGTTAGTCCTCTCCAGGGCATTCTCTGGATTAACCTGATATAACCTGGCTGCATTGATCAGGCTAAACAGGACATCACCGAATTCAGCTTCTACCCTATCCTCTGAAATATCTTTGGTTTCCAGTTCAGTCATCAGTTCCCCGATCTCCTCCTTTACTTTATCCCACACCTGATCTCTGTGGTCCCAGTCGAATCCAACCCCACGGGCTTTATCCTGAATTCGGTACGCCTTAATCATGGCAGGCAAAGAAGCGGGAATACCCCCAAGAACTGTTTTTCCTTCCTGTTCAGTCAGTTTAATCTTCTCCCAATTCTGCTCCACCTCTCTGGCACCATTGACTGTAATATCACCAAAAATATGCGGATGCCTGTATACCAGCTTTTTATTTATCCCGTCGATTACATCCTTCATGGTAAACGCGTCTTTTTCCTGGCCAATTTTGGCATAGAAAACGATATGAAGCAGGATATCTCCAAGTTCCTCTGATATTCCGGGCAAATCCTCGTCGAGAATGGCATCGGCCAATTCGTAGGTTTCTTCTATAGTCAGCGTTCTGAGGCTCTTAATCGTTTGCTCCTTATCCCAGGGGCATTTTGCTCTCAGCTCGTCCATGATATCCAGTAACCGGTTAAATGACTGGAGTGTTTCCTCTCTGTTATGTTCCATCAAATTTTATTTTTATTGGTGTGCCAGGCTCAAATCCCAGCAATTCAGCGGCATTGCCCTGAGCGATTGCAATCTCAAGCAATCCAGCTGAATTGAAAATTGCAAGCAGTTCACCAGGATCTGATTCCATATAGGTATGATTGATACCGTGAATTTTGTATCTGTTTGATTTGATTGTGATTTCGAAAGTGCGATCGGTTCCGATTTTCAGAAATTCAGACTTTGGAATGTTGGTGATCGCGTTCCTGTAAGAATCGATGAATACCACTAGTCCATCAATCTGATCCTTTTGAATTACAGGTTGCCAGGCTGGTGAGTGGCTGAAACCCGTTGAATTCGGACCCGCCTCCTCCAATGCCAGACCCAGCGAAAGATATCTTGATATTCTGCTGAAAAGTGAGAGTTCAGGAAAGCTGGGCTCAATATGCTTAAATTGATTACTTATTCCTGACAGCTCATCCATTTTCTCCAGGGACTGATAATCAAGTTTAAGATAATAATCAGGATTTGCGGTCATCACCAAAGCCAGTATTCCGTCGTCCCATCCCACAAGAAATTGATTTTTATATTTTGCCACTGCCGGCCAGATACCTGGTTGATGCCCCTTATTGACCAGAAAAAGATGAATGGTCCCATCAGGATATTCAGGCAGCACCTGCTGCAGAATAAAGGAAGCCTGCAAAATATGGAAGGGTTCAATAAGCTGATTGATCTCAATTACCACGGCATCCGGCACCAGCGTTAATAGCCGGCCCTTGATCATTCCTGAATAATAGTCCCTTGTTTGCCAATCTGTGGTTAAAGTTATAATAGGCATGCATGAAACGGGTTTCTAAATCCGTGATAATCCTTATTTTTGCGTGATAGGCTCAAAAATACGACTTTATCTTAACTGCATGATTGAAAAAATCATCTATTTAAAAGGGATTGATCCATTGGTTCTGTATGGTGCTAATAACCAACATCTGGAGATCATAAAACGGTTCTTTCCCAAGATCAAATTAATTGCACGGGGCGATCAGCTAAAGGCTGTTGGTGATGCCGCAGAAATCACTCGTTTTGAAGACAAGATTGAGAAGCTCTTCAGTTTTGTGGATAAGTATAACCGTTTGACACCCCTTGAAATTGAAGGAATCCTGCTCGAAAACGGGATAAATAGTGCGCCCGAGCCTGGCGAGGAAGATATTTTGATTTTTGGCAATAATGGCAAACCCATCCATGTAAGGACAGCACATCAGCAAGAGATGGTTGATAAATACCGGACTCATGATCTGCTGGTTGCTACCGGACCGGCTGGATCAGGAAAAACCTATATCGCTGTTGCACTGGCCGTAAGAGCCTTGCGTAACCGCGAGGTGAAAAGGATCATCCTGAGCCGCCCAGCTGTAGAATCAGGTGAAAACCTGGGCTTTCTGCCGGGCGACCTCCGCGAAAAACTTGATCCGTACCTTCAGCCTCTTTACGATGCATTGGAGGATATGATGCCCGCACGTAAGCTTAAGGAGTATATGGAAGATAATGTGATCCAGATTGCCCCACTGGCTTTTATGCGCGGACGAACCCTTGACAATGCCTTTGTAATCCTGGATGAGGCTCAGAATGCCTCGATTAATCAATTAAAAATGTTCCTCACGCGCATGGGTGAATACTCCAAATTCGCCGTAACCGGAGATATTACTCAGGTTGATCTGCCGGATCCCAGAAAGTCGGGATTAATCCATGCAAAAAAAATACTGGCAGGAATTCCTGGCATCGCCATCGTGGAATTCACTCATATTGATATTATCCGGCACCCGCTGGTAGCCAAGATCGTAAGTGCATATGAAAATAATAATCAGTAAATAATTCATCACCATGGAAGCAATAACAAAAACCGATTTCAGTTTACCCGGACAAGTGAGCCTGTATAAAGGAAAAGTACGCGACGTTTATAATATCAGGGACGAGTATCTGGTGATGGTGGTCAGCGACCGGATTTCAGCCTTTGATGTGGTTTTACCAAAGGGAATACCCTATAAAGGTCAAGTACTGAATCAGATTGCCTCAAAATTTTTGGATGCCACAAGCGATATTGTTCCCAACTGGAAATTGGCTTCGCCGGATCCAATGGTCACTGTTGGTCGGAAAGCTGAACCACTGCCAGTTGAGATGGTCATCAGGGGTTATCTGACCGGCCATGCATGGCGGGAATATAAATCAGGAAAACGGTCGATCTGCGGTATTCCGATGGCCGAAGGAATGAAGGAGAACCAGAAATTCGATCATCCAATCATTACTCCTACCACCAAGGCACATATCGGTCATGATGAGGATATCAGCCGCGAGGAGATCATTGCCAACAAGCTGGTGACTGAGGAGGTTTATTCCCAGGTGGAAGATTATACCCGCAAACTATTTCAGCGCGGAACTGAGATGGCAGCAAAAATGGGCCTTATCCTGGTCGACACAAAATATGAGTTTGGCATCAAGGATGGTAAAATTTACCTCATTGATGAAATTCATACCCCTGATTCAAGCCGCTATTTTTATGGCGATACCTATCAGGAGAATTTTATTAAAGGGATCGAGCAGCGTCAGTTGTCCAAGGAATTTGTTCGTCAATGGCTGATTGAGAATAATTTTCAAGGCAAGGATGGTCAAACCGTACCATTCATGTCAGATGATTTCGTCGCTGAGATTTCCGAAAGATACATTGAGCTTTATGAGCATATTACTGGAGAAAAGTTCATCCGGGCCGATGCTTCCAACATAATGACAAGGATAGAGGCCAATATCAGGAAATACCTTTCTTCAATTTAACGTACTTGCGCAAGGTCGGCAACCGCCAGCGTAAGCATTGAGGCCAGAGCCTGTAGCGTTTCCGGCCAGATTGTAGAGGGCTTATCGTCGGGTGTATGATACGCACCGGTTCCACCCGACGATGAAAAGCTGACTGATGGAATTCCTGCCTGCATAAAAATGGCTGCATCTGAGCGTGGCCTCCCTATCGTTGTGGCCAGCGATGTAGTAAGATTGCGATGTACATAAGAGGCATTTGCCTGATCAATAGCTTTATACAAATCAGGATAATTTACACCAACGCTTGCGTGAAGATTTGGACCTATACCGACACAATCCATATTAATGAATCCATAGGTTTTCTTAACCGGAAAAATCGGGTTAGCGGTATAAGTTTTCGAACCGACCAACCCCTGCTCTTCGGCACCCAGTCCAATAAACAGAATCGACCTTTTAAAATGGACTCCTGACGTTGCCAGGGCTTTTGCAATACCCAGCATCACAGCAATCCCCGATGCATTATCATTGGCCCCGGGGCACATTTCCCATTGCATGCCGCAATGGTCAAGATGACCGCCAACGATGATGACTTCATTTTTTAATTCCGGATCTGATCCGGGTATCATCCCAACAACGTTCATTCCGATCCCCTCGGGGTGAAATTCAGTAACATTCTTAATAGTTACAGCCTTGCCTGTTGCAAATGACTGTGGTTTGAGATCAGTTGTAATTTTATTGACCACATCGCCATATATCCTTCCGGTTCCTTTAAACAAGTCTTCCACCACCCTGTTTCCGACCATTGACACGAGTAGGTCCGCATGATAATCGTTATTGGTGTTAGCCAGTGGACCGTAATGATACAGAACTGCTAATGCCCCATGCTTGATTGCATTTTGCATTTTATACTGATGGGTGGAATAGGGCTGCCAGGGCAAAAACTTTTCCGCTCCAACTGCAGGTGACAACGGAGCCTCGGGGCGCATCAGCACAATTTTGCCTTTTACATTTATTCCCGAATAATCGTCATAACCAAGTTCCGGGGCGGTAATGCCATATCCGGCGAAGATAACTTCAGCCCTGACGGTACCAGAAGCAGAGGAACTTCCAGGCATAAATTCATCGAAATAATGATAGGACACCCGGACAGAATCTTTTGAATTAACCGGAAGGTTCATATCCAGAGTGCAACCAGGCAATACCACTACATAAGGCTGCTTAAATTCCTGGTACCAGTTATGATCTGGCAAAGCAGGCTGAATACCCCACTCCTTCATTTTCCCGGCCACCCATTCTGCAGATTTCCTGTAACCTTCGGATCCTGTTAATCTACCCTGATATTTTTCGCTGGCCAGTTCAACGATATAACTCAGCAGCTCCTCACTTTTAATATTCCAGGTTGCCGGTAAAAGCGGATGTTGAACAGTCTGACTCATGGCCCCCTGTCCGATGGCCATTAAAGACAGAAAAATGAGAAGGTTTTTCATTGGTCAATATTTCAGGCTAAAGTATAGTTTCAATTCTGGCAGGCAAAATATGAGCTATAAAATATAACTTTGAACTAAACCTAAAATTCAAGGAGCTGCCTCATGAATAAGATTTTTATTGCAGTTGTAGCCCTTGTTTTTCCAATTTCGGTTTTTGCCCAGCAAAAGATCTCAGGTTACCTTTTCGATGCCACGACCAGGGACCCGGTTGAAGGTGCTAATATCCAGAAGGACAACAAACTCGCTGCCCAATCATCGCAGCAAGGCCGGTTTATCCTGGAAATCAATATTTTTCCATTCAAATTAAAGGTCACACATGTCGGCTTTTTTACAAAAGAAATAATCGTTAGCGAGTTCCCCGAAGACAGTTTGGTTATTGAACTTATCCCAAGAACACAAAATCTTGATGAGGTCGTTATCAGCGGTAAGCCTTATATTCAATTTTTCAGGAACAACAGCTTCTATATTCAAGACTATGTCATTCAAAAGGATAGGCTTTGGGCAATTGGATTTCCTGATAAAAACATACTGAAACCAGAACTTCGGTTGCTTAACATTACTGGGAAAATGTTGGACAGGAAACTGGTCAATCAGAATTCCGGACTTTTTCAGGATCCTTCAGGAACGGTTCACCAGTATAATCCGGATTCCATTTTTCAGCTCTATTATGATGGAAGCCAAATCAATTTTGCCTACCCGAACCCCATGGATAAATCGGCTGAAGTCCTGTTCAATTTTCAGGTTATTAGAGGAGATACAGTCATATTCAGAGAATTCAACCCCAATAGGTCTTATTGCGAATTTATCGCAGCTAACACATTAACTGGCAACCGTGATACAATTTTTGGCTCGTATAACAGAAACCTCTACAAATCAGGAAACTCTGCCCAGAATTATACGATCGGCGCCATTCCGACAAGTCAGATTTTCGAAGCACCTCCGGGCCATTCAGGTGAAGGTTTCCCAAGTATGATCAGGGAGGCAGGCATTAAATCAGGTGAACATCCCGAATATGCACAGATGAGCGACAAAGACATTATGGCAGCCCAAGGTTCTAAGATTGCTGAAAAGACTCCAAGAGACTTGAATTCCGAGTTAACCAGAGCTTCCCGTAAAGCATTCTCCGATTATGTTTACAAACGCAATATTATCAACAAGGCAGTAAATGCTGAACTTTTTTGCAGCCACAACCTCTTTTATGTTTTTGAAAGTACTAACCTGATGTTATGGAGGCTGAACCCGGATTATAAAATTCTGGACAGTTTCGTCGTAGGGATGAATCCTGATGCCAAAGAAATCAGGATGATTCAGGACCCTGTCACAAAACTTCTCTTTCTATCCTATCGGATTAATGGAACCTGTTTTTTAAGTCAAATCGATCCGACAACCGGACTCATTGCCAAGACCAGACCAATAACCGGATTTCCCTTCTCAGAAAAAGTTCGGATAAATGATAGCCGCATCTATTTTATTTACCAGTTGGCCACTGGTCAAACCTTTACGAATTTATTTTCCATCAGCTTTTGAACATTTGCTGTTTAGCGCAGAACCATTAATTTAACAGCGACAATTTTAAACCTACCTATAATGAGAGTTCAAAGGAATATCGCCTCCGCGGCCCTGGCGGATGAACCTGATATATCTGTTGATCTGAGTCTTCTGCTGCCAATATTGCATAAATACAAAACAAAAAAAGGGAATATGATCCCTTTGCTGCAGGGAACTCAGAATTTGTATGGATTTATCCCGGAAGCTGCCTTTCATTTAATTTCTGAGCATACAGGCCTAAATATCAGTGATATGTATGGCGTGGCTACCTTTTACGCCCAATTCAGGTTAAAACCTGTTGGAAAAATTATCATCAAGGTGTGCCACGGTACAGCCTGCCATGTGCAAAATGCAAATATGATTTCCGATGCGATCGAAGAATCCCTTGGCATTAAAGATGGTGAAACCACCAGTGATGGATTGTTTACATTGGAATCTGTTGCTTGTTTGGGTTGTTGTTCACTGGCACCGGTAATGATGATTGGGGATGAATCCTATGGAAAGCTCACAGGAAAATCTGCGGTTCAGATACTTAAAGAAATCAAAATCAAATGGAACACTCCAAAGTAATTGTCGGGCTGGGCAGTTGCGGTATCGCTGCCGGTGGCAATAAAGTATATCAGAAAATCCAATCGCTGAAAGATTCCGATAATCTTGGATTCGTTCTTGAAAAGACCTCCTGTATTGGCATGTGTTACCGCGAACCTCTGGTTGAAGTTGTTGATGACATGGGTTCATGGCTCTATGGTGATGTTGATGAAAAAAGGGCCATTGAAATAATCAGCCAGCATCTGGTTAATAAAAGTCCGGTTAAGGAATACCTGGTAAAATCTGATCTTTTCGAAACTCCGGATGATCAGTTTTTTAAAGGCCAGGTTAAGATTGCATTAAGGGACTGCGGATACATAAATCCCGAAAGTATTGAAGAATATGAAGCCAGGAATGGGTATCAGGCGCTGAAAAAAATCGCCGGCGAAAAGGTAACGCAGGAATCTGTAATTCAGTCGATATTGGACTCCGGTTTGCGCGGCCGTGGCGGTGGAGGTTTCTCTACCGGCCTAAAATGGCGGTTTGCGCGCAATAGTCAGTCGGATTCCAAATATGTGATTTGCAATGCTGATGAAGGCGATCCCGGGGCATTTATGGATCGTTCACTCCTCGAGGGTGATCCCCATGCAGTAATTGAGGGCATGATAATTTGTGCATATGCCATTGGAGCTAATGGTGGCGTAATCTATTGCCGTGCTGAATATCCACTGGCCATTCACCGTTTGAATATCGCCCTGGATCAAGCCAGGAAAAAAGGGTACCTGGGTCAAGATATTGCAGGAATCTCAGGATTTAACCTCGATATTTCTGTAAAGGAAGGAGCCGGTGCGTTTGTTTGTGGTGAAGAAACTGCACTGATGGCCTCCATCGAAGGAAAACGCGGAATGCCGGCAAAAAGGCCACCTTTCCCAGCTGTCAGGGGCCTATGGGGCAAACCGACAAACATAAATAATGTTGAAACCTATGCCAATGTTCCCTGGATAATCAGCAATGGCGCTGAAAAGTATGCATCGTACGGTACCGAAAAAAGTAAGGGAACCAAAGTTTTTGCGCTAACCGGTAAAATTGTCCGCGGTGGTCTTGTCGAAGTGCCCATGGGCATGACTATCCGCGATATTATCTACAAACTGGGAGGTGGAATTAAAGATAATAAAAGGTTTAAGGCCGTTCAACTGGGTGGTCCTTCAGGCGGTTGTATACCTGAACATCTGATTGATACACCAATTGATTATGATTCCGTAACTGCCACTGGAGCCATCATGGGTTCCGGGGGTATGGTAGTGATGGATGAAACGACCTGCATGGTGGACATGGCTCGCTTTTTCCTCGATTTTACTCAGAAGGAATCCTGCGGAAAATGCACTTTTTGCAGGATCGGAACCAAAAGGATGCTGGAGATACTTACCAGGATTTGTGAAGGTAACGGACAGGAAGGGGATATAGAAAGTCTCGAGGAGCTCGCTTACCAGATCAAGGACAGCTCCCTTTGCGGCCTCGGTCAGACTGCGCCTAATCCGGTGCTGACGACTCTTCGTTATTTCCGTGATGAGTATGAAGCACATATTCGTGATAAAAAATGTCCGGCCCGAAATTGCAAGCAACTGCTCACCTATGAGATTATACCTGAAAACTGCAATGGATGTACAGTTTGCGCTAAAAACTGCTCAGTCGATGCGATCAGCGGCAACAGGAAGGAAGTTCATACCATTGATCAAAGCAGGTGCATCAAGTGTGGTATTTGTTATACCAAATGCAAGTTTGAGGCAATACTGGTTTATTAATCTTTACTCCGACAAACACAATGACTGAACTGAATATATTTATCGACGGGTCAAAATATACAGGCTATCAGGGAGAAAATATCCTTGATACAGCCACCAGGAACGGAATAGAAATCCCTACGCTTTGTCATGATCCGCGGTTGGAACCTTACTCCTCCTGTTACGTCTGCGTAGTTGAAATTGAAGGTTCTAAGAGCCTCCAGCCATCCTGTTCTACGAAAATCGCTGAAGGGATGGTTATTAAAACTGGCTCTGACAAAGTAAAAAAGGCGCGAAAAACAGCGCTCGATCTGCTTACCAGCAACCATTATGCTGATTGTGCTGCACCGTGTACATTAACTTGCCCTGCAGGTGTAGATGTTCAAGGTTATATCTCCTTGATTGAGAAGGGATTGTACAGTGAAGCGGTAGCCTTGATAAAGGAAGTGAACCCATTGCCGGCTATTTGTGGAAGGGTTTGTGTGCGGCCTTGTGAAGTGGCCTGCCGTAGAAATTTGCTTGATGAAGGTGCCGCAGTCGGGATAGATTATCTTAAAAGGTTTGCATCGGATTACGACCTTGCCTCCGAAAACAGGTACTCCCCGATCGTTCCTTCCGAAACAGGAAAAAGAGTTGCTATTATCGGAGCCGGCCCGGGTGGATTATCTGCTGCATGGTTCCTTCGCCTGAAAGGGCATTCGGTGGATATTTTCGAATCAAGTCCGAACCCCGGAGGGATGCTCCGGTATGGAATTCCACCCTATCGATTGCCCAACGAACTGATAAACAGCGAAGTTGAATGCATAACGGATTTAGGTGTCAATATTTTTTACAACCGGAAGCTGGGCGCGGACCTGAGCTATAAGGAGGTTTGCCAAAAATATGACTCCATGGTCCTTACGATAGGATCACAAGCTGGTACCCGCGTTGGATGCCCCGGTGATGATGCTGAAAATGTATTTTCAGGAATCGATTTCCTCAGAAATATAGAAATGACCGGACAAAAACCCGATTTCTCGGGCAAAACGGTTGCAGTGGTCGGCGGTGGTAACACTGCTATGGATTGTTGCCGGACGGCCAGACGGCTGGGAGCCGACAAAGTATACGTCATATACCGCCGAACAGAAAAAGAGATGCCAGCCAATCCTATCGAAATTCATGAATCAAAAGTGGAAGGTGTGGAATATCTATTCCTGAATAATCCGGTGGAAATTCTTAAGGACGAAAAAGGTTGTCTAAAATCGATGAGAATTATCCGGATGGAACTTGGGGAACCCGATGCTTCAGGCAGAAGACGTCCGATACCGGTTGACGGTTCGGAATTTGAAATCCGACTGGATTATGTGCTGGCAGCGATCGGTCAGAAAACGGTTGTTGATTTCATTCAGGATGTCAACATCAACGCCAGACAGGGTGAGTTGAAAATCACCAAGTGGGGCGATATTGATGCGGATAAAAAAACTTTACAAACCGGCATTCCTTCGGTATTTGCCGCTGGCGACGGAGTTACCGGTCCGGCTACTCTTATTGAAGCCATAGCACAGGCACGTGTTGCAGCACGATCATGCCACCAATACCTTACCGGCTTAACTATAGAGCCACCACCTCAAAAATTTATCAGTCGCAAGGATAATTTCAAGCCACAGGAAAAGGCTCTATACCAGGATATTTATCAGCCTACTTTACGTGAGGAAATGCCTTTGCTGCCAGCATCCTCCCGTTCAAATTTCAATGAGGTTGAACTCGGGTACTCCGAGGAAATGGCTAAAAAGGAAACTGCCCGATGCCTGGAATGTGGCTGCAGTGAATATTTCACCTGCGACTTAAAGCGGCTTTCAGATGAGTACGGTGCGGAACAGAAAAAATTCAGCGGAGTATTCAATGATCGTGAGGTTGATACCCGGCATCCATATATCGAAATCGATAATAACAAGTGTATTTTATGCTCACGATGTGTCAGGATATGCAATGAACTCGCAGGTGCAGATGCGCTTGGACTGGTGAACCGCGGTTTTGAAACCTTTGTGGCACCGGCTCTTGGCAAGGCACTTGCCGACACCAATTGCGAATCCTGCGGTCTCTGCATTTCCGCATGCCCGACAGGCGCCATCACTGAAAATTTTGTTTTCAAGCCCGGTCCGGTTGAATTGACTTCGCATCAAGCCATATGCAATTTCTGCTCACTGGGGTGTTCGATTGAAATCCAGGAACATAAAGGCTTCGTCTGGAAGGTAACCGGTGGAGCCGGCTTGGTTAATCCAGATACCAGCATCTGTCATTATGCAAAATTCGGTTATAAGTATTTGAATTCAACGAGCAGAATAACCAAACCCCTACTCCGAAACGGTGAAAAATGGCACGAAATAACGTGGACAGAGGCTTCATCGCTGATAAAAACGAAATTATCATCAGCCAAGCCATCAGAAAATGCATTTTTTGCCGGAGCAAGGCTTTCAAATGAAGAACTTTACCTCATACAGAAACTGGCCCGCGAAGGAGCCGGCAGTAAAAATTTGCACAGTTTTCATTATCTCGGACGTGGTACAGGATACCTTCACGGATCGAACCGTAATGTTCCGATGGCCGATATCGGAAAAGCCTCGAGAATTTATTTGATTGGCACCGAAATCCAGGACGATAATCCGGTTGCAGGGTTCATGGTTAACCAGGCCCGGATGAGGCTGAATATCCCGGTTACCAATATTACCGTTTATGAAAGCAGTAACCTGGATCGGAAAGCTGATGATATTATCCGTGTTGCTTCATACTACTATTTTTTAAAGGCGGTAAATCATTACCTCCTCCGGGAAAATCAACACAACAGCCTGTTTATAAGGGATCATTGCATTGGTTTTGAAGAATACAAGAGTGCTGTTCTGAAGGAAAACTACGAGGAACTGTTAGCTAATGCCGGGTTCACAGAGGATACGGAAATCAGGGCATTTGCTGATTCATTCAATCTGGAGTCCCATGCAATCATGATATTCTCAGAAATTGAATTTTCGGGTAACGAGGTTCTGGAGATAAAAAATCTCGATTTCTTAACCGGCAAAGCAGGAAAAACTGCCAGTGGCCTGATCTGTTTAAAGGAAAAAAATAATTCACAGGGAATCTGGGATATGGGAATTCATCCGTCGGTTGCTCCGGGCGCCAGCCTAACCAATGGATCAGATGATATGCTTGAATCGCTGGAGAATGGGCAAATACGTAACCTGTTGATTTTCGGTGAAGATCCGGCAGGTTGTTCGTCCGATCCCGAAGAAACGAGGAAATGGCTGAGTCAATGTGATTTCATTGTTGTACAGGACTATTTCATTACCGATACTACCGAGATGGCCAACTTAATTCTTCCGGCCACATTACCTTATGAATTTGAAGGAAGTTTCACAAACACGCAGCGGACCATCCAGAGCTTTGAACCCTTCCTTAAGATGAAATCAGAAATTTCAGGAATCGATCAATTAATCAGCCTATTAGCACAATTTGGCAAGAATGGGATAAGCGACAGCTCTGATGCCCGGGCAGAAGCCCTGAATAAAATAGCTGCTGGAAAATCCGATTCCCCGGCATTTGTTTATACCATTGAGAATAATTTCAACCCCTTATTCAGTCACGGGTGTGATGCAATTGTCAGAATTTTTGATGAAGAATTTAATAATGCATTTTTACAGATATAACATCAACCAAGATCATGAATACTTTTAATACCATAGATGAGATCCTTGATTTTGCCATGGAGGGAGAACAAGGCGCTGTTGATCTGTATACACGGCTGGCCAACAACTCCACAAACACCGAAATCAGGGATACTTTCATTCAGTTTGCCAAAGAGGAAATGGGGCATAAAGCCAAATTGCTAAAAATCAAAACCGAAGGAATTTTCGAGAGTCGTCCTGGGATGGTTACTGATATGAAGATCAGTGATTTTATGTCGGATATTGTACCTTCCCCAAATATGGATTACCGTGAAGCGCTGATTCTTGCCATGAGTAATGAAAAAGCGGCATTCAATCTTTATTCCAGGCTGTCGCAGGAAGCTCCCAGCACCGAATTAAAAAACATTTTCGCCTCACTGGCCCAGGAGGAAGCCAGGCATAAACTCCGTTTCGAACTTGAATATGACGAGTTTGTCCTGCGTGACAACTGAATAAGCCGATTTTGTACTCCATATCATTTTGAGTAACTTTGTTGCCTTCAATCGGTAACCGTGAAAGCAATTACTCAACTGATAATTTTCCAAAAGAAAAAGCCCTCGCTTCTGCTATTTGTTATGCTATTGACGATAGCTTCAAGTGGTTTCAGCCAGTTTCAGCCAACCCCGGTTACCCGGTCGAACAATCATATAACAGTTAATGGAAAGGACTTTTATCTGCACGAAGTGATAAAAGGGCAAACATTGTTTGGAATTTCCAAAGTGTACGATGTTAGTGAAGAGGAAATCAAAAAGATCAATCCTGATCTGAATACCAAGTCAGTTTATCCGGGAATGGTACTGCGAATTCCCCAGTCTGATACAAAAGTAAATCCTCAGACTACAAAGGAAGAAGGTCAGTATATCCTGCATACGGTATTGCCCAAGGAAACCCTTTTCTCGATCTCGAAGCAATACGGACTCAAAGTTGAAGATTTAAGTGAATTGAACCCGGAAGCCAAATCAGGAGTTAAAACCGGTCAGTTTTTAAAGATACCCAGGGATAAAGTTGCTTTTGCAAAGAAAGCTGCAGTTACGGGTGAAAAAACGACAAAGAATGCAGCTGGTACAGAGCCGGAACAGAATATTGCAAATAATGATCAACCCTGTAAGACTAAGTCATTTCCTCATAAAAATGACAATTTCAGAATGGCCGTTCTCCTGCCATTGAATATCAGCCAGAATGACACCCTTCTTTATGCTGATTCGCTTAAAGCAGACCATTTCAGATTTTATGATTTTCTGGAAGGAGTCTACCTGGCAGTTGACTCATTGCAGTATGAAGGATTAAACCTCACATTGGAGATTTTTGATACCGAGCGTAATCCGGAGACCATTAAAAGGATCCTTAACAGTGGCAAACTGGATGGCGCCGATTTTATCATCGGCCCGGTCTTCCCTAACGAAATCGAACTGGTTTCCGCTTTCTCCAAGAGTAAACATGTACCCATGGTTTCGCCATTATCAACCTTTGATGTGGTCAGGGAAAACCCTTTTGCTTTTCAAGTCAGAAATAAACTCCCAAAACAGATCGAACTGGCAGCCGACTATATCGGATCAAAATACAATCAGAATATTGTGGTGATAGGCCGATATGCAGAAAGAAAGAATTCAGATTTTACAAGGTTTATGTCAAATCTGAACTCAGAGGTCAAGGAACATGACCCGGCACGGAAAGCTACTGTTAAAACAATTTTTTTCAGTGAAATTTCAAGGACCTTCATTAATCAGGATTCCACTGGTATCGATTTTGAAAAATATCTCTCCGCCGCCAATTCCAACTTTATTGTCATCCCTTCCGAAAACGAGGTATTCATAACTGAGGTGGTAGATCTGGTCCATCAGGAGTCACTGACGAGGAATATTCACTTATTCGGACTCAACCAATGGGTATTCAGCGATCTTGATCTTGGCAACCTGTATGATCTCAATTTTGAATCCTACAGTGATTTTGAAGATGAACATCCCTTTATTGATTACACCGATGCAAACGTGATCAGTTTCTGTCGCAATTACAAGAACAACTGGAATATTGAACCCTCAAAATACAGTTTCCAGGGTTTCGATATCTCCTTTTTCTTCACCAGGGCCCTTTTCCAATTCGGACATAATCTCATTGCGTCTGTTCCATGCTGGCCTGAGTTTATCACTCAACCATCGATGCTAACGCCCATGAGGTTTCAATCAGTATCGCCAAACGGATTTGTCAACCAAGCCATTACGGTGGTCCGCTTTCAAAAAGACGAGTTAACCAGGAAAAAGGTGAATTAATCCCCGAGTGTTGCCACCATCACTGCCTTTATTGTATGTAGTCGGTTTTCTGCTTCATCAAAGACAATGGAATTCTCTGATTCGAAAACCTCCTCGGTTACCTCAATTCCATCCATTCCGAACTTCTGATAGATTTTTTCACCAACAGCAGTTTCACGGTTATGGTAAGCTGGCAGGCAGTGCAAAAATTTAACTCCAGGATTTTCAGTCATATCCATCACTCTTGAATTAATCTGGTATGGTTTCAAGAGATTAATACGCTCTTCCCAAACGCTGTCAGGTTCACCCATGGATACCCAAACATCCGTATAAAGAAAATCACAGCCCTTTACAGCTTCCTGAACATTCTCTGTCAGCGTGATGCTTCCGCCGGTATGTGATCCCACTTCCCTGCAAGTTTTTACGAGTTCTTCGGAGGGAAACAGAGATTTTGGAGCCGCAACCCTGAAATCCATGCCCATTTTGGATGCACCCACCATGAGTGAATTTCCCATATTATTTCGGGCATCCCCAAGGTAGCAGAAAGAAATTTCGTTAAGCGATCCGCTGAAATGTTCGATCATAGTCATAAAATCAGCGAGGATCTGGGTAGGGTGAAACTCTGTGGTCAGGCCATTCCAGACAGGTACGCCTGCATATTTTGCCAGTTCTTCCACGATCGACTGTGCATATCCCCTGTATTCAATTCCGTCATACATACGACCCAAAACACGAGCGGTATCCTTCATGGATTCTTTCTGGCCGATTTGTGATCCGGTAGGGCCAAGATAGGTTACATGGGCTCCCTGGTCTTTAGCTGCCACTTCAAATGCACAACGGGTTCTGGTAGATGTTTTTTCGAATATCAGGGCAATATTTTTGCCTTTCAGACGCTGCTGTTCGTATCCGCCATATTTTGCTGCTTTCAGATCAAAAGACAGGTCCAATAAAAAATCGATTTCTTTAGGAGTGAAATCCAACAATTTCAGAAAACTCCTGTTCCTCAGGTTGTAAGCCATCTTTTTAAAGTTTATTTTTTTGTTGATATTTTGCCAGATCTGCGGGATCATAACTCATGGTTATCTTAGATCCGTAAGATTTATCTTCCAATTTAAATGCCTCGGTTATCACTGCTTTGTATCCTCCATGTTCCAGAAACAGAAGGCATGCACGGATTTTTGGCGCCATCGAACCTTCGCTGAATTCTCCGGCCGCAAGATACTTTACCGTATCTGCATAATCCAGAAATTCTAAAGTCACCTGGTCAGGTTTCTTAAAATTCCGGTAAATAAACGGAACATCTGTTAACACATAAAATTCATCGGCACCTATTCTGCCAGCAAGGAGACTGGATGCTAAGTCTTTATCAATCA
>CAINOB010000018.1 GCA_903851365.1 uncultured Bacteroidota bacterium
GCGGCTTTCATCTGAAAGTCGATTTGTGCATCGGTGAAATCATTTCCATTGGATGTAACGTTAATTTCAAACTCTTTGAATAATCCTTTAACGTTGGCGATCATCATGTGTTTTACTTTGAAAGCGATCTCTGAATGTGAAGGATCAAGAACCCATTTTGTTTCAACTGCTGCGATTTTTTTTTCTGCTGTTTCCATTTTGTTTGTGTTTTAATTATGAGGCAAAGTAACAGCAGCCGGGATGACTGGTGGTAATACTATTGAGAAGAACAGTTGTAATTTTAGGAAATCAGCTTTCTCATTTCATCGCGGAACTCGGTGGGAGTTTGTCCGGATTTCTTTTTAAATACGTTTGAGAAGTAGGCTTTCTCATTGAATCCCAGCTCGTAACCAATTTCTGACACGGACTTATCTGAGTGTATCAGCAGGTTTTTTGCTTCGGTCAGCTTACGTGTCTCAATAATCTCTGAAACGCTTTTCTGAAGAATATTCTGACAGATCAGGTTAAGATTACGCGAGGACATAAACAATTTTTCGGCATAGAAATCTACCCCTTCCTGACGCCGGAAATTTTCTTCGAGCAACTGAAGGAAATTTTTAAATGTCAGGTTCTGGGTGCCAACAGCATCAGAAGGCATTAGGCTCGATTTCTTTCGTTCCGATTCGATCATGGTAAACAGGGCACTCAGAAGGTGACGGACAATTGCCAGGTCAGGCACTGTTTTCTGCATTTCATCAAACATCATTTCGCAGATCACCGGCATCCTCCGGAAATTATCGCATGATTCAAGCTGCAGATTGGCGTGGTCGTGATAGTGGGAATAGAGCTGAAAAGTTGTTTCGGCGATGAACTCGCTCCGAAAGGTGACCAGCCAAACTGCGAATTTTCCTTCAAAGGGAAGTGGAACCAACCTATGCATTTTCCCTTTTGTCACAAAACTCACAAAAGGTGAGCGATAAACTGCTTTTTTGAAATCGATATAATGTTCTATATCTCCTTCGACACCGATCAGGAGCTCCTCGAATTCATGCATATGAGGCTCGTTATAAGATTCCGTAATCTCACGGGCCCTGTCAATTCCAAGTTTTGTTATTTCGAAAAGGGGTGTCATAATTCACTTTACCCGATATCAGTCGTAATATTCGTATTCAAACAGCCGGCTGAATTTTATCTGGTCTTCACTGATCTGTCGGTTGTTTTCATCATATTCCGTTGTGATGCGGTTTTCGAGTGTTTCTCCAGTGTATTGTTCCTCAACAATGGTATTGCCATTATCGTCATATTCAAACTCAAAGAGATATTTCCCTGAGAAAGACTGGCGCACCGGTAATCCTTTTTCATTGTACTCTACCTTCAGAAAGTCGGATAGTTCGCCCCGGCGGTTGCGGCTCACTCTTAAAATCAGCAATCCTGATTCCGAGTATTTATATTCTGTTTCGAGTATCAGTTTATGGCGTTGATCCAGATGTCTTCGGATCGACATTTCTCCATCTGGATGATACTCATATTCAAATGCTTCTGTAAGTTTATCGTTAAAGTCGTAGGTTTCTTTCAGAATCACGCTGCCCTTCTCGTTGAATTTCATGAACTCGCGCGATTCCAGTTCCCCATCCTCGTCGCGTTCAATCCAGTTTTCCGTATTGTTCTCTTCATCACGTTCGATGGTCTGTATGGAAACCGATCCATCGGTAAACTCAATATTTACCTTTTCGATCCGACCATCAGCATTTCGAATGTATTTTTTGCGTTCCGCAATCTCGTTTTCATCAAGATAGGTTGTTACCTCCACCACCTTATTATTGGCGTCATAAATAGTTTCAACTTTTGATTCAAACTCTTCCTGACCCGTGAACTCCTGTCGCGAAATCTCATTACCAGCCTTGTCGTATTGAATAATCTGACTGACAAATGGCTCGGATTCTTCGTCTTTTGGAGTGGTGGTTACCCTGAGTGTACGGACTTCTTTCATAAGAATTGATATGGTAATGATAATGTGCTAATGTGCCAATTCAAGAAGCTTTAGAATTAAATGATGGAACTGGATTTCGCCATTTGCGTGTGATCCGATGGGATATGGCATATGCGGTAATTCCGATAGCCATTCCCAGGAGAGCACCGCAAAGAACATCACCCGGATAATGCACTCCCATATATATTCGACTGTAGCTGACCATTATTGCCCAGGCGAAAACGCTATAAGTGAACCATCTGCGTTTCACCAACAAGGCAGATAATATGGCCAGGTTAAAAGAATTTGCTGCATGGGTGGAAACAAAACCGAATTGTCCTCCGCAGCTGGCAGCTACCAAGCGGACCTGGCCTTCAAGAGTTGGCTCATGACAGGGCCTTAAACGCATGAAAACATCTTTAAACAGATGAACGGAGGTTTGCTCGCTGACCACATAGGCAAGAATAAGTGTTGCCAGAGCAACGAGTGCCCTGTTGCGGTAATCGCGTTCGGGGGTACTCCAGAGGATAACCAAAATGCCGACGATAAAAATAATCCAGGGTATGGGTCCGCTCAGGAACCTCATCACAGGATCCATGGCTGGCCCTGCGAAATGGTTCAGCGCCAGAAACACTTTCTTATCCAGATTAACCAGATTTTCGATCATTACTCATCAATATGAAGGACCTGCCAGATCAGGTCTTTAAGTTTGTCAAGATTGGTATGCGTAAGCGAAGAAAAGAAAACATAGGGCACATCCGGAAGATCTTTTTTGATTTCCTTGATAAGTTCGGCATCAAGCATATCGGATTTTGATATTCCGAGAATACGTTTCTTGTCGAGCAGCTCAGGGTTGAATTGCTCCAGCTCATTAATCAGGATATCAAATTCCGCGCGGATGTTTTTGCTGTCAGCCGGAACGATAAACAGCAGTACCGGATTTCTTTCGATATGGCGTAAAAATCTAAGGCCAAGTCCCTTGCCTTCATGCGCACCTTCAATGATTCCAGGAATATCAGCCATTACAAACGAATGGTTATCCCGATATTCGACGATACCCAGGTTCGGAGTGAGCGTAGTAAAGGCATAATCCCCGATTTTCGGTTTGGCAGCCGAAACTACCGAAAGAAGAGTGGATTTGCCTGCATTAGGAAATCCCACGAGTCCAACATCGGCCAGGATTTTCAGCTCGAGGATTACCGTTTGTTCGATGCGGGGCTCTCCGGGTTGCGCATATCGTGGTGTCTGGTTTGTCGATGATTTAAAGTTGACATTACCCAAACCGCCGCGACCACCTTTAACCAGGATCTTAACTTCATCCGCCTCAGTAATTTCCATAATGAATTCACCGGTTTCCCCATCGCGGGCAATGGTACCGAGTGGGACATCAATATATACGTCTTCACCTTCAGCGCCGGTACTTTGGTCCTTGCTGCCATCGACACCATCTTTTGCGAAAACGTGCCTGTTATATTTCAAATGAAGAAGCGTCCACATCTGCTTATCGGCCCTCAGGTAAACGTGCCCTCCACGGCCACCGTCACCCCCGTCAGGACCTGCCTTTGCGTTGTACTTTATCCGTTTGAGGTGAGCCGATCCTGCTCCGCCCTTGCCTGAACGGGTGAAGATTTTTACATAATCGATGAAACTGACGGTTGACATAAATAATGTGCTAATTTGCTAATGTGACAATTTGCTAATTAAAGAGATTTTACCTTGCTGATTAAACGTGCCGAGATCTCTTCGACGGAGCCCACGCCTTCAATAGGATGATATTTTTTGAGTTTGGTATAATAATCGATCAGGGGCTGGGTTTTTTGACCGTAAACAGTAATTCTGTTTTCTATGGTTGCAACATCCGCATCGTCGGTACGGCCTGATGATTCGCCGCGCAGTAAAAGCCTTTTAACCAGTTCGTCATGAGGAACTTCGAGTGAAAGCAATGCGGTGATCCCTTCTTTACAGGAGGTTAGCATGGTATCAAGGGCAATGGCCTGAGCGACAGTACGTGGAAACCCGTCATAAATTACGCCTGGAACCGTGCAAATCCGATCGAGCAGGTTTTTTATCATTCCGATAACTGTTTCATCCGGAACGAGTTCGCCTGCATCGATAAACCTTTTGGCTTCGAGGCCCAGTTCTGTTTTTGCAGCTATCTCCCCACGGAGCAAATCACCGGTGGAGATGTGCATAAATTTAAAATAATCAACAAGTGATTGAGCTTGGGTGCCTTTGCCTGCTCCCGGGGGACCGAATAGAATAAGGTGAATCATGTTATATAAATAGGTTATGGTAGAGATGCCTAAATGCGTCTCTACAGAGTTTTAAAGAGTATAAATGTCCTTGCTGTTTCTTCCATAGCCATCATAATCAAGGCCATAGCCAACGACGAAATTGTTTGGAATTTCGATGCCTATATAATCGATTTTAAAATTTGCCTTAAAGGCATCGGGCTTGAATAACAGGGTTGCAATCTTGACTGAAGCCGGCTTCAGGGCTTCCAGATGGTCGAAAAGTTTTGTCAAGGTGAGCCCGGTATCGATAATATCTTCGATTATGACGATATTCTTGCCGGTAATGACTTCCTGAAGGCCGATCAATTGATCGACTTTTCCGGAGGAGCCTGTTCCCATATAAGATGCCATTTTCACAAAAGATATCCTTGCCGGCATTTTTATCTGCTTAAACAGATCAGCGGCGAAAATAAATGAGCCGTTTAATACCGCTAGAAAGAGGGGATCATCATCAAACATGTCCCGATCGAGATCGGCAGCCATTTTCGCAATTGTCTCCTGTATCCGCAGGTGCGGGATGAAGCTTACAAAGGTTTTGTCGAGAACTTTAACGGTGTCCATAGTTTCCGGATTGGCTGTTTTTCCTACCTTGCGAAGGTAATCATTAATCCTGAACGAATGAATCCAATAGTCAGTATCATCATGGGAAGCACCTCCGACCTGCCTGTCATGGAGGAGGCTGCCAAGTTGTTTGATGAGTTTGAAATCCCTTTTGAAATTCATGCTTTGTCGGCTCACCGCACTCCTGATCTGGTTGCGGATTTTGCCAAAGGGGCCTTCTCCCGTGGTATCCGGGTTATTATTGCCGGTGCCGGTGGGGCAGCTCATTTGCCAGGCGTGATTGCAGCGATGACAATTTGCCCTGTCATAGGTGTACCGATCAAATCATCCAATTCTATCGATGGCTGGGATTCAATATTGTCGATCCTGCAAATGCCGGCCGGAATTCCTGTTGCCACGGTTGCCCTGAACGGAGCCCGAAATGCCGGGATCCTTGCGATTCAGATGTTAGCAACCGGTGATGCCACGCTGCAGGAAAAGCTGGTTAACTTCAAGGAGGGCTTGGCGAAGAAGGTGGTTAAGGCCAATGACTCCCTGAAAGAAGTTTCGTTTAAGTTTAAAACTAATTAGTCCGGATTTTTTCCATTCTGGCTGGTTGGGCGCATCTATATCCTGTAAAAAGGAAAGATGCGCCCAATTTATTTTTTCATCCTGATGTTTTTTGCGGCACCTGCCGTCCTTCCGGCACAGGATCCCGTTGCTGCCGTCATGCGGAATACTGTCTGGCCTGATGCGGGAGTTGCCAAAAAAAGTTTTGACTGGTCGCTGTTCACCCTTCAATATTATTGCGTCTCAAACTGGAATGCCACAGGAATTTCGGCTGGCTATACTTCCGGCTCCGGACATTCCTCTTTTGTATTCCTCCGCGATGGCATTCCCGGATATTCGTGGTACCATCTTTATTTATCTCATTTCAGGCAATTCAGGAAGGTCAGTTGCATGCTGCAGCTCAGGGCATCCATGATCGGGCTGAAGGAGCGACCTCCTACATTAAGGCTCGGCGGAAATATTGACCTATCATGGAAAGTCAGCGAGATGCTCAGCTTACAGGTCGATATTTTCGATTTCCCCGGTTGGATATTTCCTTCCAATGTAACGCGTGGCGATCCGGAGATGGCATTTTTCCTCTTCCATGAACCTGGCCGTCTCATCGGTCTGATCGAGGGCTTCCGAATCAGCCAGCTGCAATTTGGACCCATCACTTCAGGAATCAGGATAAACTTAAACGACAAGATCAGTCTCATTGGACTGTTTGATGTTCTGCCTTTTGGAGTATCCTTAGGAATCAACTGGACTTTAAATAGATATAATCTGCATGTCCGGCTGGAACAGCATAATGGTCTAGGAATCACACCGGAAGTGCAGATTGGGTTTTGAAGACGGAAGACGGAAGACAGGAGACAAGAGACTGAACACAATGAAGACGATAGAAACGAGAATTTCATTTTTGGTGGTGCTTTTTTGCTGTATCTGTGTCAGCGATTATGCGCAATCATTGAGCGAGGACCCTGATTCAGTGCTGGCGGAATGGCTGGAGGCTTATGAATGGGAGGGATTGAACCTGTATCCCGATATAGCTATGGAATGGTTGCTGGAAATGGATAGCTTAACCGGAGGAGTATTGCCGGACCGCCATTCCACGACGCACTTGTTCACTGTGAATGTTCCCGTTAATGCTGATCTAGGTGATTGCAGATCGGATTCCGGCGATTTTATATTACCAATTTCGATAAAATACCGGCTAAAGGTCAGTGATTCAAGGCGTTGGGAATATCGTCTGCAAGCGAGTCAGGCTGCAGGTGATACCTGTTTTGTTTTGCCTCGAACTGGGGTGCCGGAGCATGCGACCCAAAGTTTACTGATCAGGCCAGGGGAGATTTTTAGGGAGATCATCATAGGTGATTTCCAGGTGAGTTCAGGTTTTGGCGCAGTGGCCGGATCGGGACCGGTTTTTTCAGTATCCATAGGAAATCCAGGATCACTTTGCAGGGCGGGGAAGGGGATCCGGCCTTATTCAGGATCTTCTGAAGGCAGGTTTTTACGAGGTGTGGCTGGCAATATACAAATAGGCCAATCAGAGGTTGTTGTGTATGGTTCAGGGAAGGATTTGACTCAAGAGGGGGTCACTGGCATTGGTTATAAGCGAAGTTTTATCTCTTCGGAGGTCGGAATAACCGGGATAATGGCCGGAACACGGTTTCCGCCTGCTGTCAAAGAGGGCTGGACTTCCATGTGGCAACCTGATTCAGAAAGGTATATCAGAATAGGTTTCTGGGGGCAGGTTCGTGTTCCATTTGGGATACTGTTCGGCGAAGCAGGCTGGAGTCCGAATGGCGGTTACGCCTGGATCGGTGGAATCAGGTGGTTCGAGGCCCACGGTTTTTCTGCGGTTCTGCGCTATAGTGGATGCACGCCCGGTTATCCGGTTACTTATACGCTTTTTCAGTCCGGGGTGGCGCAAACAAATGAAGGTCAGAAAGTTATCGCATCCTACCGTTTTGCACCGGGTCGTCAGCTGGAAACGCTGGGATCCATTGAGGTGAACCTATCGCAATGGCCGGGGTCGAATACACGATTCATGAACTATTCAACCCGCGTCGCTCAACAGGTGAAATTCCTTTCAAAAAGCAAGTGGACCTGCCTTAGTTCTTTGCAACTGGACTTTCTGGAATCGGGCAGATCGGTACCGCAAAAACTCACCTGGAAAATGGCTTTCGATTCCGATCCGGCCCAATCAGGAACCCTAAGATTAAGAGCCGGCATCCGGCAACAATTTAAAGGATTCGGTACTATTATCAGTAAAGGCACTACGGCGGATTGTTCACTGAGCCTGGCAACAAAGGGTAAAAAACTTCATATAACCTGTGGATTCCGGATATTTTCGGTTGAATCTTCCAGTGACCCGCTATATACCTTTGAACCTGATGTACGATTTGGATTTTCGGCACCAGTCCTTACCGGGTCAGGTACTGGCTGTTTTGCGGTTATGCGCTGGTCAATATTGAAGAATCTCGATTTGGAAGTAAAGGTCGGCCGGACTGCTTACACCGACCTGAAACACATTGCGGCAGATAACCCCGGCGGGTTTAGCGGGAAGGTGCAGGTAAACTGGAAACTTCAAATTTAAAGCCCGATTTGATCAGCTTTTCTGCAGATACCCTGGTGCCTTCGAGTGTAACAACCGCCATTTCGCCGAGCAATGCTTTCAGTAAAAATGCTGGAACACCTATCGGGAAAAACAATCTGTGTTTCTGTACAGCCAAAAGTTTCATGAATTCACTGTTTGTTAACGGATTCGGTGCAACAGCATTGAATGGGCCGGATAATTCACGATGTTGAAGGAGGTGAAGAAAAATCCGGACCAGGTCATCGATATGTATCCAGGGAAGCCATTGTTTGCCTGATCCAAGGGGAACCGATACACCGAATTTCAGCGGCATCATCATTTTTGGCAACGCACCTCCCTTTTCGCTGAGAACCACGCCAATTCTGATTTTAACTACCCTGATGCCCAGCGGCTCAAATGAATCTGCAGCAGATTCCCACTCATGGCATACCTCGGCCAGGAAATCATTACCTGCCGGGTCGGTTTCTGAATAAATACGGTCACTGGTTGTTGATCCGTAATATCCTATAGCAGAGGCAGATATCAATGTTTTAATCGTGGAGGACTTGTGGCTGACCAACTCCCTAAGTGAAGCCAAAGAATTTACACGACTTTCAATAATCTTCTTTTTTCGCTCCTCAGTCCATCTGCCAGCGGATAGATTCTCTCCGGCAAGGTTAATTATTGTGGTGACGCCAGAAAGTGAATCAGGAGTATAGGGTCTGCGGAGAGCAAATGCATCAAATCCGGCTGACTGAAGTACTGGAATCAGCGCCTGACCAATTAATCCGGATCCTCCGGCAATCGCTATTTTCTCCATTATTTGTTTAAATCAGCTTATTGGTCTGAAGGGCAGTCTTCAATTGATTCAAACCTTGTTCGAGTATGCTGCGGGGGCAACCGAAATTCAATCTCATAAATCCTTCTCCACCTTTACCGAATTGAGTACCGCTATTCAAACCCAGACTAGCCTTTTCGATCATGAATTTGGTTAATTCTTCCTGAGTCATTCCGAATTTACTGAAATCGAGCCAGGTCATATAGGTAGCTTCCGGAACCATCATTTCCACCTGTGGGATCTCTTTTTGCAGAAAATCAAAAATAAGCTGCCTGTTGGCTGTCAGGTAAACCATCAGTTGATCGAGCCACTGATCACCTTCTTCATAAGAAGCTTCCAATGCCTCAAATCCGAATACATTACCTAGTCCAATATGAAGGGTATGTACCAGATCTTCATATACTTTGAGCTGTTTTTCATCGGGAATTACCACAATCGACGAACTCATAGCTGCCAGGTTGAAAGTTTTGGATGGCGCCATGGTCAGGAAGATCCTGTGTTTATAGTCTTCGGCGACTTTTAAAATCGGGGTATGAACATTCGGACTGAATACCAGGTCGGAGTGAATTTCATCGGAAACGATCATGATATCGTGTTCCTTGCAAACTTCCACCAATCCTCTCAATTCTTTTGGGGTCCAGACTGTTCCTCCGGGGTTATGAGGGCTAGAGAGAATCAGCATTTTAGTTCTGGGTGTGATCAGGCTTTTCAGCCCTTCAAGGTCGAAAGTGAATCTTCCATTTTGATGTATCAAATGGTTGAACACCAGCTTTCTTCCATGACCTTCCACGCAAAAGTAAAAAGGATGGTAAACTGGTGGCTGGATGATTACTTCATCCTCTGGCTTGGTATATGCCAAAACTGCCACAGAAACCGCAGCTACTACGCCGGGCATAAAGGTCACCCAGGCGGGGTCGATGGTCCAGTTGTGACGGCGTTTTACCCAGGAGGTAAATGATCCGGAGAAGGCAGCACTTCGATAGGTATAGCCCAAAATCGGGTGTTCAAGGCGTTTGGCAATTCTTTTCCGGATAAATTCAGGGGTCTCGAAATCCATATCAGCCACCCAAAGAGGAATTACATCGGCCTTGCCAAATACTCTTTCACGTCCATCCCACTTGATACTTTCAGTGCCTGTACGGTCGGTGATTTTGTCGAAATCTTTCTGTGTATATATTTTACCATCCATAATTATTCGGTCCAATTTGTTGTTCAACCATTTGATTATAAAGTTTCTGCAATTGCATGGTGATCGGCCTGTGTTCTGAAAGACTAATTCCATTGACCGTGGCTATGGGCTGAACACCAGCCGAGGTTCCTGAAGTAAACATTTCATCTACACTGCCGACTTCACTTTCATGCAGATATTTTTCGATCCACTTTATGTTCAAAATATCAGCTGCATCCAATACTTTTTGCCTTGTTATACCCGGTAAAACCGATACCACAGGGGCTGTGAAAAGGGTACCATCTTTCACATAAAAGTGATTTGTCCGGCCCCCTTCAGTGATATGTCCTTCCTCGTTCACCAGCAAAACTTCAAATACATTCAGGTCTTTCAGGGCCTGATTGGTTCTTTTCCGGAGTGCATCGTTCCAGATTTTGATATTCGGAGTATTCCTCATAGCGTGAAATGTTGCAACATTCACTCCATCAGTCTGTTCCTGTTGTATAGGATATTTATGCGGGATATATCCGATTTCCAGATGCGGTTCGGGCCACCAGCTCAGGCGGATTTTGATATTTCCGATTCTGTCAGGCTCCGTGTCCAGGAGGTCCGAAAGGTGTTTTTCGAGCTGGGCGCGTGACCAGGGTTCGCTGAAACCGAGCAGTTTGATGGAATGGAATAGCCTGACCATATGCTCATCGAGGAACAGAGAGATGTGTTTATATACCCGGAATACTTCATAAACCATCGGTACGAGTGTCGGATCAGGATCTTCCAAGAATTCCTTCGGGATAAACTTTCCGTTTTTCCAGTACATATATATTGTATTATAGCGGATCAACGTCGGCCTGGATGATCAGGCTGCCATAGGTCCTTTTATCAGTAAATTCTTTAATCAGCGAAGCTATTGCCTTTTTTCGGATTTGAAGTTCTGGGTTGCGTTCCAGTTTGACGAGTATATTCTGGATATATTTTCCCTGGATTCGGCCGACAACTGGGGCCTGCGGACCCATCACCCTGCCAGGCAGGGCCTGTTTAAGGATATAAGCGAGGTCGGATGCGGCTTCAACAGCCACTTTCAAATCAGCATGTTTGATATTGAACCTGATTAGCCGTGTAAATGGCGGATATCCAAACTGCTGACGTTCGCTTAGTTCATTATGATAAAACGCAGTGAGATCATTTTCAAGTACTTGTTGAATCACCGGGTGAGAGGGATCGGAGCATTGAATGACTACTGTGCCCTGCGTATCCCGACGCCCGGCACGGCCTGCAACCTGGGTCATCAGGTGGAAGCTACGCTCATAAGAACGGAAATCGGGGTAGTTTAAGAGCTGATCGGCATCCATGATCCCAACAAGGCTGACCTTACTGAAGTCCAGTCCTTTGGAGACCATTTGGGTGCCTATGAGAATATCTGTTTTACCCTCTTCGAAATCAGTAAGAATCCGGCTGAAAGCGGAAGCTGAACGCGTGCTGTCGAGATCCAGCCGAGCCAGCCGGGCATCCGGAAACAGCAGTTGTAAATCTTCCTCAATGCGCTCCGTACCCAGACCCCTCATGCTGATGTTTGTGGATGCGCAAGTTGGACAGCGTGTTGGCACGCGCTCTGAATAACCGCAGTAGTGACACTCCAGTTTGCTTTGCGATCTGTGCAGCGTTAGACTGACATCGCAATTACGGCATTTCGGAATCGCCTTGCAATCCTGGCACTCGATATACGGACTATATCCGCGTCGGTTTTGAAAGAGGATTACCTGCTCCTTGCGCATAAGAGTTTCATCAATAGCATGGAGGAGGAGCGGTGTAAAAGGCCCATTCATCTTTTTGCGTTTGCGTGCATCGCGGGCGTCAGCAAGGAGTATTTCCGGACGATCGATTCCGCCAAATCTTTCATTTAGTTCATGGAGCTGATATTTTCCTGCATGTGCCTGCTGATAGGATTCGATCGAAGGGGTTGCAGAGCCCATCAGTACAGGTACTTTATGAATATTACCCAGAATTATAGCAACATCGCGGGCATTATATCGCGGAGCCGGATCCTGCTGTTTATAGGACTGCTCGTGTTCTTCATCAACGATAATCAATCCAAGATTTTTAAATGGCAGAAAAATGGAAGACCGGACACCAAGAATCAGCTGACCCTGTCCGCCCGGGCCCTTCAGTACCTGGTTCCATACTTTCAGGCGCCGCACCTGCGTGAATCTTGAATGATAAACCAATACCCGTTCGCCGAAAACATTCTGAAGCCTGACGATAATCTGTGTAGTCAGTGCAATTTCCGGTAACAGATAAAGAACCTGGCGGTTTTGCTCCATCTGTTCCATTATCAGGTGGATATATATTTCAGTTTTTCCGCTGGAGGTGATTCCGTGCAGCAGGTGTACCGGTGTTTTAGTGAATCCTGCTTTCAGGTCGAGCAGCACTTCCTGCTGACGGGGACTTAGGGGTACCAGGGTAATCGAATCTGAATCCTTTGCAGCGGTTTTGGTTTTACGTATGCGTTTCGGATCGCGGTTATCGACTTTCAGGAATGCCGGCAGCGCGGCTTTCATTACCTCGCCTGTCGTGCAGAGATAATATCCGGATATCCATTCCCACAGCTCAAATTGGCGGTTGTCGAGGATAGAATCTTCATCTGTTATGCTGATAATATCACGCGCCTCGAAGGATGGGGGTGTGGTATGTATCTTCCAGATCAGGCCCGAAATTATTTTGTTTTTGCCCAGGTGGACCATGGCCCGCTGACCGGGTTTCGCCGATTGGTAAAGCTCTGCTGGCAGCCGGTAGGTAAGGGTTTCCGGGAGCGCGAGCGGCAAGAGAATATCGACGAAATATGGCATAAGGCAGAGATACGATATCAATAGCCGCTGGTTTTAATCAGCGGTTCTGAGGCGCAAGTTAAGCATTCGGGCGAATGAAAAATATCAATAGCCGTTGGTTTTAACCAGCGGTTTTGGGATGTAGGTAATATCAATAGCCGTTGGTTTTAACCAGCGGTTCTGGGGAGCAGGAAAATATCAATTTCATCCTTCGGTTAAAACCGGAGGCTATTAATAAGAGCTCTTGTCAACCGATCAACGGCATTAGTGTGCCAGGATATCGGCAACATCGAGCAGAATTTTATTCAGGTTCTTGCTCGTGTTGATAGTTTTGTTGAATGGAACGTGAACGATATCGTGGTTAACAAATCCTACCATGATACTGCGCTGGTTATCGATCAGTGCGTCAACTGCGGCAACACCCAAACGGCTGGCAAGGAATCGGTCGAAGGCTGATGGCGAACCGCCGCGCTGCATGTGGCCGAGAACGTTGACTCTAACATCATACTCCGGATATTTCACCGAGATCTGGTTAGCAATCTGCTCGGCACCACCAACGTTATTCCCTTCGGCAACGAGAATGATATTGCTCGATTTATTGCCTTGAGCCTGAAGGTAATCGTGCAAGGCTTCTTCCTGACCATCCACTTCCGGGATAAGAATGGCTTCGGCCCCGCAGGCAATACCGGAGTGCAGAGCGATAAAACCGGCACCACGGCCCATCACTTCGATGAAGAACATCCTGTCGTGTGCGGAGGCTGTGTCACGAATCCGGTCGACGGCTTCAACAACGGTGTTCAATGCCGTGTCGTATCCGATAGTATAATCTGTTCCATACAAGTCATTATCGATAGTTCCCGGTATTCCAACAAACGGGATATCAAATTCGCTGCTGAATTTTCCGGCACCCTGAAAGCTACCGTCTCCACCGATTACCACGCATGCATCTATGCTGTGCCCTACCAGGTTTCCATAAGCTTTACGGCGTCCTTCCTCGGTGCGGAACTCTTCACTTCTGGCAGTTCCGAGGATGGTACCGCCACGCTGAATTATATTGCTCACATCTTTGGATAATAATGGAATAAAATCACCATTGATCATCCCTTTATATCCTTTGCGAATTCCTACAACTTCGAGGTTGTGATGGATGGCAGCGCGCACTACGGCGCGTATTGCTGCGTTCATTCCCGGGGCATCTCCTCCTGAGGTTAAAACCCCAACTTTCTTAATCATTGACATACAAGTAGTTATAAAAACTAATTTAAAAAACGAAAAACGCCGCAAAGATAGGCATTATATTCGTTCTTTAGCTAGCTTAAGGACGAATTCGAGCTGCTCTTCCCTTGTCAGATAGGAATTGTCGAGGATAATTGCATCGTCAGCCTGACGCAGCGGACTGATCTCGCGGGTGGAATCAATTCGGTCGCGGTCCTGTATATTCTTGATAATATCGGCAGTATCCACCTGAACACCTTTCGCCACCATCTCGTCGTAGCGGCGCTTTGCCCGGATCTCGGGTGATGCTGTCATAAAAATTTTCAGCCCGGCATCCGGAAATACTACGGTCCCGATATCACGGCCATCCATCACAATACCTTTTTGTTCGCCCATATCCCTCTGCTGTTTTACCAGCGCCTCCCTGACAAACCCGATGATGCTCACCGGGCTGACAAGGTTGGCCACTTCGGGCCTGCGGATTTCTTCTTCCACATTTTCGCCATTCAGAAAAGTTTCATGTTTCTGAAGTTCAGGGTTGTATACAAAGCGAATCTTTATCAGATCAATCTGCGACTGTAGTTTTTCCAGGTCGATCACACCACCAGGAGCGAGGTTATTTCTGAGGCAGTAAAGAGTGACTGACCGGTACATGGCTCCTGAATCGATATAGGTGTAACCCAGAATTTTTGCAACTTCCTTGGCTACTGTACTTTTCCCGCATGATGAGTATCCGTCGATTGCGATAATGATGTCCATGATTAATGTATTGCGGGTGAAGGAATTTTGTTGCCTCGGGCAGCCAGATTGGCGCGTAGTGAAATGGAATGCGTTAATCCGCTGACATGATAGTTGGCGAGGGCATAGTCGATGATGAACTTGCCAAAATTAATTCCTGCGCCAAAAGAGAAACCGCTGGCTCCACCGTAATCCGCCATCCTCAGTTCTGTTCGTCTGAGGAAATTGTAACCGATCCGAATGGCTATCAGGTTCCCGGGAACGAATTCCACGCCGGCAATCAAATGATCCATGGCCAGGGTAATATTCTGACCTGCCTTTTTAAGGATGGTTGCGTCATTTGGTAAGGCCTCTGAGATAGGGCGCAAATTGAATTGCTGAAGGTTTCGGGCGGTGATATGGATTCTGAACGGAGCATGCTTAAGCTTGTAATTG
Source organism: uncultured Bacteroidota bacterium (assembly GCA_903851365.1). GTDB lineage: Bacteria > Bacteroidota > Bacteroidia > Bacteroidales > UBA12481 > UBA12481. The sequence continues at coordinate 15,126 of CAINOB010000018.1, forward strand.
ATGCCAGAAAGCACTTCGAAAGCAAGTTTCTCACGATTTGGAGTTGCATAGGTCGTTAGCTGAGACCCCAGGTTTCTGGCAACAAGCGTAAATGCGAACTGATTATTGGCTGAATGATAGTGGATTCCATAATCAGAGGCTATGCCCCACGATGTATATCTTTCGAGTACAGAGTATATTGGTCTGACCGTTACCCCGATCGAAATCAGGCTGTCGAGTGAGTATGAGTAGCTTAGGTTAAGAGAATATTCCGCCGCAGTGAAACTTCCCAGGATATCCCCAAATTCATTGGCCTCAGTGAAGTTTCCATAATTAATATATTGCATACCGATGACCGGCGTTCCCCATTTTCCCAGATCGTGCGAGTAGGCGAGATAACCGTATTTGATCCCGGCAAGATAACTTGCATAATTGAGGCTCAGCTGATCATTCATGGTCCGGTTGGCGAGTGCGGGATTGTGGTAAACCAGTGCGGGATCATTATCCCAGGCGCTTGGCACCCAGCCACCCAGTGCAGCGGAACGTGCCGAAGGCGGAAGGTTGAGCAGCTGGTATACCGAAGTACCTCCAATCTGAGCATAAACAGCGGATGGTAAGATCATCGCAGTTGTCAGGGTAAGTATCAGGAAAATCCTTTTCATTGACCGGAAAAGTAGCAAAATTAAATGGCTAACGAAAAAACAGGAGCACTTGGTATCTCTTATGCCGGCGGGGAGGCGTTTTTTTTCAGAGTCAGTTGCGCAAGCATTAGTCCGGTGAGTACCACGGGAATGCCCAGAAGCTTAGTGCCGGTAAAGGTTTCCCCCCAGATCAGGAAAGAAAATACCGCTGTAAAAACGGGAATGAAGTTGGTAAATACATTGGCCCGGGTGATTCCTATTTCGCGTATCGCAGCGGTAAAAAAGATAAAGGAAACCGATGAAGGGAATATGCCGAGGAATAGGAGTGGAAGGATAGCATCCCAGCTAATATGCATATTCATGGTTGCCTTTAAATCAGCGGAGAGAAAAATCGGCAAAAAGAGAAGCGCGCCCAGGGTGCTTTGTACCCTGACAATAGTAAGAGGTTTGTATTTTGCCGCAAGCTTTGCAATGATTAAGCTATAGCTGACGGCCGAGAGCGTTGCTACCATCATGAGGGCGACACCGGCCGGGGAAGCAGCGAGCGATAAGTCCTTTCCGAGAAGAACCAGCAAAACTCCGGTAAAACTAACGGCAATACCGGCAACCTTGATCCAGGAGATTTTATCACGGAATATCATCCAGGCAGCGATCGGGGCAAGCAACGGTATGGTGGAAACGATAACAGCACCGGTGGTGGGGGTGACCAGCTTCATTCCATAACTTTCACCGAGAAAGTAAAGCAGGGGTTCGAAAATGGCCATCAGCATAAACTGACCGTAATCCTTACGATCGATTTTTTGCTGAGCACCCATCAGTTTAATAACGATGGTTAGAAAGGTGGCAGATATCACCATTCTGAAAAAAATCAGGGCCATCGGTTCAAAGTATTGATAGGCAATCTTGTAACCGACGAAGGAAAGCGACCAGAATAACATGGCCAATGTAATGCCGCTATAAACCCAGAATCTCTTCATCTTATAAAAAAAATCCCCGCCTTAAAGGCAAGGATTCGTCCTGGGTGGAAGAGGGGATTCGAACCCCCGACCTTCGGAACCACAATCCGACGTTCTAACCGACTGAACTACTCCCACCATTTGAGCCGACAAATGTAAACGTTTTCCCGAAAATTTAATCCGATATTACTATTTTTGGGCCAAATTTTTAGACATATGTTAGATAGAACATCAAATCCTGCCCTGAGCAAGAAGATTTACGAACGAAATTACAGTGAAGTTACGGATGATACCGTCATGACCTTAAAAGGTACGGCCAACAAGTCGTTCCTGCTCCTGCTGCTGGTTATTCTGGGTGCTACTTATACCTGGAGGATCTTTTTTCAGAATCCAAATCCGGAGGTGGTACCGCCGGAACTGCTTACTTATATGGCGATTGGCGGAATCGGAGGATTTATCCTTTCGATGGTTGTGATTTTCAGACCGCAATCCTCACCCTGGGCTGCGCCGGTATACGCCGTTCTCGAAGGCCTGTTCCTTGGGGCGATATCTGCATTTTTTGAATTTAAAATGCCTGGGCTGGTTATGCAGGCAGCCGGGTTAACATTCCTCACCCTTTTTGTGATGTTGTTTTTATACCGGAGTGGGCTTATCAAGGTAACCGATAAATTCCGGATGGGTGTTTTTGCGGCTACCGGAGGGATCGCCTTGCTGTACTTTATCAGCTTTATACTGGGCATGTTTGGCATGAGTATGCCTTGGCTGCATGGCAACGGCATGATGAGCATTGGTATCAGCGTGGTAATTTGCGGTGTTGCCGCACTCAACCTGGTACTCGATTTCGATTTTATCGAGAAGGGGTCCGAGAATCAGCTGCCTAAATTCATGGAGTGGTATTCCGCTTTTGCGTTGATGGTTACACTTGTTTGGTTGTATCTCGAAATATTGCGACTTTTAGCAAAGGTCAATAGCCGTAATTAGTTTTATCCGGATAACCGACATTGGAACTTGTCAATATAACTGCTGAGAATTTTCGCGCCTTCCACGATACGGGCCGGATTTTATATCATGGTGATCCAAATTGGGTTGCACCGCTGGATATGGAAGTCGAGAATATTTTCAATCCCTCAAAAAACCATTTATTTGCTCAGGGCGAGGCTACGCGTTGGGTACTGAAAGATGATTCAGGGCACCTCATCGGTCGTGTAGCTGCTTTTATCGACCACCATAAAGCCAAAGATTCCGTTATTCCGGCTGGTGGAATGGGCTTTTTTGAGTGTATTGATAACTATTTTGCTGCCTGCATTCTGTTTGATGCTGCGCGAGATTGGTTAAAGGAGAGGGGAGCGGTGGCTATGGATGGCAGTGTGAATTTCGGTGAAAACTTTTCATACTGGGGCGTACTGGTGGAGGGTTTCATGAAACAGGGCTACGGGATGCCATATAATAAGCCTTATTACCAAAAGTTTTTTGAAGAATATGGTTTCAGGGACTATTTTCAACAGTATTCCTATCATATTGATATAGTTAAGCCGTTACCCGAACGAATGGTAAAGTTTGCAGATCATCTAGCTTCGCGTCCGGGTTATTCGTTTGAACATCTCGAAAAAAACAATATTCAGAAATATGTCCGTGACCTGGTTGTGGTAATCAACCTCACGTGGGCCGATTATCTTGAAGGATTTACCCCATTTAGGGAAAGCGATCTGGAGGATATCATAAGGGATGCCAAACCAATACTGATTGAGGAGTTTATCTGGTTTGCCTATAAAGATGGCAAGCCGATTGGGGTTGTGGTGGCTTTTCCCGATGTCAACCAGCTGCTGGCTCATTTCAATGGGCGGCTGAATTTTTGGAAAGCACTGAAATTCATGTGGTTGAAAAACCGGAAAACTATTACCCGGAATCGCGTCCTGATGGCTGGGGTGATTCCTGAATATCAGAATTCAGGGGTAATTGCCGCTTTGTTTCTCCAGTTTGCACTTGCAACAAAGAAGAAAAGCTGGTATACGGAGATCGAGTTGTCGTGGGTTGGTGATTATAATCCCAGAATGCGAAAGGTTTATGAGCAGATTGGGGCGGTGCAGATGAAGAAGCATATTACCTACCGGTATATGATCGATCCGTCGGTGCCATTCGCCCGCTTTACCAATGAGGGTGGAAACAGCAGCCTTCGAAAGGATTACATTAAAAAAGATCAATAAAATCTTTCTGATGTTTGATAAAGAGGAAAAAGTACTTATCTTTGCGTCCCCTAAAGTAATGGTGAAATGAAAAAAGATATTCATCCGAAGAATTACAGAATGGTGGTCTTCAAGGACCTATCAAATGACTATACATTTGTAACACGTTCAACGGTTGCAACGCGTGAAAAGATTGAGCTTGACGGCGTTGAGTATCCGCTTGTTAAAATTGAAATTTCGAATACGTCACACCCCTTCTTTACCGGTAAGGTGAAACTGCTCGATATGGCAGGCCGTGTTGATAAATTCAACCGCCGCTTTGCAAAGCACGTCGAGAAAAAAGCGCAGAAGTAATTCTGACGATATAAACCCAAAGCCCCGGCACGGGGCTTTTTTTTGCTTAAATAGTGGGAATCAAATTGGGAAACAACTTATTTTTTGATTTCGGAGAGGACGATAACGACTTTGTACCCCTTTTGTCAGATGGCAACGAGGAAGAACTAAGTGTTGTTGATATTCCGGAATTGCTGCCGATATTGGCATTGCGCAATACCGTTCTTTTCCCGGGGGTGGTTATTCCAATCACCGTTGGACGCGATAAATCCATCAAACTCGTAAAAGAAGCTTATAAGAATGGCACCTCGATAGGTGTTGTCGCTCAAACAGATACGACAATCGAAGATCCCGAAGTAGATGACCTGAACCGTGTGGGCACCATGGCTTCCATTGTTAAGATATTGAACATGCCGGATGATACCACCTCGGTGATCATTCATGGCAAGCGCCGCTTTCATCTCGATGAGATCACCAGCAAGGACCCATATCTGCAAGGACGGGTAAGTCCTTTATCTGATGTTAAGCCTATCGACAAACCGCAGGAATTTGAAGCGATCATTGGAACCATTAAAGACTTGGCTCTTAAGATTGTGCAATATTCATCAAACGTTCCTCAGGAGGCTAGTTTTGCCATCAAAAATATTGAAGGCGCCGGTTTCCTGGTGAACTATCTCTGTTCAAACTCTGATCTTGGCATGACCGAGAAACAGGAATTGCTGGAGATAGATAATATTCGCGACCGTGCAGTCCGTTTGCTTGAACATCTTTCCCTGGAATTTCAGAAACAAAAGCTGAAAAAAGATATCCAAAGCAAGGTAAAACTCGAGATCGATCAGCAGCAGCGCGAATATCTGCTTAACCAGCAGATGAAAACCATTCAGGACGAGCTTGGTGGCAGTCCCTTTGAACAGGAAGTTGAAGAAGTGCGCCAGCGTGCTGAAACCAAAAACTGGTCGGAGGAGGTTGCAAAAGCTTTCATGCGTGACATTGAGAAACTGGAACGCATTAACCCGGCATCTGCGGAATATTCGGTCCAGCTCAATTATCTGGAAGTAATGCTCGACCTGCCCTGGAACGATGTTTCGATCGATAATTTTGATTTGCGCAGGGCAAAAAGAATACTGAACCAGGATCACTCGGGATTGGATCAGGTGAAGGAACGCATACTCGAACACCTGGCTATACTCAAGCTTAAGGGCGACATGAAGGCTCCGATAATTTGCCTTTATGGTCCTCCGGGTGTTGGAAAAACCTCATTGGGCAAATCGATCGCCAGGGCATTGAACAGAAAATACGTAAGAATGTCACTGGGTGGTTTAAAGGATGAATCTGAGATCCGCGGACACCGTAAAACCTATATTGGCGCCATGCCGGGCCGTATAATACATTATATCCGGCGTGCCGGAACCTCGAATCCTGTATTTGTACTGGATGAAATCGACAAGGTAGGTAATGATTTTCGCGGAGATCCTGCATCAGCATTGCTCGAACTTCTTGATCCAGAGCAGAACAGCACATTCTATGACAACTTCCTCGAAATGGAGTACGATCTTTCGAAGGTTCTGTTTATCGCCACCGCTAATAATCCATCAACCATCAGTGCCGCCCTGCGCGACAGGATGGAAATGATTGAAATATCAGGATATGTGGTGGAGGAAAAAGTTGATATCGCGATAAAACACCTGGTTCCCAAGCAACTGACCGAACATGGACTGGCTGCTGACCGTTTTGTTTTTCCGAAAGAGACCCTTGAATATATTATTGAGAATCATACCCGCGAATCCGGCGTAAGAAGTCTGGATAAAAAGATCGCCAAGGTAGTTCGCCAGCTTACCAAAAAAGTAGCTATGGGCGAAGAGCTGCCCAAAGAGGTGGCCAAAGATTCCATGAAAGATTACCTCGGATATCCTGAGGTGCTGCGGGATGAGTATCAGGGCAATGAATTTGCCGGGGTGGTCACCGGGCTTGCCTGGACCGAAACCGGCGGACAAATATTATATGTTGAAACCAGTTTGAGCAAAGGAAAGGGCAATCTTACCCTGACCGGCAACCTGGGCGAGGTGATGAAAGAGTCCGCCATCCTGGCACTGGAATACCTGAAAGCCCATGCTCCCAAGCTGCAATTGCCTGAGAATGTGTTTGAACACTGGAATGTTCATATTCATGTACCCGAGGGAGCCATACCGAAAGACGGTCCTTCAGCGGGTGTGACTATGGTTACCTCCCTTGCCTCTGCATTTACCCAGCGTAAGGTAAAACCATTCCTGGCCATGACCGGCGAAATCACCCTCCGGGGCAGGGTAATCCCTGTTGGTGGAGTAAAGGAGAAAATTCTTGCTGCCAAGAGGGCTAATATCAAGGACATCATTCTGGCCGAAGAAAACAGGAATGATATCCAGCAGATAAAAGCTAAATACTTAAAAGGATTAACTTTCCATTATGTCAGAACGATCCAGGATGTACTGGACCTCGCACTGATGAAGCAGAAGATTAAAGATCCGCTTAATATAGAATGATTTGCCGATCCATTGGCGCAAAATACTGCCAAATGACACTTTATCCGGACTGCAGTTTTTCCAGCTCTTCCGGTACGGATCGGTTTTTCTAATCAGCATAATTCTCCCGCGCGCAGGGCTCCTGCCTGACCAGATTGGTATTTACGAGTCGTTCCTCATTTTTGCAGGCGTTGTTTCCTTCTTCTGGTTAACCGGGCTGATACAGGCGTTACTGCCGCTGGCGGGAGAAGACGTGACACGTGACACGAAACACGAAACACGGAACCCCGGAGAGTGTTCTCTTCCCAGTCACGTGTCTCGAGTTACGCGTCTCGAGTCTTCCGCGTCACCTGTCACGCGTCACGCGTCACGGGAGTTTTTTAATGCGTTCCTGTTACTCCTCCTCTTCTCCATTCTCTCCGCGGGTATCTTACTGCTTGCCAGCCCTTTGATTGGTCGGCTCCTCGGAAAGGAGCTGCCACATGAAATCATTTGGTATATAGTCCTGTACCTTGTTCTTTTTGCCCCATCTACGCTGGTTGAGTACTGGTATGTTATTGCTGATCAGACAAAAAAACTGGTCAGGTATGGTGTCGTAGCTTTTACCCTCCAGATACTTATGGTGGGTATACCCGTGATTTTGGGTATGGGGGTAAAAGGTGCGATCTGTGGAATGATTGCTGCCGGAGGATTCAGAATGATCTGGCTCGTGGTTATCCTGGTGAGGAACGGTGATTTTCGTATTTCCTTTCCTTTCTGGAAAACCTATCTTTTACTGGGGACGCCAATTTTGATGAGCGTATTGTTAAGCGGATCGGCCGAATATATCAGTGGTTTAATCGTTGTTGCAAAGTTCGATCAGGCTGTATTCGGTATATTCAGATATGGCGCCCGGGAACTTCCCTTGGTGGCCCTCCTGGCACATGCTCTAAGTAATGCCATGGTTCCGGTAATTTCCCGTGACGGTACTGCAGCCGGTCTGAAGCAACTGCGCGAACGCAGCAGCCGGATGGCATCCTGGATGTTTCCTTTCACTATCGGTCTGGTTCTTATTGCCTACTTTTTATTTCCAGCCGTATATGGAAACAACTTTCTGGAAAGTGCAGGGGTTTTTAACCTCTATTTGCTGCTGATAACCAGTAGGCTGCTATTTCCTCAAACGATTTTGATTGCATTAAAAAAGACCCGGATACTCATGACCGTGGCCCTGCTGGAGATGATTTTAAATATCGGTCTCAGCCTGATGCTTGTTCAAATCTGGGGAATCCGTGGCGTGGCCTTGGCAACGGTGATTGCTTACTATTTTGAGCGGGCAGCATTAATGACCTATACGCGCGTGGTGATGGGTATTTCGGCTCATCAGTATATGGATGTGCGAAAACACCTCACCTGGTCGGCTATCCTATTGGTTGCCTATCTGTTGGCCGAGATTGTGATCTATCCATGGATTCGAGGTTTGTAGTTTGATTTTACTATATTTACGTAATGGCACCACGACCGAATATCACGAATACCCAGCGTCTGATTATATTAGGAGTAACTATTCTGATGGCTGGGCTGGCGATTTGGTTTTTTTCCAATATCGTTTTATTCATTCTGATCTCCTTTGTGATCTCCATGATTGGCGAACCCCTGGTCAACCTGCTGCAAAAAATTCACATTAAGAGGTTCCATTTGCCCAGGGCTCTGAGCTCATTTGTCGTACTGTTGCTTTTCTGGGGGTTGGTTCTGCTCTTTTTCTTCACGTTTATTCCATTGTTAGCCAATGAATTAAGATATCTGGCCAATATTAATATCACGGGTGTTCTGGATGACCTGAGCAAGCCGATCGGAAGAATTGAAAAGTTTATGACTGATTTCGGACTTTCGGAAGAAGGTTTTTCCCTTCAGGCCTGGGCAACCAATTCATTTCGCTCCTCCATGGGTTTTGTGAAGATTTCGGCGATCCTCTCTGATTTTGCGGGGCTCATCGGAAACATTTTTGTTACCGTGCTCTCGGTCTCGTTTATCACTTACTATTTCATGAAGGAATCGCGCTTGTTTGAGGACGGTGTTGTTATGTTTTTTCCTGAAGATAAGGAACCGCATATTCGCCATGCCATCAACTCGATCAGCGACTTGCTAAAACGATATTTTATCGGCGTATTGCTTCAGTCTACGGGGGTCATGATACTGATTACGATAGGCTTATCAATTGTAGGATTAAAATTTAGTGATGCTGTTACCATAGCCCTAATTGCGGCAGTATTAAACGTAATACCCTATGTTGGGCCGTTTATCGGCAGCTTGATGGCAGTTGCGATAGGCACAGCGGTAAGCATGCCGATGGATATCGCTACCCAGCTGGTACCCAGGATAATATATATCCTTTTTGTCATGGAGGGCACCAAGGTCATTGATAATGTGATTTTCCAGCCCCAGATCTTCTCCAGGTCAGTGAAGGCTCATCCTCTGGAAATATTTCTGGTTATTCTTATTGCAGCTACCATCGGTGGTGTTATCGGTATGCTGATTGCTATACCTACCTACACTGTTTTGCGTGTGATCGGCAAAGAGTTTTTCACTCAGAGCAAGCTCATCCAGCGGATTACAACGGGAATCTGACGTTGAACATCAACCTTCTTTTTCTCAGCTGAGATATCTTTTCAGAATTTTATAAAGGGCATCCCGATCGACCGGTTTGGTCAGGAAATCATCCATTCCAGCCTCCAGGCATTTTTCCTTTTCCCCTTTTATAGCGCCAGCTGTGAGTGCAATAATTGGAATTCGTAAATTCTTATCAGCCTCAAAATCACGTATCTCACGAGTGGCTTCGATGCCGCTGATTTCAGGCATTTGAACATCCATCAATATGAGATCAGGTCTCGCGGAAATAGCCATATCGGATGCTTCCCTTCCGCTTTTTGCTTCTAAAACAGTGACATTAGGTACCATTTGCTTGATCAGGATGGTTGCCAAAACCCTGTTCATCAGAACGTCTTCAGCAATTAGAATTACCGGGAATTTATCGGGAGGTAAGACAAGAGCCGCCTGGGCTGTTTTTTGTGGATTACTTTTTCCACCGTCGACCGGCTGCATACCGATGCTTTTAAGATAGCATTGCAGTTCCTGGGATTTCACTGGTTTAGCAATGGAGAAGACGACCCCGAGCTTTTTACATTCCTCATGGATCTGGATATCATCCGATGAATTGTGCAGCAATATAATAGGCTGCTTTTCCGGTGTGAGGTTTAATTGTTCCCTGATCATCCTGATGGTTTCGATTCCATTGTGGAATGGCATATGGTAATCTACCAGGATGACATCAAAAGGTTGGGTATTCTCCAGATAGTCCAGTGCTGCAATTCCGCTCCCGAGTCCGGCGAACTCTATTCCCCATTCCTTAAATATTTTTTGAATTATTTGTCGGCTATTTTCATTGTCATCGATCAAAAGCACCCGTTTAATATTGGAGAGATCGTCGAATTCAGATTTTTCGCTGGCGAGATATTCTGTTGCAAGGGTAAAATGAAAAGTTGAGCCAATGCCAAACTGACTTTGTATTTCAATTTTACTCCCCATTTTTTCAGCGAGCATTCTTGAAATGGTCAGTCCAAGGCCGGTGCCGCCAAACTTGCGGGTTGTCGACGAATCTGCCTGTGTGAAAGCCGTAAAAAGTTGCTTCTGTTGCTCCTCACTGATACCAATACCGCTATCGCGAACGACAAAAGTGAAGTTTCCTCTGGTTTCATCCACCTTGCTAAAAGTTACCACCAGCTCAACTTCGCCCGAATTCGTAAATTTAACGGCATTGCCCAGTAAATTCACAAGAATTTGTTTTAATCTGATAGGATCCGTTATAGCGTAACGAGGTATATCATGCTGGACATCCAATAGGAGTTCAAGACCTTTTTTTGACGCATGATACTTAACGATATCAGTGGTTTGCCCTGCCAGTTCCCTGATATCAGTTTTTATCAGATCGAGCTCCATTCTTCCTGCTTCAATTTTCGAGAAGTCGAGAATATCATTTATGATTCCAAGCAAGCCATGCCCTGAAGTGTTTGCATTTTCGGCATATTGCTGCTGAATTTTATTTAACGGTGTTTTAAGTAAAAGGTCAGTAAATCCGATAATGCCATTGAGTGGGGTTCTGATTTCGTGGCTCATATTGGCCAGGAATTCAGATTTTGCCCTGCTTGCTATATCAGCTTCTTCTTTAGCAATCAACAGGGTGGCTTCAGTTTTTTTCTGTTCAGTAATATCCCAGTTGGTACCGATCATCCGCAGTGGGGTTCCTGTTTCGTCCCGTTGAACAATTGCCAATGCCCTGATATTATGAATCGATCCATCGGGCCACAGTACCCTGAATTCCGTGTCAAATTCTTTGGTACCACTAATGGCCATCTGAATTTCCTCATCTCTGGCCTGGACATCATCGGGGTGTATTGCTGACAGCCATGTTTCGTAGGCGCCGGCAAAGCCGTTCTTATCCAAACCATATAGGGCAAACATTTGTTCGTCCCAAAGAAGTTTATCGTTGGTAAGATCATATTCCCACACACCTACACCACCGGCGCGTGTTGCGAGCGCGAGTCGTGCTGATACCTGATTTAGCTCATTTTCAGCTTGCTGACGAAGTGTTATGTCGTGAGTAACGCCAACAATTCCGGTTATTTTGCCATGGGCATCACGCAAGGGAACCTTGGAGCCCAGAAACCAGTAATGTTTACCACTTTTATCAAGCAGGTGGCCATCGATATTCAATATTGACTGCCCGGTATCCAAAACAAACCGGTCCTCTTTCAGTGACCGGTCAGCTTCCGTTTCCGGCAGGAGCTCAAAATCTGTTTTGCCAATTATTTCTTCTTCGGAGTCCTTTCCCGAGAACTGTACTTCCATTGGATTTGCCAGTGTCTTCCGGCCTTTTGTGTCTTTAACATAGACTCCGTCAGGAATCAGATCGATAATTGTCCTGAAACGCGAACGTTCATTTTGCAAAGCTTCCTCGGCTTCTTTTTGAACACTGATATCGACAAAGCTTTCCAGCAGTTTTTCCTTTCCTTGAATGATAATTCGCTTAACAGTTTTTAATATCGGTAGCGTGGTTTTATCAGCACGCAGTAAGGTACGGTCCGAATTATCGACCTCTTGCCCCAGGTCACAAACAGGACACTCATCCTGAGTTGAGCTGCACAGATACAGGCGGCACTTTGATCCTTCAATAGTTTCTTTTTCAGCACCAATTAATACAGATGCAAAAGTATTTACGCGTTCAATGATGCGGGTTTCAGGATCAACAATCATGATGCCTACTGAAACATTTTCAAGCAGGGAACGCTGGAGGGTTTCACTTTCTTTGATCTGGTCCTCCATCCGTCTGCGTTCTTCGATCAGCTGGATCAGGGAGTCAAAGAGCGCGCCACTGTCGGGAGATGCGGGTTTGTTTTCGTCGGAGTTGGCCTCGACTGAAGGATTCAGTGCCTGGATGGCCTGATTGATTTTGTTTATGGTTTCCTTCTGCGATTCGACATCCAGTTTTTGTTTCTCGAATGCATCCCTGAGTTCCTGAGAGCTTATCTCAATGGAGTTTTCAAGGAGTTTTGAGTCATCTTCAAAACTTTCATAAGTTGCATTGATCACCTGAAAAAAGGAGAGGAACTCCGGTGGGAGGTTTTCAATCGATCCAAAATGCCTTTTTACCTGGCGCGCCAATAATTTATTCCACTTGATCTCCATTTTCAATCAATTAAACTTCTTTGAAAACAGTAATGGTCATGGTTTGATTGTGAAGTTCGCAATGTTGCTCGAAAGGTTTGATCGGGCAGATCTCGCCATAGGAATAAAACCCTCCCATGATGGTGTTTTTGCCGATCACTTCGCGAATTATTTCAAGTTCTTCTTCGATCCGCTGTTTTAAAACCAGTTTTCTACCGACACAACTGATGAGAATCGCCAGATCGGGATCGGAATTCTGGAGACTGATTTTTGACATTTCTGCAGCACCAGCTGCCCCGTCGATCAGTTTTTCGAAATTGGCTTTCATGAGCCTTACCTGTTCCCCCTGAGGAATGTCACCGGCAAAAATCATGCTTCCATCAGCTTCATTGACTGATAGAACGGTTCGAACCACTGAAGTTTCCGAATCTTTTAAACGCAGGCTTAAGGGGAATCGTAGTGCCGAAGCTGGAAGGTTGGCTGCATGTTCTCCGAGATATCGTTTGTAGAGTTGTAGAGCTGATTGACCATCAAGCTCATATAGAATATTTCCTTTAGATAAAGTAACCTCGCGATCGACGCCAAAAGAATCCCAACCGCCTATCGAACCATAGCCCACTCGGAGGTGTTCGCCGTAGAAGCCTATTGCCAGGACCAGGTTTTTTACGCCGGCTTTATTATTTACAATAACCGTTTCGCTGAATTTGTCCTGATCACCGGCCAAACCGCCTGTTACGGGGATTTTGTCGTTAAGCTTGCTGTTTAAGCCTTTGGTAAGTTCACTGCCGTTGATGTTTAATCCTTCGGAGAGGATCATTACATGAACCAGTTGTTCCTTTGTAAGCTTGTCTGCAAGTTTTTCCCCAATACTAAAACTCTCTTCCATCGAAGAAATTGGCTCGGAGACTATGGCAACAGTAGTTTTTTCGAACCAGACAGCGGTACAAACAATGTTATCGTTAAATATTTCTTCCTGGCATATATCCCCGGATGTCGAGCATCCAATAACTTGTGCCTGGGGGTAATAATTTCTGATATAATTAATATGCTGTTCTTCTTTAAGGAGTTCTTTATTTCCAAAAAGAAAGACCAGCCGGGCCAACTGGCCAAGGTTATTATCAACTTTTTTTATCCATCCGGTGGTTTCGGAGTACAGTAATTGTTCAGCTTTCATTATGAGGGGTTCATATTGTTTCAGATCGCTGAGTGAAGATATAAAAAAACCCGCAGAACGAAAGCTCTGCGGGTTTACCCAAAAACCATAAAGAAATGAGAACCGAATTCGATTATTTCTTCACTGGAGGAGTGGTAGCTGTAGTTTTAGCTGCAGTTTTAGCGGCTGGTTTAGCGGCTGGTTTTGCAGGTGTAGTTGCTGCTGCTGCTGGTTTAGCTGCAGGTGTTGTGGTAGCTGCTGCTGCTGGTTTAGCTGCAGGAGTTGCTGGTTTAGCAGCAGGAGTTGCAGTGGTAGCTGCTGGCTTAGCTACTGGAGTTGCAGTTGTTGCGGCTGGTTTAGCAGCTGGTTTTGCAGTCTCGGTTTTTACAGGTTTCTTAACTTCCTGTTTAACCTGAGCGTTTACTGCTACTACTCCGAAAACCAATGCTAGGCTTAATACTAATGCTAATTTTTTCATTGTTTTATTTTTTTTAGTAATTGATGGATCAAAGGTGCACTGACAATTATGAAGGAATCGTGAAGATTTTAGCTTGTCAGGATAACTTAACATAAATTAACGGAAAAGTTATCCTGAATATCGACCCCTGATCCTCTTCCGAGGTGGCTTCAATTACTATATGATGGTAATCTGCAATGGTTTTCACGATGGAGAGACCCAATCCGAACCCTTCGGAATTATCCTGCCTGATACGCTTAAACCGATCAAAAATAAAAGGAATTTGATCGGGATTAATACCAATGCCGTTATCCAAGACCTCAATGGTCAGCCCGGTTTCATTTTGCTGGCTTTTTATCTTCACAAAACCTCCGTCGCGATTATATTTTATTGCGTTGCTGACCATATTGAAAATCATGATCTGGATAAGTGACTTGTTTATATTGGTAATCGTAGTATCGGGTGCGACCAGATTCTCAATCGAAATATTTTTAATTGCTGCGCGGTCCTCAATATCAGAAATGATGTCCTCGATAAGATCGAAAACCTGAAAAGTCTCTTTTTTAGGATACTGGTCATTTTCGATACGGGAAATCAACAGTAGTGCCTTGATAATCTGCTGTAACCGGTATACCTGATACTGCATATCTGCTACTGCGGGCGCAAGACGCTGAGGTAGCTGCGGTGAGGTGGCGAAATTTTCCATCTTAGTCTGAATCACCGACATCGGGGTCATCAATTCATGAGAAACATCGGCTGTAAATTTTCTTTGTGTAGCCAGTATGGACGTTACTTTCATCATCAATTCATTGATTGCCTTATTCAGATAGGCAAAATCCGTGGTGGAAGTCTTAAGCTCAGAATAATCAAAGGTTTCAGGAGACACCGTCTTTTTGAGCTTGGGAATGATGATGTGGTTCAAAGGCCTTAACATCAGTTTGTTGATTCCGATATCGAACAATATCGTTATGAGTAATACCAGCAAAACGGTGGCAATGGAAAACAGACTGATGGTATCCTTGAAATCAGAAATGAACTGGATATTCCGACCGATCTCCAACGAGTAATTCTGATTTTCGATCGTAAAATAATAGGATAGGGTACGATAGTCGAATTCCTCTCCTTCGATTTCCCGCACGACGGTAGCGTAGGAAGCCTCTTTTACCGCTGGCTGGGCGGTCAGGTTAATCACAATATACTCTTCCTTGAGCATATTATAACTTGCATAGGCACTGTCCTGCTCCTCCGTTAAAAAGGAGCGGATTCCGATATTGTTAACGATCGCCAGGGTTTTATCCTTCATTTTCCGCAGGTCGCGGTCGGTATGATTAGTGGCAATGGTATCGAAGAATTGTTCCAGGACGATAAGAACCAATAAAAAGATGACGATCTTTGATATCGCTCCGATCAGGGCAAGTTTTAATTCGAGTTTCATGGTTTAAATTTAGGAAGTTATCCAGAGAAAGATGAATATCCTGATTATTGAAGATGAAAAGCCACTATCCGACGAGATAAAAAAATATCTCGAACAGGAAGGCTATTCATGCGATGAAGCCCACACCGGGCGGCTGGCTTCGGAGAAGATATTTATAAATACCTATGATGTAGTGCTTTTAGATCTGGGTTTGCCGGACTATGACGGGATCGACCTTTTAAAAGAGATGATCAAGGCCAAGAGCGACAGTGCGGTAATAATCCTGTCGGCCCGAACATCGCTTGATGATAAAATCAAGGGTCTCGATCTGGGTGCCGATGATTATTTGCCAAAACCTTTTTCATTGCTGGAACTAAAATCGCGCATTTTGGCTGTCATTCGCCGGCGGCATGGCATAAAGGGTAACCTGGTCAGAATTAATGAGCTTGATATTGATCTTGATAAGCGGGTGGCTTTATGCAGGGGAAAGCAGCTGCCGCTCACGCGCAAAGAGTATGACATTCTGGTTTTCCTGGTGTTGAATAAGGACCGCGTGGTCACCCGGCTGCAGATATCGGAACATATCTGGGGCGACATTATCGAAGAGAACTACAACTCCAATTATATTGATGTCCATATCAAGAACCTGCGCAAGAAGATCTCCGATGAGTCGGGGGCTGACTACCTGGAGACGGTGAGGGGGGTGGGGTTTAGGTTCAATTCAGTGGAGGAATGAAGTGAGAGGGTTGAGATTCGAAGGCCAGTGTTGAATGCTGAAATTACAAGATCAGAGATATGCCGTTGTTTGGAGGAAGGTCACCTGCATAAATTCGTGGTCAGGGACGGGGTCCCCGCCTCCGCGGGGATGACAACTCTTCGAGGGAAACTTGATTTTGGAAGTTCAAAATTCAAAATTGGCCCTCGAATCTCATCTTTGAAGTGAGCTCCTCTCGTCTTGATCTGGAAATCGGAACTGAAGATCCGTCGCTCATCTTGAGGTAGCCGCCGTCGCGCTTGACGAGGGTCTGGATGTGGTTGAGGTTGACGAGGTGCGACTGATGGGTGCGGATGAAGCCGCAGGATTCCAGTGCAGCCTCAAAATCCTTGAGGGTACGGGATACGAGAATTTCCTTTTTATTCTCGAGAATGAATCGGGTATAGTTTGATTCGGCTTGGCAGCGGATGATCTGCCGAATAGGTATAAAGTCGACTTTATCCTCCTGGGGCAGGGCGATACGTTTATCCTGCTCGTGGCGGTTCTGGTTGTCAACGAGGTTCTTAAGCCGCAAATTTTCCTCTTTCAGGTTAATAGCATCCGTTGCCTTGGTTACGCTTTCGATCAGCTTGTAAATATCCACCGGTTTGAGGAGGTAGTCGAGGGCATTGAATTGGAATGCTTTGAAAGCATATTCGTCGTAAGCTGTGACAAAGATGATTGCGAACCGAATGTTTTCCAGCTTTTCCAGCATTTCGAAAATATCACCGCCCGGCATACGGACATCGAGAAAAACCAGCTCGGGATCGAGAGTATTGATCTGATTCAGAGCATCCTCATTGGTGGAGGCTTCGCCGATTACCTGCACCTGCGGGCAATAGCGGTGAAGCAGACCGGTGAGGTTTTCGCGGTTGGCGGCTTCATCATCAACGATCAGGGAGCGGATTTTCATCAGTCGGGTTTTTGCATCGGCAGTCTAAAGATAACGGTTGTCCCGGAAGATTCTTTGCTATCGGCGGTTTCATCAGGCACCGGCAAAACCTCTACGGAAACATCATCGCCATATTGCTCCTTCATCAGCTGGATGCGTTGGCGGGTGAGTTTCCAGCCCTGACCCAGACCGCCGTTTCCGGTAGTGGTTCCGGGGTGATATCCGGGGCCATTATCCGTCACTTTGCATATCAGGTGGTTTTCTTGAACAGTAAAGCTTACTTCGATTTTTCCATTGGTACCCAGAGAGGAAATTCCGTGCATCACGGCATTTTCCACATGTGGCTGAATAAGCAGCGGTGGCACCTCGATGGCAAATGTATCGATAGCCGGATCGATCGATATCTCAAACTGGAATGGGAAGCGTAACTGTTCCAATTGCAGGTAGTTGCGAATCATATCAATCTCCTCGTTCAGTCCGATTGCGGGTTTCGACGACTGGGTAAGGATGGTCCTGACTAAATCTCCGAATCGGGCGAGAAACAGGTTTGCTTCTTCGATCTGCTTTTTATTGATCAGGTTCTGGATAGAGCTCAGGGCATTGAACAGGAAATGAGGATTCATCCGGGAGCGAACGGCATCCACCTCCAGCTGTGCCATCCGGCGTTTCAGTGTCAACCGTTTTTCCTTGCGTTTGGCGCGGATACGGATGGTGAGGACAATTACGAAAGCAATTATAAATGATCCACCGAGGGAGAACCAGAAGGTGGTGAGGTTGATGGTTTTAGGCGAGTGAGTGGTGATCCGCGGCCAACTACCGTAGATGTCAAGCCTACTGAAATCTGTACTATAATCACCTATGCGGGAATCGCGGTCAATGATGATATCAGCCTGCGGTAAAGTTTTCAGATAGACCCGAAGAGCATCATTAATTTTGGATCCGCTCAGAATGATAATCGGTTTGTCCTTAAAATCCAAAGCCAACTTGTCGATTTCGGACAGATTATCCTTCATCTGGCATATAATCACTTTAGTATCCTTAAGTACATCATAATAAGAGGGAGAGTAATTTCTTAACAGCACTTTATAGCTAACAACGAGTAGCGGTTTATTGACAAGAATCCAGTTCTGGTCAGTGAAATCCTTGGTGGAGTATTTCCGGCCATTGATATCCTCGAATGTAAAATCCGGAAAAGTTGATCCGATCCGGCTATTTTCGGTCGACATGAATTTCTGAAGCAATTCATTCTGGTAGGCTGTACCGGGATACAGGTCTGAAAATCTCAGATATCGCTGTTCATAGTCGGGTTCAGGAAACTTGTCAAGGTCAGTCTCCGCCAGCATGGCCTGGTACCAGTATAGATCCCAGTCATTTAATATAATTGGAGCAAAGTTGAAGTCTTCGCGGCCCGGTGCATATCCGAAATTATCGAAAATTTTTGCCCTCCGGTAAGCCTGGACCAGATGGCAGATGAATTCCTTATAAGCATCTGATTTGTAGCCATCCGGATTGTCAAGGTATTTGATGAACCGGGGAAGGCTGTCGCAGGCATTGAGTTGCTTATCATACCTGACCAAAGCAAATTTCATAACCTGATTGGATAAGTAATTATACTGGTTCTCAAATTCCATAAATCTCAGGAATTCAGTGCTTAAAAGTTGCTTCTTTTGATTCAGGTAATGCCTGTTTTCCTGGATTGATTGCATAGACTGATCAGCATCATTCGATGGGAATTTCCTGGACAATTGGTTGAGGACCATCTGGTCATTCACCGACCTGCAATTGAAGGCGAGTGATTTCGGCTTATCCAGGTCGACCGAAAAGTTAACCGTATCGCCCCCCATAACAAACAGGTCAATCTGGTTAGGATTACCGGGAGAACGCCATAGGTTCTCGATCGTTTTTTCCTGATAATATATCTCGATCTGGCCAGAGGTTACCTCCAAATCAAAATCCAGAGAAAACCTGCCATCCGGATCGAGGGTAATTGGTATTTTTTTCTTTGAAATTCGATTACCAGGGAGGCAGACAAGGCAGGCAACCACCTTTTTGTCCCCGATATTTAATAAAGTACCGTTTATCTGAACTCTTTTGCTCTTATTACTGGTTCGGTCAGTGTTGATAATTTCAATATTGGTAAGCTTCTTACGGATTGTGCTATACAGAAATGACGCATCCAAAGCCAACTCCTCTGGGTGATAGCCTGAATAAGCAATTCTGGAAGGATATCCCGACGATCGGGGCCAGGTTAGTTGCAGATCGGATACCCGGTCATTTTTTTTGTAAAAGTCCTTCTCTTTTTTGGCCGACTGGTATACAAATGCCCTACTTATTCTATAGGACTGGATACTATCGGACTGTAAATCTGGCGCATTCCAGATATTGACTCTGGAAATGGTCCGGTCGCCATAATGAAGGCTGACGGTATCACTCAAAGAGCCGGGAAGTGCGGGAAAAAACTCTTGGATGATCATCATGTAATAATCCTTACTGTATCTGGATTCCAGTCTGTTATAGGGAAATGACCTTTTAATGTCTGGCATTCTGGTTGCCTGCTGCAGAATGGCATTAAAAACAGAATCGACGCCACTCAATTCCCTGATTTTACCAGCTGAATTCATGGAGAATGTGATGGGATGATTGATTTCGATATTAAATAAAACATTAAACAAATCCGGGATATGCCCTGAGGGCTTATATTGAAGTTCAGGCGTTGCAATTTTGTCGGATATCCATATTCCATCAGAGAAAAATCCCATGAACCTCATGGTTAGCCAATACTGATCTCCGGAAACTTTATCCACTCTGAACTGGTATTTCCAGGTGGTTTTGGGCCTTCCATAGGTTTCATCCGCTTTGACTGGTGTTGTTATCAGGTCGTAATCAATGATTTCCCCTTTTGTGAAATGGTACTTCAGCTGCTGCCCGAATCCCGCGTTAAAAAGTCCGCTCAAAAAGATAATTACCCCAATAGCCAATACCTGATACCCAATTGAAGACCAGGACCAATTTTGAATTTTGAAATTACAACCTGTAACCTGACGACTGAAACCCGAAACCTTTTTCATCTTGTGTGCCTTTTATTTGGCAATTTAAATGTAGGTCAAGGCAATAACGTTGAGGTGGGTGAATGAGCAGTTGGTGGGGGTGGGTTAGTAATTGGAAGTCAGAATAGGGATATTCCTGAATTCGGTACCATTTCTATGGTCGATTTCGATCAGGTAGGAGAAAGTGCAGTCGGCAGAATTTAATCCTTAAGTTTAGCAATCATGATGACCGGGTTGTCATCAGGTTTCATAGTGAGAATAAATCGCAAATTATTCTCACTTTACTGAGACTATTCCTTATATTTGTCTCCATATCAAGCTTTGCAAAATGGAAACGAATTATATTCAGATTGTTACCGAGCAAAGGCAGGAAATCCCTGAGTTTTTGACTATTGGTTGGGTGGAGCGGGAACAAGAACCGGCAATAAACATTAACAGTAAACTGGTTCAGGTAGTTACCGGCGTCAGGCGATCAGGAAAGTCTACCCTGGTGCATCGCGCATTAGCAGGAAAACCTTATGCTTATGCCAATTTTGATGATGAACGACTTGCAGGAATAAGTGCGGACCGGCTAAATGACCTTCTTGAAGCTTTATATTCGGTATACGGTGACTTTTCATATCTGTTTTTGGATGAAATTCAAAATGTTGAGAATTGGCATTTATTTGTAAATCGGCTTTTAAGGAATAGTATTCATGTAGTTTTAGCTGGCTCTAATTCGAAATTGCTAAGTCGTGAGCTGGCCACGCATCTAACCGGTAGATATTCACCCGTTGAGCTGTATCCATATTCTTTTCGTGAATATCTGAATGCCAGAAAATCTACACGGGAAATTGAACCTACTGCAAAGTCCTATGGATTGTTAATCAATCAATTCAACGAATATCAACAGACAGGAGGACTACCTGAGATCGTTTCCGGAGAACCTGCAGAAGCTTATGCCACCAACTTTTTAGAGGCGATTATCACCCGTGATATTATTTACCGTTATGGGATTAGATTTGTCCGGACATTTCGGGAAATTGCAAAGTATCTGATTTCAAATTTCGGAAAGGAGATAAGTTATAACCGTATAAAGAATCAGTTCGGGCTGGGTAGTGAAAACACGGCTAAAAATTATGTGGGATACCTGGAAGAGGCATGGCTGGTTCTTACGTTACCGAAGTTCTCGTTTAAAAACCAGGAAACGCTTCGATATCGGAAGATTTATTCTATCGATACTGCTTTCTGTCAGATCGCCGGCAACCGGTTTTCAATCAATTCGGGAAGACTCCTGGAAAACATTGTTTTTCTTGAACTTGCAAGAAATGCCAAATCTGAAGGTTATGAAGTTTTTTTCTACAAAAAGAACATTGAGGTCGACTTTCTTCTTTACAAGGACCGGCAGGTAATTGAACTTATACAGGTTGCGGAAACCCTAACTGACCCGCGAACCCGCAAACGTGAGATTCGGGCTCTCATTTGTGCCTCTCAGGAACTTAGCGCATCCAACCTGACCATAATTACCTTAAATGAGCAATCGGAAATCGAGGAATCCGGGTTTAATATCAAGGTAAAACGTGTAACTACCTGGTTGCTTGATAAAAGGAAAGTTCGGACATAGGAGGGGAGGTAAGAGACGGGGTCCCGACTTTCGTCGGGATGACAACTCTTCGAGGCTAATCAGTGCTTCAAAAATCCAGGTAAAAAAGTTTCTTGCCGCGATCGCCGAAATCGGGCTGGTGAAGGAACCATATCCTGTTGTCATTCACCTGGATATGATCGACATGATTGTAGGTGGGAATGGGGATCTTCCTGACTTCGGTGCCGGTTCCGGGGTCGATTTCGATCAGGTAGGAGTAGGTGCCGTTGGCGAATTCGAGGTAATACCGGTTAGTTACCGCATCCCGATGCAGACGGTGTACCCAGTCTTTATTGAAAGCTACCTGGATAGGATATTTCCAATATTTATCCACCCTGGGTGAGAATTTGATGATGGAGCCGGCGGTGAAATCAAAAAGTAGCAGACTGTCTCCATCCTGAAAAATATCGGTATGAACCGTCCTGTAATTCATCTGCTTATCGCGGATACCTGCAAAAGCCATGCGGTACATTGCCTCAAGAACCCCTACATCATTCGTTGTCACCACCCCCTGAAAAGCACTTTTTATTTGCTGGTTCACAGCTTTCAAACCTGCCTCTTTACCAACATTCCCAGCTTGATAAATCTGCTCCGCTTCAGTATTTTTTCCCCTGATCAGAAAACAGGTTTGATATTGCTTTCCGGATGAGGTTTTGCTAAAGACGGTAAGAGAATCTGTAACCACATGAACCGGACGGATAAATTCGATGAAATATCGTATGCCGCACGAACTATGAAACAAAAGCGAATCAGCGTGTATGTAAACCAGGTGGGCACTGTCGCGTTCAACAATATATAATGCCCCCAGACAATCCCTGAACAGTTCATCTACCTTGGGGACTGGATGCGACCAGAGAACTTTGCCATTCATATCGGCAACCATCACCTCCTTCTTCAACTCGTTATAATTACGATACCCCATTGCCACAATATGGTCCTTAACCAGCTGATATTCCAGTATTGCGAATGGTTCCTCCTCAAAAAGCTTTCGGGCATTGGCGCGGACCGTAACTTCATTGATCATGAAAACATTTGTCCGGAGAAAAAAGAAATTGTCTTCACGGGAGTAGTTCTTTTTAAAGTCACGGTTGCTGGCAATAACAATCGTATCCGGAAAATACGCAACCTGTTGAAAAACAATGCGCGTTGGGAATTCAGTGACAACCAGCTTAAATCTACCTGTTGAATCGGTAACGGTGGTGGCCTTCTTTTTCAGGTCGGTTACATTGACAAAGGGAATACCGGTCCGGGTTGTCGCATCGAGGATTAATCCGGATAGTATTAATGGCTGATTCTGAGAAAATACGCTGCAAATCAGAAAACAACCAATCAACACAGTGAATAATATCCTTCTGATGGATTTCACAATGAGGATCAAGCAGGCATAACATTTCATTATTGGTGAAATGAGATTAATACGATTTCTATGTCGGGGACTGGCGTTTAAAGTTAAGAAAGAATTAGCTTTTTTGAAGCATGACTGTCATTCCTCAAAGTTATTCTATTAAGGAAAATTAATGCGTATGAATGAGCCGTTGGTGGGAGTGGGTTAGTATTTGGAAGCTTTGAGTTCTGCGATATATAACTCAACGGCTTCCTTTGCCATCTCGATTGCTGTGATGAGTCCCGATTTGATATGAAGTAAGAGGGTTGAGATTCGAATGTTACGAACGACATGGTCACATTAGCACATCAGCACATTGTCACATTAGCGGTTTCTCCCTGCCTTCTTCAGCCTGATATTCTCTGTCTTATCGCCGTACTTCAGCTCAAGCATATATATTGCGTCCGGATAGTTGGAGAGGTCGATCAGAAAATTCCCTTGCGTGATATCGTACCAGGCCATTTCCTGCAGAAGCTTTCCTTCAGGTGTAGTAAGCCGGGCCTTCACGGTCTGAGGCTCGTTGAAGGCCAGCATCAGTGTGGTGTTCAGGGTTGGACGATGGGGATAAACGAGAACCATTGCATCCTGGAATGGGGTAAGCGGCCGGTTGCTGTCGACTGTGAAGCTCTGCCTGATCTCACTGCCAAAGTCGCTGCCGAAATATTTGATCAGTTTGCCATTCGGGTTTACAAGCTTAACATATCCCATGCCGGCTTTAGGATTGGCCCAAAATTCCAGTCCGTCACCGGCAGTGTCGGTAACTAATAATTGGTATTCGCCTTTAGGCAACGAAATCGTGTCTTTGTATTCAGTATTCGACTTTAGATCTGCTTCTTTCTTCTGATACCAGACTTTCCCCATGGCATCGGTAATTTTCCAGGCAGTCTGCGCCGTGTCTTTATTTGTCTTGCAATACAATACAAATTTATTTGGATATATCGGTGGAGCTATCACTGTGGACGACATCTTGTTATCGCCGGTATATTCATCGGCCTTATTGTTGGGTTTGCTGAGAGTCACACTGAACAGATCTTTTATTTTAGTCGTCTGCACCAATCCGGGTAGGGAGATTTCAACTATTTTCCCAAATTCCAGATTACCTGTCCATACATAACCATTAGCCTTCTCACCTCTTAACCCATACTCTATCCTCACGGATTTCAGGGTGTTGATGCCGTTGTTTTTCACAAGGATCCGGGGTTGGTAACCTACTGGATTCAATCGCGAAAAATTATCATCGGTTGAAGGCGCTATTATGGCTTCGATGGCTGCATCATTAGCTGCCCGGGGCTTTTCGTACATCACGAGGAATGAGGAGAAAACATAATTTGCCGACGGTTTGCCCTTTTTGACTTTATAGGGTTGCATATCGATATTGAACTCATGCGTGGAACCGGGTTTGACCAGAAAATTATAGTTTTCCGGATTTACCATGCAACCCGGACACCAGTTGGCACGGTCATAAACCCAGGTACCCGCTTGCGGATAAACAGGATTTGTCCCGCATTCCATCCAGATATCGCGATGTTCAACAAGTTGTTTATCAAAGTAAATATCCCGGTATTTCGAGCAGAATTCGGCACAGCCGTCCTGATTGTCCATGCCATGACCGGTTTGAATGATCCGGAGACGCATCAATCCTGTTTTTTCTGTAGCTGTAACCTTTTTTACATCCAGATATTTTTCGATATCATTGGTGGAATCGCCATACGGAAAACTGCCGTTCCACATGGGCAATACGGACAGGATATTTGCCACAGGCGGGCCACTGACAAACTCAAATTTCACGGTGATTTTCCATCCGCAGGTGATGTTCGATTCATATCCGGAGTGGATATATTCGATGGTTGCCTGATTCCTGAGCATAGAGGCGAACTCGCTGATATCGGCTACAAAGGTAAATGCCCACTTTGTTCCGAAAAACCGGCCATAAGGTGTAATCAGGCGCGCGATCTCATATTTAATATCCTTGCCGGTTGCCGGGTCCTTGGTTATGAGATTAACATAATCGATATAATCCCATTCGCCGCAGGAAAGGTTATCGGGACACTCGAAAGTCACTTTAAGATTAACCTTGCGAAACTGGGCATCAGCTTTCGGGAAATTTACGGTTGCGGGATAAGCATTTTCACCTTTCGATGGATCAGTGACCACTTTGATATGGTTGTGCGATAATATGCGAGTAGTATCCTGGGCATGGGCCATGGAAAAGGAGACCATTGCGGCTAGCACAAAAACAGGGAGATGGATGCGGTAGGGTTTCATAAAATTTGAACTGTTATTTTCATTCTGATCTATACAAAAGTAACAGATATTTCTGCTGAAAAACGGGAAAATGAATCCACGGCCGATCTTGCCTGTAAACCTTAAAAATTCTACCTTCGGAGATTAAACCAGAACATTAAAATTAACTTATCTGAAATGAAAGATAGACAGACATTCAACCGGAGGAATTTCCTGAAAACAGGAATCGCAGGGGCTGCAGCTTTCACGATCATACCCCGTCATGTGATGGGTGGACCGGGATATACTGCGCCAAGCGATCAGCTGACCAAGGGGATTATCGGAGTTGGCGGCATGGGCCGCGGACATATTGAATATGAAGGCAAGTTGCTTGCGGTGTGCGATGTAGACCGTTTGCACATGGAAGCAGCCATCAAGCAAGCCGGTGGCGGTATTCAGGGGTATCACGATTTTCGCGAATTGCTGGCCCGGCCGGATATCGATGTTGTGCATATTGCCACTCCGCCGCACTGGCATGGCTTAATGGCCATGGCAGCTGCCGAGGCAGGCAAGGATATCTGGTGTGAGAAACCGATGACCCGCACCATTGGCGAAGGAATAAAAGTGGTTGAAGCGGTGAACCGTCATGGACGGATGTTCCGTTTGAATACCTGGTTCAGGTTTAAAGATACTTTCTATGGTTTGGGGACCGATGTCAAGCCGCTGAAAAAAGTAATTGAAAGTGGAATACTTGGCTGGCCGCTGAAAGTCACGGTTAGCGGAATTACCGGTTACGACTGGAAATTCTACTGGAGTGGCAAAACGAATCTCAAGCCAATGCCGGTTCCCGAGGAGCTGGATTATGACATGTGGTTAGGACCGGCCCCATATAAACCCTACAACCCGGAGCGCGTACATTCGGTTTTCCGCGGTTACTGGGATTACGATGGCGGCGGTTTGGGCGATATGGGACAGCATTATCTTGATCCGGTTCAGTACATGCTGGGTAAGGATAATACGAGCCCGATCATGGTGGAAGTTGATGCACCTCAGCAGCATCCTGATGCCGTAGGCTCATGGAGAAGGATCGAATATACCTATGCAGATGGCTGCAAAATCATTCTTGATGGCGAGAACCGCGATAAGAATGCCGCATATATTGAAGGTCCGCTGGGTAAGATCTATAAGGGATTCAAGTCTGATATTCCTAATCTTCAGAGTTTTATTGAAACCCTGCCTGATCCGGAACCTCAGATCATGACTTTTAGTGAATCCGTGAAAACCCGGACCAAATTTGCACTCAACGAGATGAACGGACATCGTTCCGCTACCATCGTCAATATGGGAATTGTTGCTGTTCGACTGGGCCGTACGCTTAAGTATGATCCTGTTAAACAGGAATTTATTGATGATGAAGGTGCCAACCGGATGATCAATCAACCGATGCGCTCACCATGGTCAATGTAACCCAATGTGCTTAATGTGCTAATTTGCTAATGTGATAATGAAAAATGAAAACAATTAAGACTATAATATTAAGTGTAATAGCCTCAGCGCTGATGGGCTTTTCAGTCCAGGCGCAAGATGTCCGGCTGTTATCGACCAAAGTGGCCGATATTCTGGCCCAGATGCCGGCCAATGATCTGGTTCAGAGGGATAAGGCTGTTCAGAACCTGATCCAGCTGGGAGATCAGGGAATCGCAGAAATCAACAAACTCATCGTTCCGGCAGGTACCGGAGATGATACCAATGCCCGCTTTGCCATCAGTGCTCTATCGATGGTGCTGGGTCAGGATGGAACGGTTCAAGAGGCCGACCGACTGATGATATCCAAGGCTTTCATTAAGGCAATGGATCAGGCTACCGACAAGGGAATTAAGTCGTTCTACATGTACCACCTTAAGTTTTTTGCCAATGGAGAGGCTGCAGAACCGGTGGCAAAATATTTGTCGGACGAATATCTGGTTGAACCAGCCGCAGCTGTTTTGGTTGGAATGAAAAACCATCCGGGTATGAAAGCTTTAAAGATGGCTCTGCCCGAAATGAAAGGAAAGTGCCAGATGGTTGTAGTGAAAGGATTAGGCGATTATGGTGCTGCCTGTGCCGATTCTGCCATCCGTTCATTGGCCAATACCACTGATCCGAAATTGAAGAAAATAGTACTTTATGCTCTGTCACAGATAGGAGCAAAAGAATCAGCCGAAGTTATGGTGAATGCTGCCAAGCAGGTGAAATTTGCCTACGAACCAACCGAGGCCACACGCTCACTGGTCAGATTTACCGATAACCTGGCAAAATCGGGCGAAGCCGTCATGACAAAAAGGATCTGCAACATATTGGTTAAGGAATGCCAGAGTGTTGATAATAACTCCAATGCATTGGCTGCTATGGAAGTCATGACCAAAAACTATGGTTTTGAAGCCCTGGATATGCTGATAGCCGCCGTTGACAATTCCGACATGAAATACCGTGCCGGGGCTCTGCGGCAGGCAGCAAATATTAAAGATATCGCAGCTGTTAGAAAATGGATTGACAAAGCGAATACTGCTCAGCCTGAAGTTGCCGCTGAGATCACCGCCATGCTGAGCCAGATTGGTGACCCCGTTGCGCTGCCATTCTTCCGCAAGGCTGCCGTATCGGACAGTCCTGTTATGAGAAGCGCTGCTCTGCTTGCACTGGTTAAGATGCAGGGTAAAGAAGTTTTGCCGATGGTTCTTGCTGACCTTAAAAAAGCAACAGGCGCTGAGCTAGATGTATGTGCATCGACGCTGAATACTATTGTTGGACTGAAACAAATCGATCAGGTAGCTGCCGCTTTGGATGAGGTTCCTGTGATTGCGAAACCGGTTCTGATCAACCTGATCGGAGCTCGCAAGGCAACTGCCCAGTTTGATAAAATTTTAAAGCTTACTGCTGATGCTGATCCGGCTGTTTCGGCTGCTGCATACAAAGTGCTTCCATTGGTTTCCACCGCTGCAAATACAGCTGCTCTTATCAGTCTGCTTGAAACGACCAAGAACCCGGCCTCGGTTACCAATGTTCAGGATGCATTGGTGTCGACTGCCCTGACTGTTAGTAATCAAAATGATAGAACCAAAGCGCTCATCGAAGCTTATAAAACAAAAAAGGCGCTAAAAGAAAAACTGCTGGGAGTGCTGCCACGAATCGGTGGTGATGAAGCCCTGAAGCTTATCAGTGCTGAATTCACAGCACAAAAAGGTGCATCAAAAGATCAGGCCTTTGCAGCTCTGACCAAGTGGAAAGATACCAAGGCTTGCGATCAGCTTTTTGCTATTGCATCAGCGGGACCTGAAAAATATAAAGCAGAAGCGTTTACTGCCTATGTTGGTAAAATATCGAAATCCAAAATTAATGCAGATCAGAAATTGCTTCTCCTCCGCAAGGTGATGGTTTTGGCCGGCACCCCTGATCAGAAAAAGCTGGTGATCCAGGGACTCGATGGCAACCGTACCTTCTTAACACTCGTATACGTTTCTAAATATCTGGATGATAAAGATATCCAGAACGTTGCCGCTCATGTTGCCATGGGTATTGCCATGCCGCCTTCGGGAACGAAAGAAGGCATGTACGGAGAAACGGTTAAAGGAATTCTGACAAAGTGTATTGCTGTGATCAGTGGCGAAGAGAGTGATTATGCAAAGGAAAATATGCGTAACTGGCTTGCCGCCATGCCAAAAGATGCTGGTTTTGTGCCGATGTTCAACGGTAAGGATCTTTCCGGATGGCAGGGCCTGGTCGAAAACCCCATTGCCCGTGCAAAAATGTCGAAAGATGAGCTAGCCCAGAAACAGAAAGCCGTGGATGCAACTATTGGTGAAAGCTGGTCGGTTAAAGACGGAATGATCGTTTTCAATGGCAAGGGAAATAATCTCTGCTCAACAAAAGATTACGGCGATTTTGAAATGTGGGTCGACTGGAGAATCACCAAAGATGGCGACAGTGGCATCTATCTGCGTGGTTCGCCACAGGTTCAGATCTGGGATACTACCCGTCATGATGTCGGAGCGCAGGTTGGATCAGGCGGTTTGTACAACAACCAGAAAAATCCATCAAAACCCACCCAGGTAGCGGATAATCTTGTTAATGACTGGAATACTTTCTATATCAAGATGGTAGGCGAAAAGGTTACGGTAAAACTTAACGGTATTACGGTGGTGGACAATGTAACTCTTGAGAATTACTGGGATCGCAGCATCCCAATTTTCCCGAAAGGCGCTATTGAGCTGCAGGCCCATGGTACCAATCTTGGATTCCGCGATATTTATGTAAGGGAAATCAAGAGCGAAGATTACGGTCTGACAGTCGCAGAACAGGCAGATGGGTTTGTTGCTTTGTTTAACGGCAAAAATCTGGATGGCTGGGTTGGGAACAAGACAGATTATACGGTCGACAACAATGAGATAGCGGTTGCGCCTGCAGCAGGTGGCGGATCAGGCAACATGTACACGGAAAAGGAATATTCTGATTTTATTTTCCGGTTTGAATATCAGCTCACTCCTGGTGCCAATAATGGTATCGGCATACGTGCTCCTTTGGAGGGTGATGCTGCCTATGTTGGAATGGAAATTCAGGTGCTCGACAATACGGCGCCGGTATATGCCAACCTGCAGAAATATCAGTATCACGGTTCGGTTTACGGGGTGATTCCCGCACGCCGCGAGTTTGCGAAACCTCTGGGTGAATGGAACGAAGAGGAGATCTGGATTCAGGGAACGCATATCAAGGTGACACTGAACGGAACAGTTATCGTTGATGGAGACATTGCTGAAGCCAGCAAGAACGGCACTATCGACCATAACCAGCATCCGGGTTTGAAAAACGCTAAAGGACACATCGGATTTCTGGGGCACGGGTCGGTCCTGCGGTTCAGGAATGTGCGGATTAAGACGTTATAGCGCAGAAATGGCAGAGGGCAAAAGGCAGAAGGCATAAATTAGTAAAAAGAAATAGGTTTTAAGAAATAATTAATAATCAGATTAATAGCGCCTTATAGCTTAATTCTTATTACTAATTTATGCCTTTTGCCTTTTGCCCTCTGCCTTATTCCTGTTACACGATGAATGATTCGCCTGCCATCCGCACCCGCCTGAATCCCTCTGATATCAGCGAAATCGTGCGTTATCATGATGAGTATTATGCGGCTAATTATGGGTTTAACCATGATTTCGGCAGGTACGTGCTGGGACCGCTGACTGAGTTTTTTGAGCGGAACTCTCCCGATGAAAGAATCTGGCTGCTGGAAAATCAATCGGGTTTAAAGGGTTGTGTGGCATTGGTCAGGAATTCGGATGAGGAGTCTCAGCTGAGGTGGTTTTATGTTGATGAATCGCTCCGCGGGCAAGGATATGGGCAGCAGTTAATAAACCTTTTGATCACCTTTGCCGTTGAAAAGAATTATCAGCGGATCATCCTTTGGACAGTCAGCCTGTTGGATGAGGCCCGGAGGGTTTATGAACGGAACGGATTTAAGCTCGAAGAAGAACACCTTTCTCAGGTTTGGGGAAAGGAGTTGTTAGAGCAGAAATTTGTGAAGACAATTTGCTAATTTGACAATTTGCTAATTTGCTAATTCGACAATTTGACAATTTGTTGGTGTATTGATTGGGAATGAATTATGGATCTAAAAGATTTTATCATCAGATTGCTGGTGGCAATGCTTTCCGGAATCCTGATCGGGCTGGAGAGGCAGATTCACCACAAGAGTGCCGGAATGCGGACTAATGCGCTTGTGGCAATGGGTTCCGCTATTTTTGTCATGATATCCTTTCAGATAACTGCGGAGAAAGGTGGCGATTCAACCAGGATAATCGGTCAGATAGTTACAGGCATCGGCTTCCTTGGAGCAGGCGTCATTCTCCATCAGGGAATGAATATCCAGGGCCTGACCACGGCTGCTACCATCTGGTGCAGCTCAGGTATCGGGTGCCTTGCTGCAACAGGTTATTTTGCGGAGGTTGCAGTTGCCGTGGTTGCTGTTATATTTGTCAACGTTTTCGTTCGCCTTTTAGATGATTGGATACGAAAACCGGAAAGCCACGAAACATGATAGAGACGGATTTACCTGTAAAGCAAAATATTGGTTTCAAACCCGGAACAGGCATTCTTTGGCTTCTCATAACATTGGCTCTGTCGTTACCGCTGGTATCCACTGCCCAGAATTCGCGATTCAAACCTTTTAATCCGGATGATTCGGTTTATCTGGTAACCGGCAAAAAGTTGATTATCCCAACAGTCCTGATGGCTTATGGCTTTGGCCAATTTATGGTTGAGCCCATCAGGAGCCTAAACCTGAATATCAGGAATCAGATTGTCAGCAAAGTTTCACAACCCTTTCATTTAGATAATTATTCGCAGTATGCGCCTGCAGTGGCTGTTTATGGGTTGAATTTTCTGGGAGTTAAGGGGAAGCATAATTTTATTGATCGCTCGGTGATCATTGCAACAGCAGCAGTCATCATGGGGGTATCGGTTGAGGGGATGAAAACCATTACCCATGTTGCGCGGCCTGACGGATCAGGCTTTGATGCTTTCCCATCGGGTCATACCGCAACGGCCTTTACCTGTGCGGAATTTTTATATCAGGAATATAAGGATGTATCTATCTGGTATGGTATTGCAGGTTAT
This sequence comes from uncultured Bacteroidota bacterium, assembly GCA_903851365.1. Lineage (GTDB taxonomy): Bacteria > Bacteroidota > Bacteroidia > Bacteroidales > UBA12481 > UBA12481. The sequence goes on from CAINOB010000018.1 coordinate 47,003, forward strand.
ACAGTGGCTGCCGGAACGGGTTTTCTAAGGATGTACAACAACCGTCATTGGCTCACCGACGTTGTGGCCGGAGCAGGATTCGGCATCCTGAGCACAAAATTGGCTTACTGGGTTTTTCCAAAAATCAGGAAACTTTATTCCAAGGATATTAAAATCAGTTTCTCCTTGATCCCTCCTATAGATTTCAGTCATGGCCCGGTTCGATAAATTATTGAGCCCATTTAGTGCCCTGCGTGAGAAACTATTTGCACGATTATATGTAGCCCAGGCTGTCAGTCTGTTGGGCGATGCAGTCACCTGGCTGGGTATTGCCCTACTGGCCTTTGAATTCGGGGGCGACCATTCGGCCCGTATCCTTTCTATAGCCCTGACGCTAAGGGTAACAGCCTACATTATTTTTGGTCCGTATGCGGGTGTGCTGGCTGATCGTATCGACCGGAAAAAGATATTGTATACCACCCATTTTATCAGGATGGCCATAGTCGCGACATTGCCATTTGTTCATTCTCTTTGGCAATTGTATGTGCTGATATTCCTGTTGAATATTTTCCACGCCTTTTTTACCCCTGCATTTAAATCAGCTATACCACAGGTGATTGCCAACAGGGAAAATTATTCCAATGCCATTATTTTATCAAACGGAACCTGGCAGCTGTTAGGCATGCTCGGACCGGGACTGGCTGGCGGTTTGGCTGCCTTTTTGGGAGCCCGGCAAATATTCTTTTTTGATGCGGTAACATTCGTAGTTGCTGCTTTTCTGATTCTGGCTATACCTGGAAAACTGATTGCCGGAAAAGTTCCGGCTACTACTCAGCTGCGGGTAAGCGTTTGGAAGGATATCACCATCGGTACCAGACTGCTATTCAAGAGCCGGCCACTGCGGTTTGCGGTGATGATTGAAATGATCATCGCAATTGCCGGTGCCCAGATTTTTGTCAATACCGTAGGATTAGTGAAAGGAGGGATGGGATATAACGATCAGTATTATGGCTATGTGATGATGGCCTTTGGAATCGGGGCAACACTGGCCGCGTTCTTTTCCAATACCATCGACAGAAGTAAGAATAAGCGGTTCTTGCTTTTATTGGCGGCAACTCTCATAATATCTGCCATTTCGTTTGCCAATTTTGTGCCATATCCAGTTCTTTTATTCTTATGGATATTTGCTGGACTGGGGCAGGGCTTCACTTATCTTCCTTCACAAATCATGGTTGCCGAGACTATACCGATTCACGAGCAGGGAAGAGTTTATGGAGCCCATTTTGCATGGATACACTTGTTCTGGGGGTTTGGATACATACTTGCGGGAATTACCGGAAGTTATTTTAATTCACGCGAATTCCTGGCCGGGGGAGCCATTTCTCTTATTCTTTTTCTGATAGCTGTCGCAACATCTCTCGGGAAATCAAAAAGCTTACTGATCCTTTTCGCTCTAGGTTTGGTATTTTCAGCTTGCGACAAAAACCATGCACCGGTAATTTCTGGCGTGGTGTGCACACCGGAGACCCGAAGTGCTGGTACACTTTTTACCTTAAGAGCCACCGCTTCCGACGAGGACTTCGATATTCTCACCTATCACTGGAGTGCGGGGGGAGGGGTTTTTACTGATTCGGCTAACCAGTGGCAGACCAAGTGGAAATCGCCGGTTGATGGGAATGGCAAAACTTACACCCCGAGAATTACAGCATCTGATGGAAAGGCGGAGACTTCCTTCGACTATCCGATCCAGCTTTCGGAACCCGTCTTTGGTGATGTATCAGGATTTGCCTACTTCAATAATTGCACGATTCCGGTGGCTGGCGCTTTAATCTCGTTAGATGATAAAACGTCGCTTACTGATTCCACGGGATATTTTGAATTGACGGATATCCCGGTCGGCAACTGTTCCATCAAGGCAACCAAGGCAGATTTTTCTCCGGCTCAGATCAGCGTGACAATCATGAAATCAGTCAATCTGAAAGTCAGGATTCCGATGATCTCAGTTCTTTATACCAGTAAATTGTCGGGCATTGTAAAGGGACAGGATAGTTTGCCCATTGGCGGAGCTACTGTGACCATGCTGAATCCTGATAAAACAGAGAGTAAATTAACAGCAGTAACCAATGCTGCAGGATTTTACAGGATCTGGTATGTGCCACTCGGCCAAAGGAATATTGTTGCCCGTAAAGCCCAGACTGAAGAATTTGGATTTGCTGAGGTATCGCTGAATCTGGCGATTAACCTTCCCGACTATCTGCTCGACATTGAAATGAGAAAATATAATCTCATGGGTACCTTCTCCGACAACCGCGACCAGCATCAATACGGATATAAAATTTATGGTGGGCAAACCTGGATGACCGAGAATCTTTCGTATCTGCCAACGGTTAATCCGGCAAAGGATGCCTCTGATAATATCGCGTATTATTATGTATACGGTTACGAAGGCAAGAATGTGGATGAAGCAAAAGCAACCTCAAATTTTACCAGCTATGGTGTATTATATAATTGGGCTGCCTCGCAGAAGGCCTGTCCGCTCGGCTGGCACCTGCCCAGTGATGTGGAATGGAAGATCCTGGAAAATTATCTGGGTTCCGATGCCGGTGTCCGAATGAAGTCAGCTTCAGGCTGGTATAATCACGGTAACGGTTCGAATCTGAGTGGATTTAATGCATATCCTGCCGGCTCACGCGATGATGCTAACGGATTTAATGGACTGGAACATCTGACAGTATTCTGGTCGAATACAATCGTTATTGGCCGGGGTGCCTGGAGCCGCTCGTTTTATAACGATGATAATGTCGTCCATCATTTTACCAATGCCCTGAAATCCGGCTCGTCGATCAGGTGCATGAAAGATTAGCTAAAGCGAGCCGATCATCAATTTACCTGTGACAGATTTATTTCCGGCAACCAAACGGTAGAAGTAAATCCCCGGTGTCAGGTTGCCTCTGGAGAATTCGATTTCATGATGACCCAGTGTCATCTCCTCCTTGATAAGCGTGGCCTGGCATCTGCCGTTCAGGTCGTAAACCGATAAGTTTACATTGCTGCTCGACGGCAAATCGAACCAGATAGTGGCATCAGTGGTAAATGGATTAGGGTAACAGCCCGAATCGAAAGCATTTATAGCAGGGGAATCATCGATACCGGTGGGATTGCAGGTTCTGAACTGCACACCATCGAGCCAGATAGTAAATCCGGAATCCCAGGTGTCGGCATGGAATTCGACATAATTTGTTTGAGCAAGATCCATGTTTCCGACGGTACTCCTGACATATGAAGTATTGCCTTTCAGAGGGATCCTGTACTTTTTCCAGCTGTTTTTAGCATTATTAAGGAGCGATGTTGAGGCTGTGTACTTATAATATCCACCGGTAAAATTGCCGACCCTGATGGTGAAGTTTTGAAATCCATATGCCGATTTATTGACCGTTTTCACCCAAAAGGTCAGCGTGTCGGAAGCCGACAGGTTCCAGATGGCCAGTGAATCTTCACCAGGACGGTAGTTCATGGCAATATCGAATCCCAGTGGAGTATACAGCTTGACAGAGGAAGCGCCCACTTTTTTATCGGTATAATCAAACTCGAGAACTTCTGGCAAAAACAATCCGTAACCCTGATCACGATAAACGGTCCATACCGATGGACGCTCGGCCATGTCGCACGGGGGATCATAGGAGACTGCCGGTTCCGATCCGCGAACATAAGGCTGATAGTTTACATTGCCCGCTATCTTATTGTGAATCAGACTGTCAACATTCGGTATAAATGTATTATTAATGGCATTAACCGGATCGGTGGAGGTGTTCTGTATGAACCAGAAAGTCGGCGACTTGAATGTATTGCCGGTGAGGGTATCATTAAAGGATTGCCCTTCGAGATAAATATCATTGTATTGATTGTAGTTGAACTGGTTTTCCTTGACAACCAGGTGCTCGGTATTTATTGCGCTGATCGCTTTTTCGTTACCTTCCAGCACATTGCCTGTAATATTGTAGTCGTGTGAGAACTGTTGTCCGTAAGGCTCAATGACGCCGCCTTCCCAAAGTTCGAATCCCAGGGGGTTACTCTTGATGCTATTGCTGACAAATTTGTTATTGTAACCGCGGTCAACGGCGATACCTGATTTAAAATTTCCGATAATCTGATTGTCGGCCACCAGTGAGTTAAAGCTATACCCGAGCCAGAACCCATAATCGCTGTAGTTGCAGCGGTTTCCGCGGTAAACGTTTCCGTCGGCAAAGGTGGCCTCAATCGCGTTGTGGGGCGAATAGGAGCAGTCGTTATATCCGAAATAATTATGGTTGGGCGTGCCCGAATATTCGTACTGCCCGAGAAATACACCGTCGCCGGAATAGGTGAGATCATTATTGGTCACCACATTATCGTTTGATACGATCAGGAGGATGGCAGCACAGTCACTGGGATCAGTCTTGCGGTTTACGTGAGAACAATTATTGTGCGTTATCGTGCAATTATTGGTGAAATTCATGCGGATTCCGAACCCGCAGTTCCAGTTCAGCAAGTTGTCGTGAATGGTCATGCTGTCGCATTCATACATGGCAATTCCATCGTTTTGCTGAACCATTTGGTTTCCGAATAATTCAGAACCTGCACACCTCTGCATGAGCACGCCACCGCCAAGGGCCGCCGTGTAATCGGTCCAGATGGAGATCCAGCCGAGTGTGTCTTTTTTGTTATAGGAGAAATTATTGTCATTAATTACCAGGTTGGATGACTGTCTGGCGGTCACAGCGTAATAGAAATTTTTTACCGACGAAAAGTTCTTTATGGTGATATTCCGCGAGTTTTGGATATAAATCAGGTACCCTTCAAAACCGGTGCCGGTGACATTCACACTATCGCCATCGATGGTAATATTTTCCTTGTCGACGATGCGGATAACGCCATCTTTAGCCATATCAGCGAAGGAATAGGTTCCGCTTTTTATCCTGATATTCGAATTCGATGCGATGTCCATGTTGTCGGTAAGAGAAACAACAGACTGGGATAATAGGGCAGAAGGGCAAAAGGGCAAGAGGGCAAAAAGGAAAGTAAAAAGGCTCAAGGCGCGAGGCGCAAGGCTCGGGCGAAGGTGAAAGCGGAGAAATTTCATAAGTCGGTAGTTTGACCCAAAGGTAGCAATTGAGGCCGAAAATGAAGTACTAGATTCCATTTCAGAATCTTCGACCCGACACCCGACACCCGATACCCGGCACCCGGTACCTGTTATTCTATTATTATCTTTGTATAAAATCGAAGTAAAATGAATAACACCATTCATCCATCAAAAATATACCAGTTCATACTGATTGGGGTGATTCTGCTGCTGGCATGGGTTCTATGGAAGCAGCTCAGCTTTCTTTTTCCATCGCTGCTTGGTGCTATTGCCCTATATATATTGCTTAAGGATCCGATGTTCTGGCTGATAAAGAAGAAAAACATGAAGGATTGGATTGCGGCGTTGCTGCTTATGGTAGCGACTATGGTAATCATTATTGTCCCGATGTGGTTTGTGATCAAGTTACTGATCCTAAAGATTGAGCCACTGCTGACCACTCCGGATTATTTCACTGATATTTTTAAGCAGATCAATGTTTACCTGAATGATGAGATTGGTATAGATTTGATTACCCAGGATACCCTCATGAAAATTAGCGGCAGGCTCACGGAATTCGCCAGGCAGATTTTAAGTGGAACCCTGCGCCAGGTTGCCATTATTCTTTTCATGTATGTACTTCTTTTTTTCATCATGATCAACGGCCGCAGACTGGAGGTTTTCCTTCGTCGCAACCTGCCTTTCAGCCATGAAAACAGGGGTAAAGTGCTGAATGAAGTTACCCGGATGGTCAGGAGCAATGCCATCACGATCCCGTTGGTAGCTATTTTGCAGGGAACCATTGCAATGATCGGATATTTCATTTTCGGTTTGCATGAGGCTCTGCTGCTGGGGGTGTTAACCATGATTGCATCAATGGTCCCCGTGATTGGCGCGCTGATGGTGTATCTTCCGATCATCATTTATACACTAGCTACCGGACCGCTTATGCTGGGTATCGGATTGGCCCTGTGGTGTTTTATTCTCGTTGGGGCGGCTGATAATGTGGCGAGGTTCATGTTGCAGCGGAAATTGGCTGATGTGCATCCTATCATTACCATTCTTGGGGTAATTGTCGGGACTAAGTTGTTTGGGCTTATCGGATTGATATTCGGACCATTAATGATTACATTGTTTGTTGTATTGGTTAAGGTTTATTTTAATGAATTCGGTCATTTATCGACTCCGCGCAAACCCGTATCAGAAAAGAAAACAACCTAAAATATTCTATTATGGCCTACGATGAATTTCTGGCAGAGAGAATCCAGCGGGTTTACGAAGAAAAACGAATGCCATACATCGCCAAAAGGATGTTTGGCGGAATCTGTTTTCTTGTCGATGATAAAATGTGCGCTGGCGTGCTGAAGCAGGACCTGATGGTTCGTATCGACCCTCAGATCAATGAGGAACAGCTCAGCAAGCCGGGTGCACGTCCAATGGATTTTACCGGCAAATCGATGAAGGGATTTATCCTGGTTGATCCGGTAAATATCGATATGGATGAGGATCTGGAGTATTGGCTAAATCTCGCACTCGAGTTTAATCCAAGAGCAAAAGCAAGTAAAAAGTAATTATGAAATTTACAATTTCCAATACCTGTATGGGCTTGCTTTTTGTGGCAGCCCTGCTGCCGGCTATCCTGGTGCAACCTGTTTTCAGTCAGCAACCGGTATATCCTTATAAAAGTTTCCATGATTTCCGCTCAGCTTTGGATCGAATCACTAATATTTCAGATAATGCCGACCGGAATAAGCAAGTGGATGAGCTGTGGAATAAGCTTAAGTCGGATAATCAGATTCCTTTCCGTCTAGGCGATTCAGTGGCTTTCCTCTATTGGGGTGATGCTAAAAAAGTTTCCTGGTCGGGCGATTTCAGCGGATGGAATCCGGATCAGCCCGAATATACAGGCATACGATCCGGTCAGTCGGATATCTGGATAGCCACACAAAAGTTTCCTCCGGATGCACGGCTCGACTATAAAATTGTGGTCGATGGAAATTGGATTCTCGATCCCGACAATCCTTCCCGTCAGATGAGCGGCATGGGCCCGAATTCAGAGCTGCATATGCCCGGGTGGAAATTCCCTGACGACACGGAATTGGGCAAAGATGTAATCCGGGGCAGCCTGTCGGATAATATCCTGATAAAAAGTGAGAAACTGGGTTATAGTATTAATTATAAGATTTATACACCATATAATTATGTCAAATGCGAAAATCTGCCGGTTGTTTACGTGACGGATGGACATGAGTATGCCGATGATGAAAAAGGGGCATTGCTGACCATATTGGACAACCTGATATATGCCGGGGAGATAAAGCCGGTAATGGCAGTTTTCATTGATCCAAGGGAGCCGGGAAATGATAAAAATAACCGGAGGATGCAGGAATATGTTTGCAACCAGAAATTCGCTGATTTCGTAGGCGATGAGTTGATTCCGCTGATCGATCATTCTTATAAAACGCATGCCTGTCCTGATGACCGGATGATCCTCGGGACTTCTTTGGGAGGCATGAACTCAGCCTGGTTCGGAGCTGTCAGGTTAAAGGATTTTCATTTACTGGGGATCAATTCACCGGCTTTCAATCCACAGGTGCTGGCGAAATTCGGCAGTGTGGATTGGTTCCCATTTCGGGTTTACATGACTACCGGAGTGATTCATGATACACAGAAACAGGCCCTGGAAATGAAGGAAATTCTCGAGAAAAATAAGGTTGATTTTGTTTATAAAGAGGTGAACGAGGGCCATTCATGGGGGAACTGGCGCGCGCTGCTGGCCGATATGCTGAGGTGGTTTTTTCCGATGTAATCAGAACGCCCAGAAATTATTATCCATCCAAACTTTTTCCCTGAGCTCCTGATCGAGCTGAAAAAGAATTTTGTGGTGACCGCGTTCCCACTCAGCCAGCCATTGATAAAACTCTTTCTCATCAGGGTCAGTTGCATTTTTTGCACGTTCTGAATAAACATTAATTGCCCGGTTTTCCATGTCAATGGCCAGAGAGATAGCCGCAGCCTCATAGCTGACTGCCGAAACCCTGTCGGAAATTGTTTTAGTGATTACTTTCTCCGTTACCGAATAAGTGCCCTGGTCAATGCCCGGTACAAAATTGAATTTTCCCTTTTTCTCGAAGTGGACATATTGCTCCTCCAGAAATTTTATATGTTCATTTTCCTCGTTGGTCATGATCTGAAAAATACTTTTCACATCAGGATCCTTGGAGTTTTCGGCAGCGTTTGCATAAAAGACTTTGCCCCGTTTTTCCAATAAAATGCCTTGCTTGAGGATTTCGAGGGTGGTATTTTGATTCATGGTAATCCTTATAAATGTTGATCTAAATTAATCAATTTTTGGATATATTTTTAGGCTCAAATCCTTGAGGAATGAGAAAGACCAAATTGCTTTTCTTGCTTTTAACAATGACCTGCACATCACTGTTTTCGCAATCGGCAGCTGTGCAGGAAGTGCCCGTTCCATCGCCGGCTCAACTGAGATATCAGCAATATGAACAAATTATGTTCCTGTGCCTCGATCCCTGCACCTGGCAGGGCCGGGAGTATGATGACCATTCCATGCCTCTTAACAAGATCAACCCGTCCAAACTTAATACCGATCAGTGGTGCGTGGTTGCAAGGCTTTGGGGTGCCCGGCTGATCCTATTTGTTGCCAAGCATACCGGAGGATTTTGTTGGTGGAATACCCAAACATCGGATTACGGGGTGCGGAATATCCCCTGGAGAAATGGCAAAGGCGATGTGCTCGCTGACTTGTCGGCGTCGTGTAAGAAATACGGTCTGGGCTTAGGAATCTATGTTTCTCCAAGCGACGATAAATGGGGCTCAGGAATGGGCAGCGGAGGCAAAACCACCGATTCTGCAAAACAGGAAGGATATAGCAAGGTTTTCAGGCAGCAGATGACAGAAGTGCTCAGCAATTATGGCCCGATACAGGAAGTTTGGTTTGATGGCAGCTGCGTGATTGAGGTATCTGATATCCTGATAAAATATGCATCCGATGCCGTAATATTGCAGGGGCCGATGGCGAACATCCGCTGGGTGGGAAATGAGGATGGCATTGCCCCGTATCCCAACTGGTATACAGTTAAGAAATCTGATTTGATCACCGGTGTCTCAACTTCAGCACATTCCGATCCTGATGGTGATGCCTACGCCCCCGTTGAAATGGATGTACCTCTGCTTAAAGTCAACGGACATAAATGGTTCTGGGCTCCGGGCACTGACAGCATGCTCCCGAAAACTGCGGATCTTATGGCTTTGTACAACCAATCGGTTGGAAGGGGAGGGGTGCTTCTGTTGAATGCAACACCTGATGTAACCGGACTGATTCCGGATTCGCATGTAAAGATATACCGGGATTTTGGACACGCGATCCGCGAGCGTTTCGGCAATCCGGTAATCGCAAAGAGATTTATGACCGGCAGTTTGTTGACCCTCACTTTTGATGCCCCGACAACGATCAGGGAGGTGGTAATTAAGGAAAATATCGCAAAAGGACAGAGAATCAGAAAATTTGTATTAGAAGGCCTGGTTGGCGAAAATTGGGAGAAGATCAGGGAAGGAAGCTCTGTGGGAGAAAAACGGATCGAATCGTTCGATAATTTAACGATCAGCGGTTTGCGGCTCACCATCGCCGAATCCATTGGCGCAGCTGGGATTGCGGGGTTTACCGCATATAAATAACGCCCCAATGTGCTAATGTGCTAATTTGCTAATGTGCAAATGAAATAACTCAAGCTCAATGAGATTTTATAGAATTGCCTCTTTTCTTTTGATTTTTTCGATTCTTTCCTTCAATGCATTCCCACAGAGTTTGGTGAAGCCTTTGGAGGTGATTTCGGAGATTGGGGTGTATGATGAAAGATAAAGCCCCAAGGCCAGTGTTGAGTTTTGAAATTACAAAATCAAGTTTGCCTCGATTCATCTGCTTAGTTTCGTGGTTAGGGACGGGGTTCCCGCTTTCGCGGGAATGACAACACTATCGAGGGTTACCTGGTTTCGGACTTTCAGAATTCAAAACTGGCCTTCGAATCTCATCATTTCGCCCTCAATTAAAAGAATTGTTAGCGGGGTAAGTCTCCATCATACCTTTATTTAGAGTGATTTCCCGGATGTCACCTTTTGGTAGAACGATGCTGATAGTTTTGTTGCCTGATTTCCAGACATCCATCGGTTTTCTGATAGTTTTTTCGCTGCCGTCTTTGTAAGCAACTTTTAGTACGATTGGAACAGGGTAGCCCCCTTTATTTTCTATGGTAACCGTTGTTTCCGGTTTACCGGTTTCTACCCGCCCGATGGCAAGATCGACATATCCGAAGTCGAACATCCAGGGTTTCCAAAACCATCCCAGATCTTCGCCGGCAACTTCATTGAATGTGAAAAACAGGTCGTAGGGTATTGGATGTTTTCCTTCCCAATTATCGGAGAATTTCTTAACCGCAAGCATGAACTTTTCTTTACCCAGATAATCATATAATAAGCCGAAAACAGCAGTCGGCCTGAGGTAGGTAACAAATCCATAGGTCATATCCGGAAGGCTATAAGAGACTAACATGGTTGGAACATCCACACCTTCGGTGGCTGCCTCTTCGTTGTATTTTGCTGCCAGGAGACTCTTGAACATCATGCTGGTATCCCCTAAAATGTCGGAAAATGCCAGGAACCCGATAAAGGTCATCAGCCCTTCGTCCATCCAGCCATATTTTTGTTCGTTAATGCCCACATTAAAAGGGAAGTAGGCATGACCGATTTCGTGCGAGGTCACCATGGTCATTTCCTCAGGACTGCTGTAATCCTCCTGGTTGATGATTCCCGGGAACTCCATGCCGTTCGGGCCCCCCTCGAATACGTTGACCTGCCTGCCCGGAAAGGGGATGCCCGGAGCATTCTTTGTAAATGACTCAACAGATTGACGACTGACTTCAGCCACTTTACTGAAGGTTTTTGAGGTGGTGCTGTACGCCGAATTTATTGGGATCCTACTGTTTCCGAGCTGAACACTGGTGGCATCCCAGACATACTGGTTGCTTACACCAAACGCAAAATCTGTCTGGTTTTCTGTTTTATATTTCCAGATATGCTTAGCTCCCGGTTTTGTGATCTGGTTTTCGATTCTGTCTTTTTCACTAATTATATGGATCACTGAATCTGACAAAGAGGCTTTTTTAATCCTGGCAAGATATTTATCGGTAAAAATTTCCTCTGCATTCAGTAAAGCTCCCGATGACCAGATGGTATATTCGGCCGGAACTGTTACCTGAACATCGAAATTTCCATAATCGCCGTAGAATTCGGCATTGCCCTGATGGCCTACCGAATTCCAGCCCTCAATATCATCAAATACGCAAATTTTGGGATACCAGTAAGCGATAAAGAAATTGGTTTTATTATAGGTGCCTTGACGGCGAGCCAATGTTTCCGGCATTTTCTCTTTCCATCCAATCTCGATTTTGGTTTCCGAGCCCGGAGCTAATTTTCCGGGAACGGTAACCGACATAATCGTGGAATAGAATTGAAGAAGCTTTAAATCAATTGGAGAACCATTGACTTTTATATTAAGGATTTCGACCCCGTCGTGGATGTTTTCAGGTTTCGTGTCAGCATCCCTGGCTGCCCCTTTTTTATATAGATTCTGATATAGGTTGAACCGCAGCCTGGCTAACGAATCCTTGCTGTTGTTTTTGTAAGTGATAGTTTCCGTACCGGTAAGAATTTTGTTATCAGGAAAGAACTCTGCCCGGATGGAATAATCGGTGCGATTCTGGAAATAATTTTTGCCCGGAGTCCCGTTTCCATTGCGGGTTTCATTCGCATAAGCTCTCTTGATTTCCAGAGGTATATATAGATCAGTGGTCTTCTGTGCTTTAATCTCTCCTGCGACAAAAAGTACTGGCAGGATAATCCAGGTAAGGATCGACTTCTTCATGGGTTTTATTTTTCAGGTTATCGGGTTTACTAACATAAGACCAGAAAAATATTGAAACGCTGCAAAATGCAGGTAATCTGGCTATATTTATAGGATGTTTACTCCCAAACAAATGTCACCTGTCACCTGTCATCGGTCACCGTTCACCTGTCACAATATTAACCTCTAATCTTCACCGAAATGCTCTTCGGCCTCCACATTATCGACCTTGCCATTATCCTGGTGTTCATCGTTATTATGCTTTTCATCGGCATGAAAGCTGAAAAGAAAAATAAGGATACGAACGATTTTTTTCTGGCCGGCAGAAAGCTCGGTAAGGCATATCAGTTCTTTCTGAATTTCGGGACCTCAACCCATGCGGATCAGGCGGTTGCAGTATCCAGGGAAGTTTACCGGCAGGGGATCGGCGGAATGTGGATCCAGTTTCTGGTACTGTTTCTGACCCCATTTTACTGGTTTTCGACCTTCTTTTTCCGTCGGGTGAGGTTAACGACTATCGGGGACTACTTTACCGAACGTTTCAACAGTAAATTCCTGGGTGGAAGCTATGCTGTTTTTACCCTGCTGATGGCATTGCTTGGTGGCGGGGTGGGGTATATGGTGGCTGCCAAAACCATGGTGGCGATGACACCTAAACCGATCGAAGCATGCACCCCTGCTGAACAGCGAAGCATATCTGAATTCAAAGAGTTCAGGGCGCTGCGTACACAATTGGCAGCTGGTTTATCTGCCGATCAGAAAATTCGATATGATCAGCTCAGCGATAAAGACAAAAAGCATGAGCTTCATTCCTTCTTTTCCTACACCAATGAATTGTGGTTTTACCTGATATTCGTACTGGTGGTTGGATTATACACCATGATGGGCGGATTCCGTGCTGCGGCAATCACCGATGCCATCCAGGGAATTCTCATCCTGATATTCTCACTGATACTGATACCTGCCGGCTTGAGCAGGGTCGGTGGATTTTCTGGTTTGCACGCCAATGTCCCGGATTATGTATTTCAACTTTTTGGATCGTCCACAACGAGCGAATATGCCTGGTACACCATTCTCGCTATGGCGATGGCAAACCTGGTTTCGATTGTCGCGGTGGTCACCGGTATGCAGACTGCCGGATCGGCAAAAAATGAGAATACGGCCCGCATTGGCATGATAGGCGGAATGTTTACCAAGCGCGTGATTATGGTTTTCTGGGCGCTGGCTGGTCTGCTGGCTATTGCCATTTACGGGGGCACCCTCAGCGATCCCGATCTGATCTGGGGTGTCATGACCAACGATTTGCTGCTGCCGGGCGCCATCGGCCTGATGCTGGCTGGGATTCTTGCAGCCAATATGTCGAGTCTCGGCGCTACCTCAATCTCCTATGCTGCGCTGTTTATCCGGAATTTATACAAGCCGTTTTATCCTGATAAATCTGAGAAGCACTATCTGACTGTCGGAAGGATTGTCATTGGTTTTACACTCGTCGGGGGCATCGGCATTGCTTTAAAGGTTGATAATCTGCTTACCCTTTTTCAGTATATTATCTCGATACCGGCAATTTTCGGAGCCTCGGTTTGGCTTGGATTTATGTGGCGCCGTGTAACAAAATGGGCCGTTATTATCCAGGTGGTGGCCTGCCTGACCATTTATGCCATTATCCCGAATATTTTCCCCTCTATTCCTTCCATTTCCCACAATCCTGCTATGATTGTGCAAACTGAGCCACGAGAAACAACCATTACCACCAAGGCTCTGCAATCAGATGTTGATGCCGGGAAGGCAGTCAAGGTTGGTGAAAAGATCTCTAAAACGGTGACGAGTCCTCCGGTTGGCATCTTTTTCGATAAGGTTGCCCGAGAAAATCCGGATGATCTTAATTCACCGAAGGTTGGGGTCGACCGGTTTCATGCCGAAATTTGGGTGATCAGCTGGTTCGGGTTCGACCTTACCCATTTAAAGAAAGCTCAACTGGTAGCGATGCGTTTCTTTTTTGATGCGCTTTTCCCGTTCCTGCTGCTCTTTTTGCTTTCCCTGATAACCAAACCGATATCCAAAATATCTCTCGATAATTTCTTTGCCAAGATGCATACGCCGGTTCAACCAACTCCCGAAGAGGATGAAGCTGCATTGGTCAAGGCCCGTGCCAATTTTGCCCAATTTGAGAAAGAGAAAATGTTCCCGAAAAGCAATTGGGAATTCCGCAAATGGAAGCGTCTGGATTACATCGGATTTTTCGGCAGCTGGGCGCTGGTGGGGTGCGTGATTTTGTTCCTTTGGTTTATTGTTTCCGTGAAGTGACGTGACACGTGACGCGAAACGCGTGACCGTAGGGGAGGACCCGTGAGTCCTCCTTCGAAACGCGAAACACCGAAGAAGAAGATCGGAAGAAGGAAAATTTTGTATATTTAGCAGTATCAAATTGAGATTTAGGCGAATGCGTATTAAGGAGCCAGTTCGGAGATTTTTCGTGGAGGAGGTCGGTAAGATTGATCCCAGGGCGGAGGTATATCTTTTCGGCTCGAGGACCGATGATGAGGCACGCGGCGGTGATATTGATATCTTGATTTTATCGGAGGAGCGGTTGCCGATTTCTTCCGTGAGGGTGTTGCGGAGGGAGTTTTTCAAATCCTTCGGATGGCAGAAACTGGATCTGGTAAACTTTTTGTTTAATGAGGAGGATCCGTTCAAAAATTTAATTTCTAATCAGCTAATAAGATTATGACTTCCCGGGATAAAGAATTAGCTGCATTGTTGGAAAAGGAATGGATGCTGTTACAGCAATCCTCTGACACATTGAAGCTTTCATTAAGCAAATGCCAGTCTATTGGAATAAAAGAGCTATATACATTTGAAGAGCAGGAATCGTTTGATTCGCTGACCTCCAAATTTGCGCGAACTTCTGACATTTATATACAAAAGGTACTCCGCACAGTTTGGTCTCTGCTTCATGAGCCGACCGTACCATTTATTGACCTGGTTAACCGGTTCGAAAAGGAGAGTTTAATCCCATCTGCTGATAAGTTGATTGAAATCCGGGATCTTCGTAACCAGATTGCGCATGAATATCTTCCCGAAGTATTGAAAGCTATGGTACCTGAAATCTTCACCAGAACCACTGATCTGATAAGCGCAATAGCTATTACCGAAAGCTTCCTTCACCAGCGCGGTTGGATTCATCCGGTTCTTTCCTGATTCTTCATCAAAATAAATTTCTTTTTCTGATCTGAATTCCGTATATTACGTCTGGATAACAACAGATTGTAACATTATGAAACACACCTGTTTTGCATTGGTGCTGGTTTTACTTTTTTGCTCCCTACAGGTATTAGCCCAGGAAAAGAGCCTGAAAACTAACCCAACCGTCTTTTACCGTGAAACCTTCAATTGGGGAAATCCTGCCGATGCAAAAGGCTGGACGGCACCTCCGGGATTTGTCTTTGAAGATCCGGATGACAATGGTTTAAACTGGCATTGGTGGCCCAATGACAGTCTGAAATCCAGTTGGAATGCCGATCCGCCATTCCAATCCACCTCAAAAACAGACGGGCAACTTTGTTTGTTTGCTGCCTTTTACAATAGCTTCAAGAATCTTTCAGAATGTAAGGCTGTCAATAATTCAATTGTGTTTCCTGCGATAGATTGCAGCAAGCATACTTCTGTCATCCTTCAATTCCAGACCAGCTTCTTGAATTTGGGATTCGAAGGTTATTTGACAGGCAGCTGGAGAAATTTTATTGAAGTTTCACCAGATAACGGAGTTCATTGGACTCAGTTTAATGCAGGGTTTAGTGCTTCAAATAAGGTCAGGCCCAATGATGTGGCTCCGGGCCAGCCAGCCATATTCAGGGAGAATATTACTGAGGTTGCTGCTGGATCTCCAGCGGTCAAAATCCGAATAGGCTGGGTTAATTTTTTTGGTTTGTATTATTGGATTATTGATGATTTTCAACTTTCTGAAGCTCTTCCTAATGACCTGCGACTTGATAAGTACGATTTACAATGGAACGATCTCGACGGAACAATTGACGAGAGCGTGAGTTATATGTTTCCATTTTCCCAACTTACTAAAGGTCATGCATTAGATGTATTTAAATCATCGGTTACTAACATGGGGTCAACTGAGGCGACTAATCTGACCTTTGAAGTTAACATCCGGCACGATAATGTTACGGTTTTCCATGATGCTAGATCGCTCCAGTCTTTAATGCCCGGTTATAAGGACAGCCTTACTTTAACCGGTAAATATGAACCCAAGGAAAAGGGCAGCTATTCGGTGCAGTTCAAATGGAGACAAGACCAGGCAGATGATTTTATTGATGATAATGAGAAGACCTTTACTTTCAATATTTCTGATTCTGTTTATAATCGCGCAGGTGACAGCCCTGACTATGTATATACAGGTGGAAGCGGCAATTCAACGAGAGATGATTGGGCATTGTATGCCAATGTCAACCATTTTGTTGGTTCAGTGTTTCCCATTTATAAAGATTGTGAAATTGAGGGTGTTTCCGCTTATATCATGGGTGGACTGGCTGACGGATTAATAGATTTCGGTGGTTCAGCCTGGTCTGCTGATTGGAGTTCCGGAGTTCTTTCTACCCAATTACTGCTGAAGTCAGAGAGGCAAAACCTTGATTCTTCGATGTTTAATAAGTGGATATATATACCCTTCACAAAAGATGGCGAATCAGAATTTGTAAAGGCAGGCAGCCGGATATGGGCCGGATTGGAATACAGTAATTGGCATGCTAATGACACCGTCCGGCGGGATAAAGGCATTAGCCTCGGAGTAAGCCGACAATCTCCTTATCATGAATTTATGGCAGTGGGAAGGGCGCGAAGTAGCTGGTCACGGCTCTGGCAGAGAAACCTGATGATTCGTCTCCATTTGAAAAATAGTTCAGGAACCTTTATCGACGACGGATCACTAACGGATGCTTTTTCTGTCTCGCAGAACTATCCGAACCCGTTCAGCGATCATACCGGAATCAATTACTCACTTAATCAGGAAGCAAGGGTCAGGCTGGAGATTACCGACCTCACCGGTCGTGTGGTATTAATGAAGGATGAAGGGCTGCAGCCAGTTGGCAACCACCGGCTGACGATTCAAAATCCGGGATTATCGCAGGGGATATACTTCTACACATTGTTTGCCGGAGAAAACAGGCAGACGAGGAAGATGATGGTAAATTAAGGCAGAGGACAGAGGGCAGAAGGCAAAAGGAAAGGCAAAAGGCTCAAGGCACAAGGAAAGGCAAAAGTAAAAAGATGAAAAAGGGAATTTGGTACATATTGGAAATAGGGATTGTGGGGTTATTGCTGATTTTTGCAATTCCACCGGTTAGTGCGCAGGAAAAGAGCCTGAAAACTAACCCAAACGTCTTTTACCGTGAAACCTTCAATTGGGGAAATCCAGCTGATGCAAAGGGCTGGACGGCACCTCCGGGATTTATCTTTGAAGATCCTGATGACAAGGGCATGAATTGGCACTGGTGGCCCAATGACAGTCTGAATTCGCCATTGACCGATGAGCCACCGATGCAATCCACTTCCCGTGTTGACGGTCATCTCTGTTTATTTGGTTCCCTTTATAATAAGGATATCAATCCATATTACACACCATACCAGCGTGCAAATAATTCGATTGTGTTTCCGGCTATCGATTGCAGCCAGCATTCATCTGTCATTCTTCAATTCGAAACTAATTTCAAGAATAGTGGCTTTCAGAGATATATTCATGTGAATGGCGGATGGAAAATGATGGTGGAAGTATCACCGGACAACGGAATTCACTGGAATCAATGGGATGCCAGTTTCGGAGTGCCTGGAGATCAAAGGCCGGGTGATATTGATCCGGGCCAGGTGGTCCTTTTTCGTGAAAATCTATCGGAAGTTGCTGCCGGCCAGTCGCTGGTGAAAATTAAGATCACCTGGTACAATTATTTCGGGCTCCATTTCTGGAATATTGATGATCTGCAATTGATGGAGGCTCCGCAATATGATCTGCGCATGGATAGTGTTGATATACATTGGGATAGTAAAATTCCTTTTCGCGACGAAACCATCAGTTACATGATGCCTATCTCGCAAGTGGGCCAGGGGCGTGCCTTTTATGGATTCGGTTCTAAAATTACCAACATGGGAAAAGACGAACTAACTAATCCATTATTCACGGTGACCATCAGACATGATGATGTGATGGTTTTCGAAGAATCCAAAACAATACAATCTATTCTGCCAGGATATAAGGATAGCATTGACCTCGATGGCCGTTATGAACCCAGGGAGAAAGGAACTTATGCCATAAAATATCAATGGAAGCTCGACCAGCCGGATGGGAATCCTAACGACAATGAGAAAACAATTATTTATAAAGTCTCCGATTCTGTTTATAACCGTGCCGGTGATAAACCTGATTATTCCTTTATCGCTCCCTATTATGCTCCCGATTTGTGGGATCAGAATTACAACATGAATCATTTCATGGGTACCATTTTTCCCATTTACGGGGATTGTGAGCTCGATGGGATTTCGGCCTATATCACGGGTGGCCTGGCCGATAGCCTGATCGATTTCGACTTTACTGTTTGGGAAGCAAAATATGACTGGTCAATCATTGATCCACTTTGGCTGATGCGGACAGAAAGACTGGTTTTAGATTCATCGATGTTAAATACCTGGGTATATCTGCCTTTTACCAAGGATGGGGAGTCGGAATTCGTCAAAGCTGGAAGCCTGCTTTGGGCTGGCCTGGAACATAGTGATTATCACACCAATGAAAAAGTCAGGAAGCATCAGGGACTGGCGGTCGGCGGCACCAATCAAGCCCCTTACCATGCGCCGGTTGTGTTGGCAGCGATGCCAAGATTCTTCTCGTCGTCCTACCCAATTACCTGGACACAATTTGAAAACAAGAACCTGATGATCCGCCTCTACCTTCACAATACGGCGAATGCAACCGATCCTTTACCATCTGGGAGATTCTCCGTCGCTCAGAACTATCCAAACCCATTCAAGGATCATACGACAATCAATTATTCGGTTGATGCGGAAGCCAATGTCAGTCTTGAAATTGCCGACATCACTGGCCGGATGGTATTTTTTAAGGATGAAGGGCTGCAACCGAATGGAAGCCATCGGATGGTAATTCAAAACCCGGGACTGTCGCCGGGGATTTATTTCTACACTTTGTATGCCGGGGAGAATAGGCAGACGAGGAAGATGATCGTAGCTGATCAATAGTGAAAAATGAGCCTGTTATGAGGCATCTGATTCAATATTGTTTGATTGTTATGGCGGAATTAACGTTTAGCTGTCAGCCGGATATTCCGGAAATTCCTCCGGATAATACAAAGGATACCCTGACCGGTCTGGTCGAATTCGACTTTCAGGTGCCGCACCGGAATGTTCCGGCTTCAGGGGTCCACCGGATCGACCTGAGCATATCAAAAACAGCCTATGACCTTTACAGGGGACAATTCCTGATTACTGCAAATACTTATGATAGCAAGCAAATATATACCTTCCGACTTCTTCCCGGAGATTATTATTACCAGGCTGGCATCATCTGCACCTGCCTTGGCGATACTTGCCTGTGGGATGGGTTTCCCGGCGGAAGGTTAGGCACCAAATGGGCGGTCGACCGGATAACAATTGTCAAGGGGGAGAAGCTGAGCAAGCCGATACAATTTAACTAAGGCACAAGGCTCAAGGCACAAGGCAAAAGGAAAGTAAAAAGGAAAAAGATGAAAAAGGGAATTTGGTACATTTTGGAAATTGGGATATTGGGGTTGCTGCTGATTTTGGCAAACCCGCAGGTTAGTGCCCAGGAAAAGAGCCTGAAAACTAACCCAACCGTCTTTTACCGTGAAACCTTTAATTGGGGAAATCCGGCCGATGCAAAAGGCTGGACGGCACCTCCGGGATTTATCTTTGAAGATCCGGATGATAAGGGCATGAACTGGCACTGGTGGCCCAATGACAGTCTTAATTCCCCTTTAACTGATGAGCCTCCGATGCAATCCACTTCCCGTGAGGACGGTCATCTATGTTTATTCGGCGCCCTGTATAACAAGGATATCATTCCATATTACACTCCGTACACGCGAGTGAACAATTCGGTTGTGTTCCCGGCAATCGATTGCAGCCAGCATTCGTCTGTCATCCTTCAATTCGAAACTAATTTCAGGAATAATGGCTTCCAAATATCCCCGATGGACGCGGGAGGATGGAAAATGCTGGTGGAAGTATCACCTGACAATGGAATTCACTGGAACCAGTGGGATGCAGGTTTTGGTGTGCCTGGCAACCAAAGGCCGGGTGATATTGATCCGGGCCAGGTGGTGCTTTTTCGTGAAAACCTGTCGGAAGTTGCTGCAGGTCAGTCGTTGGTGAAAATTAAGATTACCTGGTACAACTATTTCGGACTTTATTACTGGAACATTGATGATCTGCAGCTGATGGAGGCTCCACAATATGATCTGCGTATGGATAGTGTGGATATTCACTGGGACAGCAAAATTCCTTTTGTCGACGAAACCATCAGCTACATGATGCCTATCTCGCAAGTTGGTCAGGGACGTGCCTTTTACGGTTTCGGTTCCAGAATTACGAACATGGGAAAAGAGGAACTGACAAATCCGATGTTCACGGTAACGATCAAACATGATGAGGTAATGGTATTCGAAGAATCCAAAACTTTGCTGTCAATTCTGCCAGGGTTTAAGGATAGCATTGACCTTAATGGCCGCTATGAACCCAGGGAGAAGGGAACCTATGAAATAAAATTCCAATGGAAGCTCGACCAGCCGGACGGAAATCTGAACGACAATGAGAAGACAATCATTTATAAAATCTCTGATTCTGTTTACAACCGTGCCGGCGATAAAGCTGATTATTCACTTATTGCCCCCTATTATTCTCCCGATTTGTGGGATCAGAATTACAATATGAACCATTTCATGGGATCTATTTTCCCCATTTACGGGGATTGCGAGCTCGATGGGATTTCGGCTTATATCACAGGTGGCCGGGCCGACAGCCTGATCGATTTCGATTTTACCGTTTGGGAGGCAAAATACGACTGGACGATCATTGATCCGCAGTGGCTGATGCGTACAGAAAGGCTGGTTTTGGATTCATCGATGTTAAATACCTGGGTATATCTGCCATTCACCAAGGATGGTGAATCTGAATTCATTAAGGCTGGCAGTCTGCTTTGGGCTGGCCTCGAACACAGTGACTATCATACCAATGAAAAGGTTCGGAAACATCAGGGACTCGCGGTCGGAGGAACCCATCAGGCGCCTTACCATAATTCGGTTGCCAAGGTGGCGCGGGCAAGTTTCCGCTCGTCGTATCCGATAGCCTGGTCCGATTGGAGTAACAAAAACCTGATGATCCGCCTTTACCTTCATAGTACGGCGAACTCGACTGATCCGGATGGAGTAACGTCTTTCGCTGTCTCCCAGAACTATCCGAACCCATTCAGTGATCACACGATAATCAATTATTCGGTCGCTCAGGATGCCAAGGTCAGATTGGAGATCACCGACCTAACCGGCCGGGTGGTTTTAATGAAGGACGAAGGGCAGCAACCGATTGGCAACCATAGGATGGTAATTCAAAGTCCGGGTTTATCGCCGGGGATCTACTTCTACACTTTGTATGCCGGAGACGAACGGCAGACGAGGAAGATGTTGGTAAACTAAGGCAGAAGGGCAAGAGGGCAAAAAGGCAAGAAGGAAAGGCAAAAGGCGCAAGGCACAAGTGGGCTGCGTGCTGCTGGCTGCAAAAAAAGGGAGGACGCGCGGGTCCTCACCTACAGTTGTCACCCGTCACCTGTCACTTGTCACAATAAAATAATTGTATAACTTCCGGCGTTCGTTCCCCACAGTTTTATACATTTATATATCTATTAATCTACCTATATGGATTACGAAAGTAAGCTGGAAAGGGTCGCCGTTCTTGGAGCCGCAGGCAAGATGGGCAGCGGGATTCTGCTGCTCACAGCGATCGAAATGGCCGACCTGAGCCTGTTGCCGGAAAACCGGGGCCGCACATTTGCCATTCAGGCTATCGATATGTCATTTGAGGGTCTGGCTGGCCTGATGAACTATCTCCGTGCCCAGGTGCTTCGCGCAGCCGAGAAAAAAATGGTGTGGTTACGCTCCGTTTATGCCGACCGGGCGGACCTGGTCGAGAACGGACAAATTCTCCAGCAGTATGTTTTTGATGTGCTCAATATCGTCAGGCCAACCATCCGACTCGAAGCCGCTTTCGATTGCTATATCATTTTTGAGGCCATCAAGGAAGATCCTGCGCTAAAAAAAGAGATATATAAAAAGATTGATGCAGCCAATCCGCATAAACCCTGGTATTTTACCAATACCTCCTCTATCCCGATATCGGAACTCGATACCGATGCCGGTCTGGATGGCCGGATCATCGGATTCCATTTCTATAATCCACCGGCAGTTCAGAAACTCGTTGAGCTGATCAGCTCTGGAAAAACAGCTCCTGAACTGGAGTCGTTCGCGCTGCAATATGCTGTTAAACTGGGCAAACTGTTGGTCCGGTCGAACGATAAGGCCGGCTTTATCGGGAACGGACATTTCATGCGCGATGCCCTCCATGGCATCAGTGAGGCTGAACAACTGGCAGCGGATATGCCTTTGTATGAGGCTATTTACATGGTGAATAAGGTGACTCAGGATTATCTGGTCAGACCGATGGGGATCTTTCAACTGATAGATTATGTGGGTGTTGATGTGGTGAGCTATATCATGCAGGTGATGAATCCGCACTTCCCGGGCGAAGAACTCCACAGCAGCCGTCTGGATAGCTACCTGAAACTGGGTGTGAGGGGCGGCCAAAACTCGGATGGCTCGCAAAAGGATGGTATCCTCAAATATGAAAAAGGTAAGCTTGTTGCCGTATATGATGATGTCTCAAAACAATATATCCCGATAGATGGATTTCGCGAGTCGGCTGACAAACAGCTCGGACCGCTTCCCGTATCTTATCAGCCCTGGAAACAGGTGGTGAACAGCAGAACGAAGGAGGTGATTTTCGCGGCTTTATTTGCAGAGATAAATTCAATGGATACTCTGGGTTCAAAACTTGCAATCAATTATGCCAGGCGGTCGAAGGAAATTGGACTGCAACTGGTTTCCGATGGCATTGCCCAGGCTGATGAGGATGTGAATACCGTTCTGCTCACCGGATTTTTTCATGCCCTCGGGCCCATCACCAATCATGTTTAATTAACAGGCAGGATACCCATGGAAAAGAAAATATACATGACGGCGGGCTACAATACCATCTCACTGGGAACCGGCCGCAAGGAGTTTAATCCTTCGAAACCCCGGCCGGGTCTGGAACATTATATCAAAGAGGCCGGTTCGCAAGTGCTTGCAAAAATCGGCGGCGCTGAAACGGTTGATGAAATTGTGATTGGCAACTTCATGGCCGGCCGGTTTAACGGACAGGCACACCTGGGAGCGTTCGCACCTTTTATCGATGAGGGGTTGGCCGGAAAGCCATCTACCCGCGTGGAGGGGGCATGCGCATCGGGTGGACTGGCCCTGCTCACCGGAATAAAATCGGTGCTTTCGGGTTCATCCGAGGTGGTGATGGCACTGGGAGTGGAAGTTCAGAATAGCGTGAAAGCTATTTATGGCGCCGATATTTTAGCTGCCGCGGGGTGGGCTGCCGACCGGAAAAACGGTCATGCCTTTTTCTTCCCCGGACAGTTCAGCGATCGTGCCGGAGTTTATTTTGAAAGATATGGCCGCGAAAAAACCCGCAAAGCATTTGCCCGCTGGTACCGCAATGCCATTGAAAATGCACGACTTTGCCCGACCGCTCAGGAATATCAGAATTTAGTGGTTGATTTGGAAGCAATGGGCATGACCGAACCCAATGGAAAGTACTTTGTGGAGCATCTCAACCTATACGATTGTTCTAAAGTCTCAGATGGCGCTTCAGTTATTATTATCGCTTCGCGTGATGGGCTCAGGCGTATCGGGATATCCCCGGAAGATGCTGTGGAAATCACTGGTTTCGGACATGCCGTTGCAGATATTACCAAAAAACCAACTGATCCGGCGGAACTCAGCACCGGAAAGCTCGCCACTGCTAAAGCTTTGGCTATGGCGGAGATCGGGATCGGGCAGGTGGGTACCGTTGAAACTCATGATTGTTTTACCATAGCAGGTATTCTCGGAGTTGAAGCGCTTGGATTGGCTAAGAAGGGCGAAGGTCCGGATTATGTGCTGGCGGGTGAAACATCCCGTACCGGTGAAATGCCATTTAATACAACCGGCGGACTCATAGGCTGGGGACATCCAACCGGCGCTACAGGTGTGCACATGGCTGTGACTCTGTGGGAACAGCTCACTGAAAAAGCTGGCGATGCCCAGATCAGTCTGAGGCAGGCCAGGCCATACGGACTCTCCCTGAATATGGGTGGAGATGATAAAACACAAGTCTCAATAGTTTATAAGCGTGGGGAATAGGGTAACCCAATTATTCGGAATCCGCTACCCTGTGATTCAGGGTGGAATGGTTTGGTGCAGCGGCTGGCGGCTTGCTTCGGCAGTCAGCAATGCAGGTGGTCTGGGGCTGATTGGCTCCGGATCCATGCATCCCGACGTTCTTCGCGATCATATCCGAAAATGCCGGAAAGCCACTGAAAAGCCTTTCGGCGTGAATATTCCGTTGCTCTATCCGCAGATTGATGAAATTGTTGGAATTGTTATTGAAGAGAAGGTTCCGGTCATTTTCACTTCGGCGGGAAGTCCATCGAAATATACCAGCCGTTTAAAGGATAAAGGCATACTGGTGGCGCACGTCGTATCGAACCTTAAATTTGCACTGAAATCTCAGGACGCCGGGGTGGATGCCATCGTTGCTGAAGGATTTGAGGCTGGCGGACATAACGGTCGCGAAGAAACCACCACACTAACACTCATTCCGCTCATCAGAAAGTGTATCGATCTGCCATTGATCGCTGCCGGAGGCATTGCCGGCGGTGAATCCATGCTCGCTGCATTTGCGCTGGGGGCTGAAGGTGTTCAGTTGGGAACCCGATTTGCCGTATCTGAAGAGTCGTCGGCCCATCTGGCATTCAAACAATATATCCTCAGCGCTGGTGATGGGAATACCGCACTGTCACTGAAAAAACTGGCTCCGGTACGTTTGATGAAGAACCATTTTTGGGAGCAGATTCAAGCACTCGAAGAACGGGGTGCATCGGCTGAAGAGCTGAATGCTTTACTGGGCAAGGGCCGGGCAAAAATGGGAATGTTCGAGGGTGACCTTATCGAGGGCGAACTGGAGATTGGCCAGGCGGCTGCGCTCATCAAGGAAATTCAGCCGGTATCCACTATAATAAATGAAATCATAGAAGAGTTTAATCTAGCAGCAGCTGGCCTGTCAAAACTAAAATTCTGATCCTGATGACAATAAATGTTCCGTTATATCACCCAGTAAATCATGTCAGAATTCTGACGGCCACCTCCCTGTTTGATGGTCATGATGCTACTATAAATATAATGCGGCGCATCATCCAGGCATCAGGTGCCGAAGTGATCCATATTGGTCACAACCATTCTGCAAAGGAGATCGTGCAGGCTGCCATACAGGAAGATGTTCATGCCATAGCCGTGACTTCCTATCAGGGTGGTCACATGGAATTTTTCAGATATCTCCAGGACCAGTTGCGCGAACGTAATGCTTTTCATATCAGGATATTCGGCGGTGGTGGCGGTGTAATTCTGCCTGATGAAATTGCTGAACTTCATCGATATGGAATTGCCCGCATTTTTTCTCCCGATGATGGTCGAGAGCTGGGTTTGCAAGGAATGATCAACTACCTGCTGAAGGAATCGGATTTTCCTTTGAGTGGAGGAGTTGAATCTGATTCTGTTACTTTGGATCTATTGAAAAAGCATGATCACCGGGTGATAGCCAAATTGATCACGCTGGCTGAAAATGAAGCAGAAAAGTATGCCGCATGCTTTGGAATAATCAGCGAATTAGCTGAAAAATCAACCACTCCGGTCATCGGAATTACCGGTACCGGGGGATCTGGAAAATCATCGACTGTAGATGAGATTGTACTTCGGTTTCGGGAACAATTTCCGGATAAAACGCTGGCAATCATATCGGTCGACCCCTCGCGCCGTAAGACTGGCGGAGCCCTGCTGGCCGACCGTATCCGGATGAATGCGATCGGTCATTCATCGATATATATGCGGTCGATGGCCACCCGCCAATCGAACCTGGCCCTGTCAAAATATGTCCGCGATGCTCTGAATATTGTCAAGGCCGCCGGCTTCGATCTGATCATTCTGGAGACCAGCGGAATCGGCCAGTCTGATACGGAAATTATCGATCACAGCAACTTTTCGGTTTATGTGATGACCCCGGATTATGGAGCCGCTACTCAGTTGGAAAAGATTGATATGCTGGACTACGCTGATCTGGTGGTGATGAATAAATTTGATCGTACCGGTGCCCGTGATGCTTTGCGCGATGTGAAAAAGCAATATCAGCGAAACCATGGACTTTTCGAAAAGGACCCTGCCACCATGCCTGTTTACGGGACCATGGCTGCTCATTATAATGATGCCGGGATCAACTATTTTTTCCAGGCACTGATTAAAAAAATAGGATTTGGGGTATCTGAAGATTCGGCAACAAAAGGCCAGGCAGCAACCGCATCAACTTTAATTGATCCTGTTTTGGATTCGCTTTATGGGTCTTATACGGTTCTGCCTCCGGCTCGCAAAAGATATCTTTCGGAGATCTCTGAAACAGTCAGAACCTACAATAAAAAGGCGGAAAGTCAGGCTGAAATCGCGCGAAAATTGCAGGCCCTGGGTACGGTTTCTGAGATGGATCCCGATTTGCCGACATCGGAATTAATAAAGAATTTCGAAAAGCAGCTTGAGCAGGAGAGCAGGGATATATTGGCCAACTGGGATCAGAAAAAGGCCAATTATGGAGCAGAACAATTCATTTACAGTGTTCGAGGCCGCGAAATTTGTATCGAGAACCGTTTTGAAACCCTGTCACATATCAGGGTCCCGAAAATAGCTGTACCGCGATATACCGATAAAGGTGATATTCTGCGATGGGTGCTGAAGGAAAATTTTCCGGGTGAATTTCCATTTGCTGCTGGAGTATATCCGTTCAAGCGCAAGGAGGAAGACCCGCTCCGGATGTTTGCCGGGGAGGGAAGTCCGGAGCGCACCAACAGCCGGTTCCATTATGTTTCACACGGACAGCCGGTGAAAAGGCTATCCACCGCATACGATTCGGTGACGCTTTATGGCGAGGATCCCGACAGGCAGCCGGATATTTACGGCAAGATTGGTAATGCCGGAGTATCGGTCTGCTGTCTCGACGATTGCAAGAAATTATACTCCGGATTCGATTTGTGCGATCCGGCAACTTCGGTCTCCATGACGATCAACGGCCCGGCACCGGCGATGGTAGCCTTTTTCCTGAATACGGCCATCGATCAGGAGTGCGAAAAATGTATCCGGAGTGTGGGATTAGAAGTTCAGGTTGAGCAGAAATTGAAAGCGCTTTATGATAACAGGGGCCTGAAACGGCCGGCTTATCACGGTAAAATGCCAGCCGGGAATAATGGTCTGGGTTTACTGCTGCTGGGAATAACGGGCGATCAGATTTTAACTCCCGAGATCTATCTGAAAATAAAAGAGGACACTCTTTCCAGGATACGTGGGACCATCCAGGCGGATATTCTTAAAGAGGACCAGGCGCAGAATACCTGCATATTCTCTACCTCCTTTGCGCTAAGGATGATGAGTGATGTTCAGGAATATTTCATTGCCAATCATGTCCGGAATTTTTATTCTGTATCGATATCCGGATATCATATTGCGGAAGCCGGGGCCAACCCGATAACCCAGCTGGCCTTTACGCTGGCTAACGGATTTACCTATGTCGAGTATTTTCTGGCAAGGGGAATGAACATTAAGGACTTTGCTCAAAATCTGTCATTTTTCTTCTCAAACGGTTTAGACCCTGAATATTCAGTCATCGGCAGAGTGGCGCGCACTATCTGGGCAAAAGCCATGAAATACCGATATGGCGCTGATACCCGGTCGCAGATGCTGAAATATCATATCATATCCAGACTTCCGGTCGCTCCTTGCATGCCCAGGAGGTTGATTTTAATGATATCCGTACCACTTTACAGGCGCTGAATGCCGTTTACGACAATTGCAATTCTCTGCATACCAATGCTTATGATGAGGCAATCACCACACCTACCGAGGAATCTGTGCGCCGTGCAATTGCTATCCAGATGATCATCAATCATGAGTTTGGCATGGCGAAAAACCAGAATCCACTTCAGGGATCCTTTATTATTGATGAGCTTACCGACCTCACCGAGGAGGCAGTACTGATGGAGTTCGACCGGATTACCGAACGGGGTGGGGTGCTGGGCGCCATGGAAACCGGTTACCAGCGCGGAAAGATTCAGGAGGAATCCCTGTGGTATGAAAAGCTGAAAAATTCCGGGGAACTGCCGATCATTGGGGTGAACACGTTTCTCTCGTCAACTGGCTCGCCAACAGTGGTGAGGCCAGAGGTGATCAGGGCTACGGAAGGGGAAAAGAAAAATCAGCTGAATACACTTGAAAACCTTCACACTGCGTGGAAATCGGAAGCTGAGTTGGCTCTCGGCGAGCTGAAAAATGCTGCCGCCGAAGGCACCAATACATTCGAAATCCTGATGGAGACCGCCAAAGTTTGCTCCATCGGTCAGATAACCAATAGCTTATACCGGATCGGCGGCCGCTACCGACGCAATATGTAGAAGACACCTAATACCTATTCACCATGAATTTTGAATTAACAGAGGAACAAAAAATGATTCAGCAGGCTGCCCGCGATTATGCCAACCGCGAGCTGATACTGGATGTGCTTGAGCGCGATGCCAACAGTATTTACCCTGCCAAACATGTGAAAGCCCTGGCCGACTTAGGTTTTATGGGCATGATGGTGGACCCGAAATATAATGGCAGCGGAATGGATACTATTTCCTATGTGCTTGCCATGGAGGAACTATCCAAAGTTGATTCCTCTGTTTCTGTTATCGTTTCGGTAAATAATTCACTGGTTTGTTATGGTCTGGAGGAATTCGGAACTGAGGAACAGAAGGAAAAATATCTAAAGCCACTGGCACGCGGAGAGATCATTGGTGCATTTCTTTTGTCAGAGCCGGAAGCCGGATCAGATGCGACTTCACAGCATACGCTTGCTGAAGATAAAGGGGATTATTATCTGGTTAACGGAACGAAAAACTGGATCACCAATGGTAATTCAGCCTCTGTTTATATATTGATGGCCCAAACGCATCCAGAGTTAAAATCAAAAGGTATAAATGCGCTGATTGTCGACCGCCATTCGCCGGGAATAACGTTGGGACCGCACGAGGACAAAATGGGCATGCGCAGTTCCGATACTCATTCGGTGATGTTTACCGATGTTAAGGTGCCCAAGGAAAATCGCATTGGTCCGGATGGATTTGGTTTTAAGCTAGCTATGAAAACGCTTGAGGGCGGTCGTCTCGGAATCGCGTCGCAGGCTTTGGGAATTGCCTCGGGGGCCTATGAAAGGGCACTGAAATATTCAAAAGAAAGAAAAGCTTTTGGTACCGAGATATTTCATCACCAGTCAGTGGCGTTCAAGCTCGCTGAAATGTACACACGCATCGAATGCGGCCGGTTGCTCTGTTTCCATGCCGCGTGGCTGAAAGATAATCACCAGCCTTACGGTGTTGCCAGTGCTATGGCCAAATATCATTGTGCCGAAACAGCCATGTGGGTGACAACGGAGGCAGTTCAGATTCACGGAGGGTACGGATATGTCAAGGAATATCATGTGGAACGGCTGATGCGTGAAGCCAAGCTGACCCAGATCTATGAGGGAACTTCTGAAATTCAGAAATTAATAATTTCAAGAGATATTTTTAGCCATTAAGCGATGAAGATACTTGTTTGCATGAGTGTGGTTCCTGATACCACCACACAGATCCGGTTTAAACCAGATATGAATTCGCTGGAAACATCAGGCATTCAATGGATCATCAATCCCTGGGATGAGCTGGCTCTGACCCGGGCACTGGAAATCCGGGAACAGCCCGATAGCGGGGTTACCCAGGTTTCAGTGATTCATATTGGTTTAAAGGACGCGGATCCGGTGATTCAAAAGGCACTGGCCGTTGGGGCCGATTCTGCCTATCGGGTCAACGTTGCAGCTGCCGGTGCTATGGAGGTGGCATGTCAGCTATCGGAGGTCGTGAAAAAAGAGCATTTTGATCTGGTGATTGCCGGGCATGATTCCGCAGATTACAATGGATCGGCTGTCGGAGAAATGCTGGCGGAATTACTCGACTGGATCTCCTTCTCTTCGATATGCTCACTCGCCGCAGCTAAGGATTCCATTACGATTGAGCGTGAAATGGACACTCGAACAGAAACGATTATTGCTCACCCACCTTGCGTGATTACCATACAAAAAGGCATCGCCAAAGATCCACGAATTCCTTCACTCAGGGGTATCATGGGTGCCCGGAGTAAGCCTCTGTTGCAGCTGGAACCTATTCCGTGTGCGGGATCCGCTGCTTTTGTAAAATTTGAGAATCCGGCTCAGCGGTCGAAATGCAGAATGATTGATCCTGCTAAACCTGAGGAATTGGTTGAATTATTGAGAAACGAAGCTAACGTATAGTAAGGAGGATGATTATGTCAGTTTTGATCTATGCCAGTCATGATGGTGGAAAATTCCCGAAATCTGTTCTTGAATTAGCTTCCTATGCCTTTGCCCTTGCAAATAAGACCGGTGGCCAGGTTACAGCCTTGGTCACCGGAAATCCTGTTGGGCCGGAGCTTGATAAACTCGGAAAATCTGGTGTTTCAAAAATATTGCTGACCCCCGAACCAATGGGGCCGGCATTCGATAATCGCGCTTATGCTGCACTGCTGGCCTCAGCGGCACAAGCATCCGGCGCTTCCTGCGTATTGTTTTCCGATGGTGCAATTTCCCGGGCAGTAGCTCCTCGTGTCGCCGTGAGGTTGCAGGCCGGATATGCTGCCGGAGTCATGGGCCTGCCGGAAAGTATTGAGCCATTCAGAATCAGGAGGTCGGTTTTTACTGGAAAAGCTTATGGATTTGTCGAGATTACTTCCCCGGTAAAAGTGATGATCCTGGCTAGAAATTCCTGGCAAATTGCAGAAACCCCTGTGGCTTGTACAATCGAAAATTTTATACCCGGAATCACAGCTCCTGAGGCCGGATTCGAAGTGGTAAAAGTGGAGGAACAAACCGGTGCCATCCGACTTCAGGATGCCGAGGTGGTAGTTTCAGGCGGCCGGGGACTGAAAAGTGGCGACAACTGGAAAATACTCGAAGACCTGGCCGGTTCCTTAGGTGCGGCAATGGCCTGCTCGCGACCGGTGGCCGACGAAGGCTGGCGACCGCATCAGGAGCATGTGGGGCAAACAGGTAAGGTAATTGCTCCAAACCTCTACTTCGCGTGCGGAATCTCTGGCGCCATACAGCATATTGGTGGCATCAGCTCATCCAGGGTAATTGTTGCCATCAACAAGGATCCGGAAGCTCCGATATTCCAATTTGCCCGTTTCGGTATTGTCGGCGACCTTTTTCAAGTGCTTCCAGCGCTGACCCAGGCGATTAAAAAGCTCAAATCGGAATAAATAATGACAGCGCAGCTGATATTTGCGGGATTGTTGATGCTAACGCTGGCGGTGTTTTCCTGGACAGTCTTGACCTATGTTTACCGATTTAGCCTGACGGGGCCCTATAAGATCACTCATTGGGGCAAACGTATCGGAATCATGTTACGGGTGGCTATCGGCCAGTCGAGGATCTTTCGCCGGCCAGTGATCGGTTTTTTTCATGCACTTACTTTCTGGGGTTTTTGCGTGATCACCCTGGGTTCCCTTGAAATGGTTGTTGACGGATTAACCGGATCTGAGCGCTCTTTCGCCGGTCTGGGTGTTATATATGATGTCATTACCAGCTCCGGCGATGTTTTTGCTCTTATCGTCCTGTTTTCGATAATCATATTTCTGATCCGACGCCTGTTTCTGAATATCAAGCGGTTCCAAGGTGTTGAGATGAAAGAAAAGTCTCATATCGATGCGCTGATAGCTTTAAGCATGATATTCCTTCTTATGGTCAGTCTTCTTGGCTACAACGTGTCTACTGTCTTATCGTCTCCAGTGTCTATTGCCGGTACTTACCCCGTGAGCTCTTTTCTGGCTTCCCTATTCAGCTCCTCACCTCCTCACCAATTAACCTCCTCACCTCCTCACCTCCCTGGCTTCTTCTGGTGGTCACACATTACCCTGATATTCATCTTTGCCAATATTCTCCCTTACTCCAAGCATTTTCACGTGTTCCTGTCTATCCCGAATGTGCTGCTCAGCCGACTTGAGCCACTGGGCAAAGCGGAGACCATGGAGAATGTGATGAAAGAGGTTAAGGCGATGCTGTATCCTGATCAGGCAGAGGCGCCAACCGGAGAACCCGCACGGTTCGGATTCCTCGATGCCGGGGATGTAACCTGGAAGAATTATCTCGATTCACTCACCTGTACCCAGTGTGGCCGTTGCACCGATGTTTGTCCCGCCAATAAAACAGGAAAGCTGTTATCGCCACGCAAACTGATGATCGATCTTCGTGAAAGGATGAAAGAGATGGCGGCGGATAAAATAAAGAACGGTAAGAATCATGTGGATGGCAAAAACTACCTGGGCGACTATATTACATCCGAGGAAATCTGGGCTTGCACGCTATGTAACGCATGTGCCAGGGAGTGCCCGGTTAATATAAATCAGCCCTCATTAATTCTCGATATGCGCCGGTACCTCGTGATGGAAAAATCAGCAGCGCCGGCAGCTATCAACATGATGTTCTCCAATATCGAAAACAATGGAGCACCCTGGCAATATGGAAGTCACGACCGTTTGAACTGGACGGCAGGTCTTGATTTTCCGGTTCCGGTAATGGCTGATCTGAAAACTCAGGGTAAGAAACCTGAATACCTTTTATGGATCGGGTGTGCGGGTGCTTTCGACGACCGCTATCAGAAGGTAGCCAGGGCCATGGTAAAATTGCTCAATCATCTGAAAATTGATTATGCTGTTCTGGGCACTGAAGAAACCTGTACCGGCGATCCTGCCCGACGGGCAGGTAATGAGATGCTCTACCTTATGCAGGCTTTTACCCTCATCGAAACATTTAAAACCTATGAGGTCAGCAAGATTATTACGCTCTGCCCGCATTGCTTCAATACTTTTTTGAATGAATATCCCGACCTTGGTTATAGTGCAGAAATAGAGCATTATACCAGTTTCCTCGACCGGCATTTTAAGTTGGCAAGATCTGATGTAAAATCGGGTGCCTTTAAGAATGACAAAATTGTATTTCACGATCCCTGTTATCTGGGTCGTGCCAATGACGTTTATCAGGCGCCCAGGTCATTGCTTGGTACGGTTGATTCCAGCAAGGCTGAAATGGATCACCACAAAAGCTTTTCGCTCTGCTGTGGTGCCGGTGGATCTCAATATTTCAAGGAAGCTGAAAAGGGTACGGGAGAAGTTTTCGCCGCCAGAACTGCTGAGGCAGTAGCTTGTGGTGCAACTGTCATAGCCTCGTCTTGTCCGTTCTGTCTGACCATGCTTACCGATGGCGTGAAATATCTGAATAAGGAGAGTGAGATACGGAATCTTGATGTAGCCGAAATCATTTCCATGGAAATCGGGCTTTGATGAAGAGGTGACAGGTGACGAGTGACGGGTGACAAATTGCTGTTATCAATAGCCTCCATCTTCAGATGGGGGTTGGATGAAATTGATTATGGAATTAAATCGAAAAATTCAGGCAATGAAAAACAGAATATTAATTTTCCTCCTGGTTGTTGCTTTTTGTCCATTAATAGCTCAAAATAGGATTCATAATCAGCTTTCCGATCAGCAGAAAACCTGGCTATCGAAGGCTAACCGCCATGAAAAGGCCGGCTGGATTTATCTGCATATTGAAGGTGAGCCAAAGGAGCGTGGTTTTCAGCACGGATACCTGCTTGCCCCTGAAATTAAGGAATCCTTGCGGATATTAGGCGAAGTGTGGCATTACCAAAGTGCCATGGAGTGGAAATGGCTGGTCAGCCAGTCGGATAAAATTATCAAGCCTAAAGTAGATGCTGAAAATTTACTGGAAATGGAAGGTATCGTCGAAGGGTTGAAAGCTGCCGGAGTGAACTCGAGTCTTGATGAAATGATTGCATACAACGCCTCAATCGAGCTTACAGAATATTGGTGGCCAACAGTAAAAGACAAGATTTCTCCTAATTCGCCCGATCCAAAGCAGGAGTCATGCAGTTCTTTCATAGCCACTGGAAGCATGACAACTGATGGGAAGATAGTCCTTGGACACAATACAATGAGCGGTTTATGCAATCCACTTTGCAATGTTGTCATGGATATTGTTCCTCAAAAGGGTAAAAGGATACTCATGCAAACCCAGCCTGGCTTTATCCATAGTGGAACTGATTTCTTTGTCACCAGTGCTGGTCTGGTGGGATCTGAAACAACTATCGGAGCCTTCTTTCCTTTCGATGAAAAGGGGATTCCCGAATTTGCCCGGATGCGCACCGCAACCCAGTATGCATCCAATATTGATGAATGGTGCGGGATTATGAAAAAGGGCAATAATGGAGGATATGCAAATGCTTGGCTGATAGGTGATATCAATACCAATGAGATTGCCCGACTCGAACTTGGACTAAAATATATCGGATTTGAGAAAAAGAAGGACGGTTTCTTTATCGGGTCAAATGTTGCGGAGGACCTGCGGATCCTGCGTTTCGAGACAAAAAAGGAAGAAACAAACATTGAATTCTCTGCCATTGCCCGTCGCGTCCGCTGGAAACAATTGATGAAGGAGAATAAGGGCAAGATTGATGCTGATCTTGCGATGAAGTTTGAGGCTGATCATTTTGATACCTATCTGAATAAGGAAATTCCAGGTGGAAGATCACTGTGCGGCCATTTTTATCTGGAGGCTCACAATCAGCCAGGAACCCCTCCTTTTGAAGCAGAAGCCTCCGTGGATGGAAAAGTAGTTGATGCAAAAATGGCCAGACAAATGTCATTTCTCGGTCGATGGGGCTCATCCTGCGGTATGCCCTTCGATGCAAAAGTCTACCTGGAAGAACATCCTCAGTTTGATTGGATGACGGGTTTGATCAAGGACCGGCCGACCCAGCCCTGGACGGTTTTTACTGCAGGGGAAATGAAGTGAAGATCGGGTTTCGAAGAAGAAGATCGATAGACGGAAGACGGAAGACGGAAGACAGAAGACCTGGAGAGATTGCCCTCGGAGAGTTGTCATCCCCGCGAAGGCGGGGACCCCGTCCCTATACACGGCATTTCGAAGGCGGGAACCCCGTTCCTTACCACAGAATTTATCAGTAGTACGTTCGCCCTGAGTAGGACAATTCTTGAAATCATAGTAACTTTCGCCATCATATTTTTTTCTTCCGCGTTACGCGTCACGCGTCCCGTGTCACGATTAAACCGACCACCTATGCTCGAAAACGCAACTTTTGTTAAGACCGGCCTCCAGGCCTTCGACGACCTTATTCCCAGAGTTAAGCATTTTCTTTCACAGGATATTCTGGAGTTGAATATCGATGGTGAGAAAGTAAAAGGCTACCGTTCGCCGGATGCAAAATCACTGTGGATACGCGACCATTCGGACATGATGCGTGCAGCTAAGTATTTTGAGACGGATCTGAAAAGTGCAGTCGATCATTTTGCTGCTACCCAGTCGGCCAATGGACGGATTTTCGATTATGTTACTACTTACCCGGAAAAGCTTCCATGTGAGAAAGAAAACTGGACCAAATATGTGCGCGTTCCGGTGGAGGCGGATGTGGAATATAGGTTTATTAAAGCAGCATGGATAGCCTGGCAGGTGACTGGAGATGATGAATGGATTTTTGGCCTCCTACCAACGATGGAAAGGGCACTGGACTATATCTTTACGAATAGGCAAAGAGTGGATTCAGCAACCGGACTGGTTAAGCGCGCCTATACAATTGATACCTGGGATTTCGCTTATACTGCCGGAAAATATCACTGGCTGCAGTTTCAGATCGATGAAAATACTTTCTGGGGAATATCTCATGGGGATAATTCGGGGTATTACGAAGCGCTCAATATTATGACTTTGTTGTATGATTATTTCGAAACTCCTTCTCCCCTCCCTGGGATCAGGGAGGGGTCGGGGGAGGGTACTTTAAAGGCTCAAGTGACCAGGAATAAGGCGCAAGTGTTGCGGAACAAGGCCAATGAGGTGTGCTGGAACGGGCGGTTTTATACTCATTTTGTAAAGATCACTCCGGTAGTGATTGAGGGTGTGGATGAAGCGGAGCAGCTCAGTCTGAGCAACCCGATGGCGATTAACCGGGGACTGGCATCGCATGAGCAGGCCGTGAGCATCATCAGGGAATATAAATCGAGGGAAGAAAAAACCAGGGCTTTTGCTCCATGGTTTTCAATCGAGCCACCTTTTCCCGATGGGATTTTTGGCGATGAAAAACTTATTGGCGGCGCCTATATCAATGGCGGAATTTTTCCGCTTGTGGGCGGCGAACTCGCCATGGCAGCCTTTAATCATGGATACGAAACTTATGGAGTAGAGATCCTCAAAAAATATTACTCGCTGATTTCTGAAGATAATGAAACCTTTCTCTGGTATTCTCCTGATGGCACCCCCTGCAGCGAGGAAAACAGCACCAGTCCCGAGGCCATGCCAACGGATGGCTGGGGTTCATCGGCAATGGCCTGGGCGCTGATGGAAGGACTCGCCGGCATTGAGGATAAATTGAAACAGTTCCAAAAAATCAGATTGTCGCCTCGTTGGCTGGCGGCTGGAATAGCGGAGGCTGAAGTTGGAGTAGGGTACCAGGTTCAGGGTCTCGGGTATCGGGTGTCAGGTGTCGGCTATAAGTACAAGTATTCAAATATTGCGGTCAACATGAATCTTGAGTGTAGGGCAGATGCTGACTTTCATGTATTAATCGGACCTGAAGATGAGGTTAGAAGTGTAGAAGTTAATGGGTTATTGGCCGAGTATGAAATGGAAATGGTGGAGCTGAGCCAATATGTTAATTTTTCAGCCAGAATAGATGATCGGGCGGAGATACGGATTACCTTTAAGGGATGAACCGAAATCGATTTTTACAGTCGCTCGGACTGGTTTCCGGGGGACTGGTACTAAAGCCTTCTGTAAGCTCTTTTGCCTCACCAGCTGAATTTTCCGCATCCCTGACAGGTATCGGTAAGGATGATTTCTGGACAAAAGTCAGGGAGCAATTTACCTATCCGCAGGATTATATTTATTTCAATACCGGAGGGATTGGTGCCGCTCCAAAAGCCGTTCTCAATATGGTGGAAACTACCATGCTGGAGCTGGAGAAATCGCCCCGTCCCGGTCATGATGAAAAGGAATGGGTGGAGATCAAAAAGAGCTGTGCACCATTTTTTGGGTCAGGATGCGAGACGGATGAACTTGCTCTAACCAATACCGCTACCGAGGGGATCAATATCATTCTTAATGGGTTACAGCTGAAGCCAGGCGATGAGATCATCACCACCTCTCATGAACATGTCGCACTAAATGTCCCTTTGCTCAATCATCAAAAGCTTAATGGCGTAGTCATCAAAGTATTTGAACCTGATCTTAAGAATGGGTCAAATAATGTCAAACTGATCGAAAAGCTGATTACAAACAGGACCCGGCTGATTTTTCATTCCCATATCACTTGTACTACAGGGCAAATATTGCCAGTCTCAGAGATTGGCCGTCTTGCCTTAGAAAAAAATGTCCTTTATGCTGTGGATGGTGCCCAGTCGGCAGGAACCATGCCAATCGACCTGAAATCGATGAACGTCGATTTCTATGCCTGCTGTGGTCATAAGTGGTTGCTGGGTCCGAAGAGAACGGGCCTTCTATATGTGACAAAGGAAAAGCTTCCATTGCTTCATCCAGTAACAGTCGGGGCCTATTCTGATATGAGTCATGATATACTTACTGGTGAACTTACCCTTCGCGAAAATGCGGGAAAATTCGAATATGGCACCCAGAATGAGTCGCTTTTCCGTGGATTGAAAACAGCCGCTGAATTTCTGTTGGCCATTGGTATCGATAAGATTCATGAGCACAACCGGAGCCTGGCGGAGCAATTTTACAAAGGCCTGTCAAAAATGCCGGATGTGGAGATCCTTTCACCCCGGGAGGAGCAATACCGTTCTTCGATGATCACCTTCCGGTTAAAAAGCAAGGGATATCAGGAAACAGCAAATTACCTGACAGGTGAAAAACGTATCCGGGTGAGAGTGGTTCCCGAAGCCGGCTTGAATGCCATCAGGGCAAGCTTCCACGTTTACAACCAGGATTTTGAAGTGGAGCGGATATTAGAAGAAATTAAGAAATATTCCGAATAATCACTTAGTTAAATTTTTTAGCATGACTTTATATCAGGCTTTAAATGAAGTAGCTACGTTAAGTGGAGATCAAACTTCCTCTTTACTGGCTTCAGTTGCTTCAGAATTTTATAGGTTATTCCCGAAAATCAGCATTGCCCAAACGAAAAAAACATCTTATACCCCTCATCAGATTTGCGTTGCCCTAACCAAACAATTATCTGATCAGGAAAAGGTAGCACTACTGCCAGCGGGACTTCCGGAATCTTACATCTACCTGAAAATAAATGAATCAGGCATCGGTTGCCTGATTGCATCACAACCCTATTACCTCCATGGATTTGTTCAGTACCTGCTTTCGGACCTGCTCACCGAGGAGATCGGGAGTTTTATCAATGGCCGGGTATTTGAACCAGCTTTTAAAACTCATCGGGTGGCCTACGATTATTTCCTGACACAGGAAGGCCGTATCACCCAGGGACTTGATCGGGATACCTATATGAGAGAGTTGGCTCGCAATGGATTTACACATGTCGAGGTAAATGGCCTCGGTTCACCGATGGCTATCGAAACCGGGCCAAAAGGTGAGGTATATCCCATGTTTTATACCTATTGCCCGGCCCTCGACCAATTTGTTTACAGTTCTCTGAATAAGGGAATTTATCCATATTATTATCTCTCGGCAAACCTTAATTATCTGAAAGAAAATGCCGCACTGGCGCGCAAGTACGGACTAATTCCGGGCTTGCTGAGCTTTGAGCCGCGTGCTGTTCCGGAGGAGTTTTTCAATAAATACCCTATGCTCCGCGGTGCCCGCATCGATCACCCGTTCCGTAGTTTTAAGCCCCGGTATAACATGACAATCACGCATCCGAAAGTGCTGGCGCATTATGCCGAGATGATTCAAAAACTAATGAAGGAAGTGCCCGACCTGGGTTTTATGAATATCTGGACCAACGACAGTGGCGCCGGATTTGAACATACAAAATCACTTTATGTGGGACGGAACGGAGGTGCCTACCTTGTTCGAGAGTGGAAGGATGATGCTGAAATCGCAAAACTGGCGGGTGACAATGCCCTTCGTTTTTTTGGCGTCCTGAAAGATGCCGCAACTGAGATCAATCCCGATTTCCGCATTATCACCCGGATGGAATCATTTTATGGAGAACACGACATTATCATGGGCGGCTTAAAAGGCAAGCTCGACATTGAGACAGCCTCCCTCATTCAGCGCGGCTGGGATATGCCTTATAGCCATCCGATGTATTCCGACCGAAAAGATATCAATGCCGGCTGTGTTTTTCAGCAGGACTTCGATGAACGGGAAAATCCGATTTTCAAGGCTATTGAGGAAACCGGTTCGCAGGTTTCATTCTACTATGCTTACGGTCCCCAAACGATGTTCGCACCACTCATGGGCATCCCTTACCCGAGGCTTACCCGCAAGCGTCTGGAAACTTTGCATAAGAACGGCGTGAACTATCTGGCTCATATGGGTGGTACATTCCCGCCCGAAAAGGTTCCGTACAATATCAATCATGAAGTGCTTAGGAATTATCAGATCAATAAGGATAAATCGATCGATGAAGTGCTTGAATCTTATGCTCTTAAACATATGAATGTTCGGGATTCCAAAGTGTTGCTGAAAGCTTGGGATACTGCTGAAGATGGAATCCTCGGATATCCGAATATCTCATCGCTCTATTCAACAATAGGATTTACCTGGTATCGTCTTTGGGTCAGGCCTTTTGTGCCCGACATCGAAAAAATCCCGCAGGCGGAACGAAATTTTTACGAAGATTTTATGTGCACCATTCCGCACAATCCTAATAATGTCGATCTGAGCAAGGATGTTCTATTTACTCTGACAACACCCGAAAGGAGTCATGAAGACGCCTTGAGAATCGATAATAATGTTTTGCCCAAGCTCGATGAGGCCATCAGGATACTGGAACAAGTAAATAGCCATGCTCCCATTCTCGCCGATCAGACAGTCAGGCTGAAAGCCCTTCGCAGCTGGATTGTAACGCAAAGGAATATCGCCGTTTGGGTGGATTCAGTATATGGATTCATGAATGCGACAAATCATTCTGATAAAAAGAGATATAAATTGGCCATGCAGGACATGATTAAGAATGAAATCTCCAACTGCGAGGACCTGATTCTCCTGTTTAAATCCGGATTGGAATTTATTGCTCTCACCGATAAAGGAGAGACCCCGCTGATGTATGGAGTAAATCTTCCGGAATTGCTGGTAAAACGTATCGGACTCATGAAGGCTCACATTAATGACGATCCGTTTATCGATCATAATTATATTGAGCGGATGGCAGGGATGCCGATTTATTAATGTGATGTTTAAGATTGGAATCGATAATTACGGACTGTTTCCATTACATCTGGATCCGATGGGGACCTTGCAATGGGCGCTGGATCATGGGGCTGAAGGTGTTGCATTTTCAGGGCTGGATGAAGTGCAACGGATTGGCTTTGATAATCGCCAGCTGGTTAAATTGAAGGATTTTGCTGATGCAAATAATCTTTATATCGAGTGGGGCGGGGGACAGCATGTTCCTCGCGACCTGACCACCTGGGAGCCAAAAAATCTATTCAATCATAACCGTGCCATGGCCAGAGAGGCCACAAGGTTGGGTACCCGGATTATCCGCTCCTGCTCAGGAGGCCTTATGCGGTGGAAAACCGAGTCTCCTCCTACCTCCCAATTAATCAATGAGATGGCTGAATCTTTATCAACCCAAAAGCAAATGCTTTTGGATCACAACGTTATTCTTGCCATCGAAACGCATTTTGAATTTACAACATTCGAATTGATCAGAGTTTTTGAGGAAATCGGCGCAAAACCTGGGGGATGCTTTGGAATTTATCTGGATACCATGAATTTGCTAACCATGCTGGAAGATCCTGTTATGGCCACAAAACGCATTCTTCCCTGGGTGGTTTCAACACATATTAAGGATGGAGGTTTTCGGGTTTCAGGTGTCGGGTTCAATGCATTCACGGCGCCATTTGGATTGGGAATTATAGACTTCGAAACCATATTTAAGTTATTGGCCACGCTTCCTTGTCCGGTAACACTGAATATTGAGGACCATGGCGGGGATTTTGATATTCCGATATTGGATCCGGAATTCTGCAGGAAGTTCCCCGACCTAAACGATGATGAACTGGCGCAGCTCACCCTGCTGGCTGAAAAGACTAAACAAAAAATGGAAGCAGAAACGCTGGCTATTCTCGATCGGAAAGATTGGGCAGGGGTTTGTGAAAAGAGATTAGCTACTGACTTACTCGATTTAAAGAATAAAATATTGCATTACTAATAATATATAACGATTTATATATTACATTTGTAATGAAATATATTGATAATGGACAAATTGCTTCTTCAATCACTTATAGTATCCCACCGGGAGAGATTTCTGGCTGACAGGGGTTTGGTTACCAGGGAGATAGTGGCTGAAATTGAGCCATTTCTCAAGCAGAAGGAGATCCTTTTCTTAAGTGGTATCCGGAGGAGCGGTAAATCCAGCATTCTTTCTCTTGTTGCCCGTAACCTGA
Organism: uncultured Bacteroidota bacterium; assembly: GCA_903851365.1. Taxonomy (GTDB): domain Bacteria; phylum Bacteroidota; class Bacteroidia; order Bacteroidales; family UBA12481; genus UBA12481. The sequence goes on from CAINOB010000018.1 coordinate 89,145, forward strand.
TCAGCAAAGGTCTCATTAAGCAGAACCAGGTGCTATCCATCAATTTTGAAGATGAAAGGCTTATCCGTTTCGGTGTGGAGGATTTTGAATCCCTCTACCAGGCATTCATTGAGCTGGATAACCCGGAGGGTAAGAAATGGTTATTCCTCGACGAATTGCAAGTGATACCCGGTTGGGAGCGTTGGGTTCATCGGATGTATGAATTTGAGGACGTAAAAATGTTCATCACCGGATCAAACAGCTCGCTCAGCAACTCAGTCCTAAGCTCGGCACTAACCGGACGAAACCGCGAGCTCCGGATTTATCCATTTTCGTTCCGCGAATACCTTGGCATGAATGGGGCAACCGAAGTTACCGAACATGACTTGCTTTCAACCGAAAAAGTTGCACGGCTTAAGCGGGAATTCACTGCCTTCAGCAGATTAGGAGGGTTTCCTGAAGTTCTTAAAAGCTACGACGTCAGCATTGTTGACTCCTATTTTAAAGATATCATGCACAGGGATGTGATCACCCTGCATCAGATTCGCAATGCCCGGGAAATCCGTGAGCTGTGTCTCTATCTGATCACCAATAGCGGCAATCTTTTAAGTTATGAAGCTTTAAGGAGAATGTTGCAGGTGAAAAGCGTTTCAACCATCCGCAATTACTTGGAAATACTGAAAGAAGTATTCCTGATTCAGTCACTCCCGAGGTATGATTTTTCAATTAAAAAGCAGATATTCAATCCGGATAAATATTACGTTACAGATATTGGCTTTTACCAGTCGCTGGGGTTCCGGTTTTCAGAGAATATGGGTCAGATATTGGAAAACATTGTTCTGCACCAGTTGATCAGGGATCATGATGATTTGTATTACTGGAGCTCAGCCAGCGGCAAGGAGGTGGACTTTTTGGTGAGGGAAAAAACCGTACTGACGGAGGCCATTCAGGTTACCTATGATTTGAATCCGGAAAACCGTGACCGAGAATTATCTGGATTAATTTCAGCTGAAAAGGAATTGGGGATCTCAAAACTGACTATTCTAACTCACGATCAGGAAGAACAAATTCAGCTCGGTCAATATATTATCCAGGTTACTCCTGTATGGAAATGGCTTCTAAAAGGGAATTATAGCTATAATGGCGAAACACGAAAAATTTCGGTTTAAATCAGCTGATGAGCTGAGAGCTAAATCGCGGGAACTTGGGATCGAACTACCTTGGTCCGACTCGGTCGATCTATTGCTGCAACCAGCAGTGATTCAGGGTATCCGGGTACCAAACCGGTTGACTGTTCAACCCATGGAAGGGTTTGATTCGGATGAAAACGGTATGCCGGGAGAATTGGCTTTCAGGCGCTATGGCCGTTATGCTGCCGGGGGGAGTGGAATGATCTGGTTTGAGGCAGCCAGCGTTTTGGCTGATGGCAGATCGAACCCACACCAGTTGATGATCACTGATGAGACCCTTGACCAGTTCAAAAAATTAACACAGCATATTCGCAATATAGCGGCTGAAAAATACGGCCCTGACCACAGGCCCTTTCTTGTTCTCCAGCTAACCCATTCAGGTCGTTACAGCAAACCGGGCGGCGACTTTCAGGCAAAGATTTTCTCGGATAATCCTATCCTCGGTGTTCCTCATACCCGACAACCGATACCCGACACCCGACACCCGATACCCATTTTTTATTCTGATTCCGACATCGATGCCGTCAAAGCAGCATATATTCACGGTGTAGAGCTGGCTGAACTGGCCGGTTTTGATGCTGTAGATGTCAAGGCCTGTCATGGGTACCTCCTTCATGAAATGCTGTACGCCTTTGATCGTTCTGACAGTAGGTACGGCGGTTCGTTCGAAAACCGGACCAGCTTTCTCAGAGAGGTGCTGAATACGCCATCAAAAATTATTAAAGCAGTCCGGCTGAGTGGGTTCGATCTGATACCATATCCTAATGGATTTGGCATGAAAAACGATGGATCGGACGTAATTGATCCTTTAGAAGTTAAGAAGTTGATTTCGGAATTTGCACCGATAGTGCCCCTCTGGAATATCACTGCCGGAGTGCCCCGTTTGGCTGCTCATGTTGGACGTCCCTACGATCGGGGGGCTTTCAATGCCCCGCCACCTGATGAACATCCCCTTATAGGAATCGAACGGCTGATCAGGATAACCGGCGAGTTGCAGCGTGCATTTCCCGGGCTCTCTTTTGTGGGTACTGGATATTCCTGGCTCCGGCAATATTTTCCTAATGTGGGTGCAGGAATTCTCGAAAAGAAAATGGCCACGTTTATCGGATTGGGAAGAAGCTCATTTGCTTATCCTGATGCTCCTTTGGACCTGATGAACCATGGGAAACTCGATCCGAAAAAAAATTGTATCACCTGCTCAAAATGCACTGAGTTCATGAGGCTGAATGTGCCGGCGGGTTGCGGAGTGCGGGATGTGCAATACAAGGCAGGAGGGCAGAATGGCAGGTAAGCAAAAGGAAAGAATTAATTTTTAATGAATAAGAATTATGTCAGGTATCGAATTTTGTCACTCGTCACTCCTCACTCGTCACCATAGGATTATGCAAAATGGAAACCAGACCTAGCGCTACAATAAATACCCTCATCATCGGCAGCGGGGCAGCAGCATTGAATGCAGCCTTATGCCTGTGGGAATCAGGCGTGCACGATATCGTTATTGTGACTGAGAAGTGGGGTGGAGGTACGTCTAATAATGCTGGATCCGACAAGCAGACTTATTATAAGATGTCGCTTGATCCTTCAGTGCCCGATTCAGCTGGGGAAATGGCTGCCGATCTGTGCCGAGGCGGGGCCATGCATGGCGATATCGCTTTGTGCGAAGCTCAGTATTCATTACAGGCATTCTACAATCTGGTTCGCCTTGGTGTACCTTTTCCGCATAATAAGTATGGATCCTATCCGGGTTATAAAACCGATCATGACCCCCGGGCCCGTGCCACCTCAGCCGGACCACTTACGTCGCACCTGATGTTTAAATGCCTTGCCGCTAAGGTGAAGGAATATGGAATACCGGTCCATGATCATGTCATTATTACTGAACTTTTAACACGCAATGAACCTGGAGGAAAAGCCATTGCCGGCGCCGTCGGGATCGATTCCAAGAAAGTATTGGAAAACGGATATGGATTGGTTGTTTATAATGCAGTAAATGTGATCCTTGCCACTGGCGGACCAGCTGGTATTTATAAACACTCAGTGTATCCCGAAAGTCAAATCGGTTCAATCGGTATTGCCTTGAAAATAGGAGCAAAAGCACAGAATCTGAGCATATCCCAGTTTGGTATATCCTCGGTGAAATTCCGTTGGAACCTATCGGGATCTTATCAGCAGGTGGTTCCCCGGTATTATTCAACAGACTCTGACGGCGGTGATGAGGTTGAATTTCTGAACCCTCATTTTCATGATAGGGAAACCCTTTTTACCGCTATATTTCTAAAGGGCTATCAATGGCCGTATGATCCAAAGAAAGTTGCAGATTTTGGCTCCTCGCTGATAGATTTGCTTGTGCAGGATGAAATTGGCCGGGGAAGAAAGGTATATATCGATTTTAACCGAAATCCCGATGGCTTCCACCTGGATAAGATAGGACCTGTCGCCCGGGAATACCTTGAACGATCGGGAGCATTGGCTGGGACTCCAATCGAAAGACTTAAACTAATGAATCAGCCAGCAATCGATTTATATTTAAGTCATGGTATCGATATTACCCGGGAACCCTTGGAAATTGCAGTTTGTGCCCAGCACAATAATGGCGGGTTGGTAGGAGATATCTGGTGGGAATCAAATATAAGCGGTTTGTTTCCGATCGGCGAAGTCAATGGCACACACGGCATTACGCGGCCCGGTGGGGCGGCATTGAACTCCGGGCAGGTGGGTGGTATCCGGGCAGCAATGAAAATAGTTGGCAGCCGGCAGTCGGCAGTTGGCAGTGCGCAGTTGGCAGATGGCAATAGGCAGTTTGCAAGTGGCAGTCACCCGTCACCTGTCACCTGTCACCTTCTTCTATCTAGCAAAGGCTCCCTGGATTACCGCGATGCCCTTGCCGAACTTCAGCAACGCATGTCGGAACATGGTGGCCCGGTGCGCGACCGGCAAGCAATAAAAACAGAAATTCAGTGTGCCTGGGACCTGTGGAAACGTCTTAATAATGAAGTAAAAGCCGTTGATCCGACCGAATTGGTGTCAGCTTTGCGAACATTCGATCTTTGCTTGACTCATGCTGTTTATTTGGAATCGATCGCTGAATATCTGGATAAATCAGACGATGAACTTTTTACTCAACAACACATTCTCGAAATTCATCTGGATGATAATCTGAAAGTTCAGAAAACCTGGGTGCCGGTTCGACCAGTTCCAAAAGAAGAATTGTGGTTCGAGAAAGTATGGAAGGAGTACAGGCATAGCATTAACCCCGGACTTCAGTCTGGGGATAATGCCAGTGAATCAACCTAATGAATTGAATCTTAACTATGAAAGTTGCAGTAGTCACAGGAGCCAGTCGCGGTATCGGTTATGCCATAGCCAATGGATTGGCCGCAAAAGGTTATCAGGTTGTTGGAATCTCACGGAATATTGAGCCTGGCGACCCTTTTGCCCTTGCAATAAAGGCAGATATTGCAGATGTTGACAGTCATGCAATGATTCTGAGTGAAATAGCTGCAAAGTTCGGCCGGATCGACCTACTGGTTAACAATGCCGGTGTGGCTCCGATAAAACGTATGGATATACTCGAAGTTGGAGCCGAGAGTTTCGACAGGCTCATGAATATCAACCTAAGAGGACCTTTCTTCTTCACACAGTTGTTAGTGAATTTCATGTTGGAAACAAGGGGAGGTCAGGAGGATATTAACAAAGCTGTGATATTTATTACGTCGGTGTCAGCGGTTGCCTCATCACCCGAACGGGCGGAATATTGTATCTCAAAGGCAGGCCTGAGTATGGCAGCTCAGGTTTACGCCGACAGGCTGGCTGCAACGGGGATATCTGTTTATGAAATTCGTCCTGGAGTCATCTATACTGATATGACGGCTGGTGTCAAGGGAAAATACGACAAAAAGATTGCAGACGGTTTGATTCCGGAAGGACGGTGGGGACAACCTGAAGATATCGCAAAAGCAGTGACAGCCCTTGCCGGCGATGAAATACCATACTCCACAGGCACGGTGATTGAAATTTCCGGAGGGATGAATATCAGGCATTTGTAAAGCCGGTTAATACAAATTTACATGGAAATAATTGGTACGCTTTTTTGTGGATTGGGCCTGTTTTTTATTGGCTTTAGGCTAATCAGTCAGAATTTGAGGCTTATGGTCAGCGGCAGGTTCAAAAGGATGATTGAGCGTGCTACGCAAACACGAATGCTATCGGCTCTTACGGGTTTTTTATCTGGTATGATTACACAGAGCGGGTCTGCGGCAGTTTTTATTACTACGGGATTTATTTCGGCGGGATTGCTTAGCCTGAAAAAATCCATGTCGCTGATGAACTGGGCCAATATTGGTACTTCGGCCATGGTCTTTATAGTAATTCTGAATATCAAGGTTATAACACTGAATTTTGTGGGTCTTATAGGAATCGCCTTTTTCCTGCAATTGGATAAAACCAACAAAATGCGGGTTGTCTTTCAGTTTTTGCTGGGGATTTCACTTCTTTTCCTTGGTGTCATGTTTATCAGGAACTCTGCCGGGCCAATGCAATCCCTGCCCTGGTTCAGGGATATGCTTAAAATATCAGCACAATCTCTCGCTTTGCTTTTCCTTTCGGGAATTTTGCTCACAGTTGCTGCCCAATCGGGTACCACCGTTTCTGTTGTTGCACTTTCATTATTGTCGGTTGGATTGCTTTCAATGATGCAGACCCTGGTTATCGTGATGGGTACTGGGATTGGCTCAGCCGTCAATATCATTTTGCTTTCATCCAGGCTTAAAGGTTCGGGAAAACAGGTGAGCTTTTATCAGGCCATATTTAAAACTACCGGAGTCATTGCCCTGGCCCTGCTGATCTTCCCGGATTACCTGTTATCCGGAGATCATTCGGTACATTTGTTTTCCATTTTGCCAAGCGATCCGGGCAAAATGGTGGCCTCACTGTTCCTTATAATGCAGTTGCTTCCTGCACTTCTTCTCACTGTTCTAAAGAGTCCCGTTGCCAAATCCTTGCTAAAGATTGCACCGCCTTCGCATCACGAATCACTTTCGCAGCCAGAGTACCTAAATGTATTAGCCCTTGTCGATCCTGAAACCTCATTGTTGCTCGTAGGGCAGGAGCAATACCGAATCATGAAGTGGCTTCCGGATTATTTATTGCCTGTTAGCCCCGACAGGGGAACCAAGGTGGTTCTTGAGCCACAGGTTTTAAAAGAAACTACCACGTTGTTAAGCCAGAATATCAGGCATTTTCTGGAAGAACTTGCAAAAAAGCCGGCAGCTGCTGAGATGCAGGAACAAATTGTTCAAGCACAGCAAATGTTGTCCCTCATGAGTGATCTGGATCAAAATCTGGAAGAATTCATGGCCACAATTCAAAGTTCCTTCAATTCAGTTGTTGATCTTCCATTCACGGTTAACCTTGTTGAATCTTTGAGAACCCTGCTTGAAACTGTCAACGAGAGCTTCCTTTCCCCGGATGTTGCCGGGTTGGATATGATAATTTCCCTTACTTCTGATAAGGGTGATACCCTCCAGCGGATCCGCCAGAATTTTTTCGTTAATAATGCCGGATTAGAATTGCCTGTGCGTCAGTCACTATTTACACTGACGTTGCTGTTTGACCGGATATGCTGGCTCTTAAAATCAATGTCTCTTATTAAGCTCAAAAGCCTTTCTGGTAATTGAATGGAATAGTTATGTTTTCTTTGTACAGGCAAAAACCTTAATGGTCTGGCACAAATGATACCTAAAATCCATCTTATATGTAATGCCCATATCGATCCGGTTTGGCTCTGGAATTGGGAAGAGGGCCTGGCTGAAACACTGTCGACTTTCCGCATTGCTGCGGATTTCTGCTCAAAATTCGATGGATTTGTTTTCTGCCATAACGAGGCACTGCTCTACCAATGGGTGGAGGAATTTGAACCCGAACTGTTCCGTAAAATTCGTAAGTTGATCGCCGAAGGGAAATGGAAAATTGTCGGGGGTTGGTACGTGCAGCCGGATTGTAATATTCCATCCGGGGAATCATTTGTCAGGCAAATTCTGATCGGGAAAAATTATTTCAAGGAAAAATTTGGGGTTGAACCCCGGACAGCCATCAATTTCGATCCTTTCGGTCATTCACGCGGGTTAGTTCAGATCCTGGCAAAATCAGGATATACCTCTTATCTGTTCTGCCGACCGGGCGAACCACACCTTCATGTTCCCGATGATTTTATCTGGAAAGGATTAGATGGATCGGAAATCCTGGCTCACCGGTCGTTGGAGCACTACAATTCAGAAAAAGGCAAAGCGGCTGAAAAATTGGATACCTGGCTCGTGAAGCACCCTGATTTGGAGGAGGGAATATTCCTCTGGGGGATTGGCAATCACGGGGGTGGACCTTCAAGGGAAGATCTTGCGAAGATCCAAATTAGAATTTCGAATGCTGAATTAAATAAAGATCAGGGAGGACTCGCAATTAAGCATTCGTGGCCGGAGGCTTATTTTGACAGTCTGGAGGCTCGTCGGGATCAGTTGCCGGTTGTTGATAAAGATTTAAATCCTTGGGCAGTTGGTTGTTATACTTCGATGGCAAGGGTGAAAAAATTGCACCGACAGTTGGAAACGACCTATTTTTTTACCGAAAAGATATTGTCCCATGCAGTGGTTGCCGGACTGATGAAGTATCCGCATAGTGAATTAAAGGAGGCTCTTGGTGATTTGCTTTTTTGTGAGTTTCATGATATTTTACCTGGGTCTGGAGTGCCGGAAGTGGAAGCTTATGCCTTGCAAAGGATGAGCCATGGTTTGGAGATTCTATCACGGCTCAAGGCAAAAGCCTTTTTTAAGTTGATTTCCGGACAGGCTCCGGCACAGAAGGATGAATTTCCTATCATGGTTTATAACCCTGAACCTTATGATATTGAGGAAACTATTGAAGTGGAGCTGCAGGCTGCAGAACCGAATTTTAATCCCGATATCTTTCTTTTGCCTGAATTAAAAGATGGAAATGGTAATCCCGTGACTTATCAGCTGGAGAAGGAATCAGCTAATATTGCCAATGACCACCGCAAAAGAATTGTGTTCAGGGCAAATCTAAAGGCATCGTCGATGAACCGGTTTTCGTGTTACCTGCGTGAAGTCAGCATCTTTGATAAACCCATGAATCCGGTGCAGGAAGAGTTGCATTTCATTAATGATTGCTGTGAGATCCTCATCAGCTCTGATACCGGCCTGATTGATCAATATAAAGTTAATGGTGTTAATTTTCTCAAACCCGATTCAGCTGAACTGCTTGTGATGAAGGATTATGCAGATCCCTGGGGCATGAAAGTGAATTCATTCCGCGAACTGGCCGGAAGGTTTCGCTTGATGAGTCCTTCAGAGACTGCCGGATTTGCAGGCACTCAGGGAGCGGTTCAGCCGGTAAGAATTATCGAAAATGGACCTGTCAGAACCGTTGTAGAAGGACTGTATCGGTATAATGGCTCCGCAGCTGCTATCAGATACTTCATTCCGAAACGGGGAGCAGAGGTTGAAATTGAAGTTCGGTTGATCTGGAACGAAAAAGATAAATTGGTCAAGATGGCTTTCCCTGGCAGACTGGTAGATACAGAATGCCTTGGCCAAGTGGCTTATGGAGTTCAAACTTTCGATCGCGAAGGGGAAGAACTTGTTGCACAGCAATGGGTCGGACTTTTTTCAAAAGATCACGACCAGGCCCTAACCATCGCTAACCAAACGACTTATGGGTTCGACTATTCTGATGGAGAAATCAGGTTGTCCTTAATTCGGTCACCTGCTTATGCCGGTCACCCTGTGGATGATATCACTCCAATAGTTCGTCAGGACAGGTTTACCCCGCGTATGGATCAGGGGGAGCATGTTTTTCGTTTCAGACTTAATGCCGGGAGTTACGGTGAACGCATTGATTCGGTGGATCTCGAAAGCCTTCTCCTGAATTCCGGTTCGATGTCGCTCTGCTGTTATCCTGAAAAAAATGGAAAGAGTCCGGGTATTTGTGTGGTTGTGTCAGACAGGTCGGTCCGGCTCGGAGCATTAAAGCTTTCGGATGATGGTAATAGTATGGTAATCAGATTATTCGAAACAACAGGAACCCCACGGCAAGTGACTGTGACAGTTTCGGAGCTAAATCAAACTTTTAGACTCGAATTCATTGGGCACGAAATCAAAACCTTATCCGTAGCCCTAAATAGGAATAAAGTTGGCAACTTTATAGAGTTGCCAACTCTTTTGGTATAATCCTAATAGATTGATTTAATGATCTTTTGTAAAATTATTTTGACGAACTAAATTGAATATATTCTCAAAATCATTGGAATAGAGGCTCATAGAATCAATAGTTGGCAATTATATATTATTGACATGCCAACTATTTCTCCGACTCGGCATTAAATCAAGGTATTAGGTTTATTTTCTTTACGGAGATGAAGAGTTTATTCTTTTAACCTTTTCAAATCCTTACACATACGATTTGATTTTAGCAAATGCCAACTTTATAGAGTTGCCAACTCTACCTTAATTAAATATTAACTTTGGAATCTGTCACGTCTCTATCCTCAATTTATGATTCCAACCCGAATTCTATTCTCCGCCATCTCCGGATACGGTTTTTATTATCTGAAAACACTTTTCGATGAGATCCCTGAAGATCAGGCTATTATCTGCGGCGTAATCGACCCTCAACCTGAAATGTCCGGCTATTTCGCTGATATAGTTTCCCGGGGAGTACCCATTTATCCAGATATGGAATCGTTTTTTCTGGATGGTAACGAAGCGGACCTCACCGTGATCGCCTCTCCGCTGCAATATCATGTGCCGCAGTCGATTACAGCGATGAAAAATGGTAGTAACGTGCTAGTCGATAAACCTGTGGGTGTTACTTCCGGGGAGCTGAAAAGACTGGTTGCCGTCCGAAATCAGACAGGTAAATGGGTGGAGGTAGGCTATCAGTGGTCTTTTTCTGAGGCTATCCAAAACCTGAAGAAAGATATTCTGAAAGGCATTTTCGGAAAGCCTGTGCGGATGAAAACGATCTGTCTCTGGCCAAGGCCATTCGCCTACTTCAACAGGAATAACTGGGCCGGCAAAATCTGGGCCGACGATGGGAACCTCGTTCTCGACAGTATAGCCAACAATGCCTGTGCACATTTTCTGCACAATATGTTCTTTCTTACCGGGCAGGAGATGGACCTGAGCTCTGTGCCAGTTACAGTCACCGGTGAACGTTGGAGAGGCTATGACATTCAAAATTTCGATACGGTGGTTTGCAGGGCAATGACAGATAATGGGGTTGAAATCCTGTTTTATGCTTCCCATGTTACCGGGAATCTGGTGAATCCGGCTTTTCAGTTCGAATTTGAAAATGCAACTGTCATTTTGGATGAAAACTCCGATGGGATAGTTGCTACCATGAACGACGGAATCATTAAAAAATATGGACATCCCGATGCCGATCATCAGTTTAAAAAACTATTTAAAGCGATCGAAGCAGGTAAGGTATCAGCGCCTGTGATCTGTCCACCCGAAGCGGCTCTGTCGCAGACGTTGTGCATCAATGCATTGCATGAACTACCAAACGAAATCCAGACTTTCCCTGCACGATTCATGGTGATTGAAAAAGATCGTCGTTGGGTACGGGGGCTTGGGGAAGCGATGCAAGCCGCCTATGACCTATGGGGCGATAAGCTGGTGTTCGAAACGAAAAACACAGAAGGATGATCGATAGAGTTGTCATCCCGTTGAAAAACGGGACCCCGTCCCAGACCGCGAAAATAATTAGCAAATTAGTCAATTAGCAAATTAACGAATTGTCACATTGAGAATATGACCTCGAGAAACCTGGTAATCAAGACTCTTAATTTCGATCGGCCTAATAGGATGCCAAGGCAATTGTGGTTGTTACCATGGGCTGAGCGTCGGTATCCTGAATTTGTAAAAAAGATCAGGGATCTGTATCCTGATGATATTGCCCAGGCTCCCGGAATATATAAGAATCCGTTAAACCTGACAGGTGGTAAATACGATTCCGGAATATATATTGATGAGTGGGGATGTAAGTTTGTGAATATGGAAGATGGGCTGATGGGCATTGTTCATGAGCCGCTCATAAAAGTTTGGTCTGATCTGGATGATTTCAAAACTCCGGATGCCGCACTCAATATCGACAAGGAGGAGATTAACCGGTTCTGCCGGTCGACCGATAAATTCGTTTATGCAGGGTCAATCGTACGTCCACTTGAGCGGTTCCAGTTTTTGCGCACCATGGAACAATCAATGACCGATGTGCTTTTTGAGGAGCCCGGATTCATTGAATTACTTCGCAGAATGCATGTCCATTTCTGCAAAGAAGTGGAGGTGTGGTCGAAAACCGAAGTCGATGCGATTTTTTTGATGGATGACTGGGGAACGCAGCATGCAATGATGCTTTCTCCTGACGTTTTTAGGAAATATTTTAAGCCTATGTATCGCGATTATTGCGAAATTGCCAGTCAGCATAACAAATACGTATTTATGCATTCCGACGGTAATATTGCCGAGATTCTGCCTGAGCTGGTTGAAGTTGGCGTTAACGCAATCAATAGCCAGCTTTTCTGCATGGATATGGATCGATTGAGCCGCGAAGTTGCGGGCAAAATCACTTTCTGGGGTGAGATCGACCGCCAAAACACCCTCCCAAATGGTTCCTCCGCCGACATTACTCAAGCGGTCGACCTGATCTACTCAAAACTGTATCGCAACGGTGGGGTAATTGCCCAGTGTGAATTTGGCCCCGCAGCTAATCCGCAGAATATTTTACACGTATTTGATAGCTGGAACCGGAAGACGGAAGACAGATAGACGAAAGACGAGAGACGAAAGAGAAGATCGAAAGACAAAACGAAAAAACAGAACAATGATCGACAGAGTTGTCATCCTCGCGAAGGTGGGGACCTCGTCCCTTACCACGGATTTTAATTTAAAACGACATAATCAGCGAATCAACTAATCATCATATAATCTTATCATGAAACGCTTCCTCCTTTTTCTGCTCCTCGCCTCCCTGGGGTTATCAGCAAATTCTCAGAATCAGATTCCTCTGAAGAAATATCTTGAATATGCCAGATCTTCAGCTGATTATGTGTACAACACCCGGGATTCCATCGTGATAAAATGGCGCAAGACCATCAATCCTGAGGATATCTTCGGATATCGTGCCCCCGGAAGCCTGCTTGAAATGGCGGCTATCTATGCCACACTGTACGATCTCGAAGGAAAAAAAGTATATGCCGAACGGGCAAAAGAAGTGCTCCTGACTTACGGACAGTACACCAAGGAGTTTCCGGTTGATATATCCCGGCGAAAAGCGGATTATGCAGATGGCGTTCCGGCATTGCCTGATTTTTTTACCACCATGCGATACCTCCAGGCTTATGATAAGCTGAAAAACAAAGGCTTTCTGACCGCCACCGAATGCACAAAAATCGATGACCTCATCGCACATAGCCTCATGTTTATATTGCGTACCCAGGAATGGGGCGCCATGAACCGGTCGGCTCTTAGGGCTGAAACCCTCTCGTGGGCGGTAAAAGTTCTTCCCAATCATGCCGTTTCGCCGATGCTGAAGATGTATGAGCAGGCCCTGCGTTCAGATAACTGGGGTAAGTGGGAAATTGAGGACGCATCGTTGTATCATGGCGTATGGGTTTATGCCTTAATGGGTTCGGCCGATGCCAAGGGCCAGATGGCTGAGCTTTTCCGTACCCCTGAAATGTATTTTTATGCCCAGTATTTTCTTAACCTGATATCCCCGCAGGGTATGCTTCCGGATTTCGGTGACGCAGCAAATTTTACTAACTGGAACCGTTGGATAGTTTTCTTCGAAGCGGCCGCCAAACAATATAATAACCCCGAACTGAAATGGGCAGCAACAGTTATTTCCAACAAATTCCTCGACCTTTCAACCCCTAATAATGTGGGGATGGGCTATATGCTGCTCGATTGCTATCGTTATGGTACCGATAATATTGCTCCTAAAGCACCGGTCACCCTGAGCGAAGAGGTGATGGAAGATTTGGTCGGGAAAAAAGTTGTTTTCCGAAACGGATGGGATGAAAAGTCATCTTACCTGCTCCTGAATTACCGGGATGAGGGTGATGGTGGATTGCTGTACCGTGATTATCTGCGCAATACGATCCCGATTGAGGAAGAAAAAGTTACCCATGGACATGCCGATGAAAATAGTATCGCTCTGCTGATGTATAAAGGATCGACATTGCTGATCGACGGCGGTTACCGCGATTTCCTGCCCAGCGGTTATTTTGGCTCCTATCGGCAAGATTATTTTCATAATCGCCTGTGTGTAAGAAATGAAAAAATCTGGTTTGGCCAGAAAGAGGGTGAATCGCGATACAGCCAGTCGGACCATCCTGCCATCAAACCGCAGAATGTTATGGAATTCATGCAGAATGCAGGCTCCTATCGCAAAGTGCGCACTCAAAAGGTGGATTTTCTTACTTTCCCCGATCACGATTACAGCCGAACACGGGTGATTGATGAGGAGCTGGGTTATGAAAGCGATAGGGTGATCGTCTATATTAAGGACCCGGGCATGTACGTGGTTTTTGATATTTTCAAATCCAGATCGGAACAATTTTTTACCGCCACTAATCTCTGGCATACACAGAAGATCCTGAAACAGGGCGAACATTGGTACGATACGAAATACGAAAATATCCAAACCCGCAAAGTCGGTGGCGACCAGAATCTGCTGGTTTATTTCCCTAAGAACCATTATCATTTTGAACAAACACAGAAAGAGAACCGAAACTATCAGGAGGAGATTGCTATCGCTGATTATACTGCTCAGTTTTTCGAAATGGGTCAGCATACCGGTTTTGTGACTGTACTTATACCTCATTCTGATCAGGTGAACCCCGAACATCTGATCAAAGGAATTGAATATGTTCCCTCATCAACCGATGAGAATGGTTTGTCGGTTAGTATACAGCTCGAGGGCAAAACAATACAGGTTGGTGTGAAGTGCGATCTGAAAATGGATCTGGTAAGGGATTATCAGAGACCAAAATACACCTGGGAAGCAGGAAAAGTCGGCTACGGAGATATTGAAACCAATGCCGATTTCTTCTACACCGAGAAAGTTGGAAATAAACTCAGTTTTACTGCAGTTAATCTTACAAAAGCTACCTTCAAGGGGCAATTAATGTACGAACAACCGTCATCCTATTTCGGACTGAATTTCGATGGCCGTCCGGATAATCCGGATACCGGAAAAGCAAGGTTGTGGAGGGATACCATAACAATCCGATAATTCGACAATTTGCTAATTTGCTAATTAGAATTATAAAGTATGCAAAGGGTTAAGGAGATTATTTTAACCGGTGGAATGGTGCCGGTATTCAACCATAAGGATCCGGAGGTTGGCTGCCAGGTAGTCCAGGCTTGCTATGATGCCGGCCTTCGGGTATTTGAGTGGACAAATCGCGGCGCCGAAGCTGAAAGTCTGTTTAGTGTAATCAAGATATATATTGATAAGAATTGCCCGGGTATGTTGCTGGGCGCAGGATCCCTTTTTGATGGTGACACCTGTCGCCGGTTTCATCGTATGGGCGCTGCTTTTATCGTCAGCCCCGTTTTGGAACCCGATATGGCTCGCACCTGCAAGGAGTTGAAAATTATGTGGATACCCGGATGTGGTACGGCCACGGAAATTCATCAGGCTTATAAATGGGGTGCCGGCATTGTTAAAGTTTTTCCCGGTGATTCAGCCGGTGGTCCAGGTTTTGTTAAGGCAGTTTTGGGCCCTATGCCGTGGGCGGAAATCATGCCTACAGGAGGCGTTAGTCCGGATGCCGGTAACCTGAAAACCTGGTTCGATGCCGGTGTTTGCTGCGTAGGCATGGGATCAAAATTGTTTACCAAAGAGTTGATTACCGATCAGGTCAGACTGACTGAAGCTGTTAAAACCACCTTGGAACTTATTAGGAAAATCAGATGATGAATGTGATTAGAATAGCTCAAAAAAGCGCTGTCATCCCCGCGAAAGCGGGGACCCCTTTCCTTAACACGAATTCTTGCAAATGTCCTTGCTTCATCTCATAATCGCCCTGATTGCAACCATCGCTGCCGGATTCATCAACGCGGTGGCCGGGGGTGGTACGCTCATTACTTTTCCGGTGCTCATTGCACTCGGACTTCCTCCGGTGTCTGCCAATGTAACCAATACCATTGCTTTATGCCCGGGCTATTTTGGAGGGATCTTCGCCCAGCGTAAAGATTTCAGCTCTCAGAAAAAACGGCTGATTGCCATACTGCCACTGAGTATCATCGGAGGGATAGCTGGCGGTTTGATATTGTTGAACACCGGTGAAAAAGCCTTTAATGGCATTGTGCCGTACCTGATTTTCCTGGCGTGCTTTTTACTGGCTATCCAGGTGCCGGTGAAAAAATGGATGCAATCCAATAGCGGCCACAGGCACAGCACCATGATCAAGCGGTTGGGCGCCGGATTACTGCTTCTTCTGGCATCAGTTTACGGAGGCTATTTCGGAGCCGGGGTGAGTGTTATCGTTATTGCTATTCTGGGTTTGATTTACGACGATTCCCTCACCAGCCTGAACGTGTTGAAACAGGCAATATCTTTCAGTATAAATGTATCAGCGGCCATCTATTTTGCTTTCTCTGGCAAGGTCGATTGGACCTTTGCTGGCGTGATGATGGCAGGTGCAATCATCGGTGGCCTGATCGGTGGAAGGTTCGCCAGCAGCATTAAACCTGGCGTTTTACGGTGGATTGTTATAATAGTGGGCTGTACCGCAGCAGTATTATACTTACTGAAATGACCGAGTTGTTCGGCTCGGAGCACGACGCCGCGTTGGCCGGCAATCATCCGCAGGCCGGTCACTAGAAATTCACGCGCCACGATAATCAAGACCATCCATGCC
>CAINOB010000019.1 GCA_903851365.1 uncultured Bacteroidota bacterium
AAGTTACACAATTATTACACATATCCCAATTATTTATGACTTCAGATCACTCTCTCAAATTTGGGGAATTCGACCCGGTGGGCACGGGCAGCAATCGCTCTGTTTATTGCAAATCCGTCGTTTTATCAATTACCTTTGCAAAGTATAAACAGGATCTGTGATGACACTAAAATTCCCGATCGTTATTCTGATTGTTTTTTGCGGCTTGTCATGTGAAACGGATCCGGATATTAACCTTGATGTTGACCAGAGTCCTGTTGTTTATGCGATATTTGATAAAGCAGATTCTGTTAATAACATTTTCCTGACAAAAACTTTTTCGGGTGACCCCTTGGGCGCTTATCATAATGCAAAGATCATTGATTCATTGTATTATGATAATGTTGATGTAACCGTTAGATTATTTTTTGAGCATAAAACAGATTCAGGTCTGATCATTGAAAAGAAAAATGTGAAGGGTGAAGAGGGTCTTTTTTTTAATAAGGAAGCGGGGATTTTTTCCAGTCAATCCATCAGGTATGTTTTCAAACAATCCTTATCAGATTGTTATGCGATAAGAGCCTGGATTAAAATACCGGGAAAGGATACCCTTGTATATAACACAGAAGTAATTAATACTCCTAAAATTAATTCACCCAAATCCGATGCAAGCTATATCGCTTTACGCCCTGACATGGCATTTTCAGTTCATTGGCAAGGCAATTCCTGGAATGAAATAAAAATTCAGATTGTCGTAAATACGAAAACGGAGACTTCCATTTCAAAAGACACCCTTACCTATTTCAAGAAAGGGCTTTCTTTTCAGGAAGGCTCAGATTCAAAATCTTTTGTCGCCTCTTTTAGTTACGATTCCTACCTGGGATTACTCAACTCAACTTTAGATACTGTTTCACCTGTGGAATTCAGGCAGATAGAGGACATCTCTTTAGAAGTGAGTTGTGGGAATCAGATCTTTAAAGATTACATGGACCACTATTACCAATTATCAGACGAAGTTCCGACGATTAGTACCTCACAGGCGCCATCTCTTTTTACCAGTAAATCGTCAAAAAAACTAAAGGGATTGCAATTTGATCCGGCAAGCATTGACTATATGAAACAAGACCCGTTATTGAAAAAGTTCAACTTTGTATATTACTGAACGGTCCTTGGTTGGATGCGAAAAAGGGAATTCCCTTGTAGATCACATGAGAGAGTTTCTTATACTTGCCCATGTAAATATTGTTTACATTTAATGAAACTTTTTCGTATCTTTGCGTCGGCGACAGTAGACAAAATGGATAAACTCTTTAACATTATTTTCCTGGATGAGGCATTTGAGTTTCTCAAAAGTCTTGACAAGAAGCATTACGAAAAGATACTTTTTAATATTCGAAAATCACAAACGGCTAACGACCCGGAACTCTTGAAAAAGCTCACGGAGGATATATGGGAATTTCGGACCAGATATCAGGGCATGCAGTATCGGTTGCTTGCATTTTGGGACAAAACGGAAACGGACAAGACACTAATTATTTCGACTCACGGGTTCATAAAAAAGCAAGACAAAGTCCCTGACAACGAAATTCTTAAAGCAAAGCAGTCACGGGGAAAGTATTTTGAGGACAAAGAAAGATCGAAAGACAAAAAGAAATGAAAACATACACATTAGACGAAGTTCAGGACACCCTTCTTGGGAAAATTGGTTCTCCGGACCGGGACAAATTCGAGTATGAACTGCAAATGGATTTAATAGGGAAAGCCATTAAGCAGACCCGTCAGGAACGCCACCTGACTCAGGAGGAACTGGGGAAACTGATCGGGGTTCAAAAATCCCAGATATCCAGGATTGAAAGCAATGCCAGTAATGTTACCATCGACACATTAATGCGGGTATTTAACGCGTTACAGGCAAAAGTAAAATTGCAGGTTGAATTACCTCACTTTAAAATCAGTCTGGGGCAGTAGAGGAAGCAAATGTCTGAGCCTTATTTATGACGTTCCTCAAATATTCTATGTATATTATTGATTATCAATCTAATTTACCTTACGGAAACGTACCCAAAAACAAAAAGTCCTCATCTATCTTGTTGATAATGAGGACTTTCTGAAGTTTTTGCCGTGAACCTGGAGAAACTCAGTGACAATCACTGAGTGGCCCCGGCCCCATTAGGATTTTGAAAGTTTACAATTCTTCGTTGGTCCGGCTTTGGTCCGGCTGTATCTATGTGGCTATTTTTGCCAAAATATTGATTACCCTCTCTTTCGATTCAAATTCTTTCAATCAGCTGTGTCCTTACCAAATCGTAAGCTGCATTCGGATCATAAGGCACTTCCAGCCTGAGTAATGCCATCGTGTCCCCAAGAAAATCAGGGTCCTTCATTTTTAATTCCATGTTCATTATAAACTCTCTCTGGCTTGGCGGATGGCCTACTGAAAAATGCATATACTGATGATAACAGCTTATTAAAGCGTTGATATCCATACTTGGACATTGCATCAATGCAACAAACAGGTCGAACAAATCGCGGCCCTTGCTTCTTTGATAGAGTGCCCGTAGTTTGGTGCCCAAAAGCTCTTCCAGCCGGTATGTGGTCAGATTGCAATTCCCTTCATAATAGGCTGAATCAACCCGAAAAGGGAATCTGTGCAGTCCCAATACGGAGAAATGCTCCCGGCAATTTGTCTCCACTTTCAACCTAAGTCTTTGAATAGGAGGAAATTCCGAATCAAAACGGTAATACAAAGTGTTGTTGTTAGCTTTCTGCTTCCGCTGGGGTTCACCAAGGAAAGCAAGCCTTTCCCTTATTCTGTCAATTACGGGGCCAAAGGGTTCCGCGGATACTTGTACCAGATCGATATCCTCGGAATACCTATGTTGAGGAGTCAGGTATAGTTTGTGTAAAGCTGTTCCTCCTCGAAATGCCAGGTGTTCGGCCAACCACTCATCTGAAAAAATCTCAACAAGTGCCTTGCAAATCAACAAATCCTGCTCCACCTGTTCGTTTGTGGTCCAGGGAACCTGCTTGCTCCATTCCGTTATGTATGATTGGGGGATCATTCGTCTATTTCAATTTTAGCGTTTACAATTACTGACCACCTGTTTCCAGATGATTGGCCCTTTACCGGGAGGGTGGATTTCAAGGGTATTCGATAAAAATTTAACGACTGGATCTTCATTGCGGCAAACAAAGCATCTGCCAATTCGGTGTTGAGGCAGGCAAACTCCAGCAAATAACCCAGTCTCTGCAATGCAGTTACCGGCGCATATTCCAACAGAACCTGATTGAAATCCGCCGGACCAATGACCTCCATCAGCTCATTCAGGACAGTAGCTGCACGGTTAAGCCCTCCAATCCTTTTCTCAAATTGGACCAAATCGGTTGCCGTGAGAGCCGGACTGGAGACAGACAGGTAGCCGGATTCCGTTTTCTTCTGCTCCAGTAATTTCTCCGGAATGTTTTTAATGCTGATGTAATTCAGTCTTAGCCCTTTTCTTTTGGTGGGTCGCAGAACCGGGAAGGTGGTCATGACAAAATACTCCTGCGGTTGTTGATGTGATGCTCCATGATATGCAGCGGCATTCAGTAAGGCAACGTAGTAAGGCCTTTCCAGAAACTTCATAAATGAGTCGAGGAAAAGTGCAGGAGGCAGAATTCCCTTACCACTGTATTGAGGAGGAATAATGAGATAGTAACCCTTGTAAATGGACAAAATCTTGCCTTTATCGACTTGTCTCTTTAACGAAGATTTCAGTGCTATGTCAGTATGCTCCGTAAAGGCTTCCCGCAAACTGATTAAGGAGAACCCGTACTTACCCATGGAAAGTTGATCTTCTACCCAACTCTCGGGATTCCGATTTGCAATCACGCTATCCATTAGAGTAATATTTTGCGAAAGGTAGCGATTTTCGATACTTTTCGCAAATTTTTTATCTTATCATAAGATTCTTCCGGAATGAAAGAGTAGTAGCCTTACCAAGTCCATTTTTAACCTATACAAATACAAATAAACGGTATCCAGGAGTTTATCGATTAAAAGTGGTAAGTATCTGGCACAAAGGGCAAGGCTTCATTTTTGGGGAAGGCTATAAATGTGTAACCGATTCCTGCGCGACACGTCAAAAGAGTAAATTATACTAAATTATTATGGCACAAGTAGGACCCGATCAAGGGCTTCCCATCATGGAGGTTTTCTCCTCGCACGGCATTGGTGGGATCAATTGCATATCTTTGCATCCCACCGATCCGCAGATATACTGGATTGGAGTGGCACAGGGGCGTATGGAAAACCACCGATGGCCGAGACACCTATCTGCCGCTAACTGACAGCTGACAACTGACAACTTATAAATTACAACTTAAAAATGAAAAACCTACTCCCTTTCCTCCTCATCCCTTTCTTCTTTGCCTGTACGCAAGCGGAAAAACAGGGTGCAACCATTAACGGCAAAGTGACCAACCTGGTTTCCGGTTTCTTTTTTCTTGCCGGCACGGATGGTACCAAGGACTCCATCAAGCTAGATGCAACTGGCCGTTTTACTCATGCCGTGCCTGTTCTTAAAAAAATGACGAATTATTTCATTCTTGTTGGTCCACAGGATTATATACCATGCACACTGGGCCCCGGAATGGACCTGGATGTTGCTTTTGATGCAAAGGATTTCAAGGCTTCCCTGAAATTTACCGGCAAAGGGTCTGACATAAACAATTACCTGGTGTCTAAATCCATTGCTTCAGGTCAAATGGATAATGACATCTTTAAGCTCGAGCCGGGACCATTCCGGTTGAAGCAGGATTCACTCCTTTCCGTTCAGAAGACCCTGCTGGCGAGCACAAAGAAGGAGGATGCAAATGATCCGTTCTGGAAAACAGAAGAGGCAGAGTTCCTCTTCGGATGGGCCAACACCTTGGCCAAGTTCGAGTGGTACCATGGCTATATTGGCAAAATCAAAGACTACAAGGCTCCTGCAGAATTCTTTTCATACGAAAAAGAACTGACCATCGACCAGCCTGCCTACGTGACCTCTTCCGCATTCAAGGAGTATGTTTCGGGTTTGGTAGACAGATCCGCCAAACTGAAGATGGATGAACTGAAGAGGGCCAATCCAACCCAGACCATCAATTCCTCAAAGATCAGGATGGAAACGGCTTTAGGGATGCTTAAGAATGAAACCGTGCTGGATCATTACCTGTTTGACGCAATCTCTTCAATGGTCCGAATGGTAGAAATCGAAGGGTATGTTCAGGAGTCGATCGATTTATTCCTCGGAAAATGCAAGGACACCGCCCTGGTCAACGGACTGAACAGAACCGTCGCCGAATGGAAGCGGTTTTCAAAGGGACAACCGGCTTTTGAATTCTCGGGTAAGGACTTGCAGGGCAATACCGTTAAACTTTCCGATTTCAAAGGGAAATATGTGTATGTTGACGTTTGGGCAACTTGGTGCGGCCCCTGCATCGGCGAAATTCCTTACCTGGATACACTGGAAACCGACTATGCAGGCAAGAATATCGTTTTCATTAGCTACTCAATCGATGAAGATTATGCTGCGTGGGCGAAATTTATACCTGAAAATAAACCGCAACGAATACAGATTATCGGCGGGAAGGCTTGGGAATCTGATTTGATCAAGAATTACAAGATCATAGGCGTACCCACATTCATGATGTTCGACACCGAAGGCAAGATCGTTTCAACCAAGATGACCCGTCCTTCGGACAAGAAGACCAGGGAGACGTTTGATGGGCTTCTTTAATGTGTAGTCAACGAAGAAGCGGGAAGTAAGAGATTCGGAATTCTCAATTGATATAATCAATGTGGACATGGTATTGCAGAAAGCTAAAAAGGTCCGGTTCCGTGTGTTCGACCATGGCGGCAGGTTGATTTCCGATGAAGGATCACTAGAGAATTGTCCCGACGGAGGTCAGTACAAACATCAGTTGGATATTTCAAAATTGCAGCCTGGCTGATATCTGTTAGTGATGACTGATAATGAAGGTGCAAAGCTGACCAGAAGGTTTGTGAAGAATTGATTGCATTGCCCATTTAGAAAGGGAGGCTGTCTCAAAAGAACAGCCTCTCATTCAATATTGATAAAAGGCCTTGATTATCAACTCATTTCCGATGATTATGACGTACCTAAAAACGGAAAGTCCTCAGTTATCTCGTTGATAATGAGGACTTTCTGAAATTTTTGTCGTGAACCTGGAGAAACTCTTGTTAAATCCTCTAAAACCTATACTGTCGTTAGCTTACATGAAATTCAGAAAATCCGTTTGTGATGTGTTTGTGATGTGATTTTAAATTGTGCAATTGATCCCTTTATTCAGATAGACACCGCCCTGCTGCAATCCCTTTGCTTAGTCGAGTGATGTGGTTTTTTTCCTTTCTTGCTTTAGCCGGTATCCTTGATATTTTCGAGTATTCGGGCAGTCTCTCATTCTCATCCCACAGCTCGAACTATCTCTGTACCTCGACACTATCAATTTAATTTTACAAACAGTTTTAACTAATCACTTGTATTTCTTTGCTTTGACCATTTTGCAGGGCAAATCGCTCTAACAACAGGGTATGTTTCTCAAGGAGCTGTGTGTATTTATCCTTGATTTCCTGTAGTTTAAGCTGTAATTCTTCGTTATCAACCTGTTTCCCAAAGGAGTGCCCACGGTAGTAGGCGAAAAGATCAAAATCCAGGATCTCACAAAGCTTTTCGGCCAACTCGAAGTCGACGCTTTTTCGGTTTTCAAGAGATTCCACATTCTGCGGACTGCACTTTAGTGCCCGAGCCAAGGCAGACTTGGTCATGTGAATTTGCTCCCTGCGCTCCTTAATGATCACTCCTACCATTTTTGCCATAACATATTGATCTTTAATTCTTTTTGTTTATTGGAATTTCAGTAGTTTTCAGTGTTTATATCTTTTAACCTTCCCGGTAATATCTATCAGACCTCATTCTCAAGGGTTCCCAAACAATTTTCATTTGTAAGTGACGGCGGCAGGTTTTGCCAGAAAATAAATCAACTACAGTCGCTATTCTTGTGGATGACCATCTATCAAGTGTTGCTTTTATTGAATTTCAATCAAAACTACACAATTATTACACAAATACTACACAAACCCAAATTATTTATGAATGTTAATGAGCTCAAGCAATTACGGGACATTCTTCCCAGAGGATCGCGCACTAAGATTAAAGACACAACCACCTACTCCTTCAGCTATATAGACCAGGTTTTAAACGGTCGGCGGCATAGCGCAATAATTATCAACTGTGCCCTGGCAATACTTGAGGAATTATTGCTGCTGGAAAAATCGACCTCGATCAAGTTTCAACAAATCTTAAGGCTTCTGAAAAAAGTCCGCCAATCTTAAACACGGGCTACATAATATATAGCCTCTTCATCATGATAGATCCCACCTCATCTCTGCTCAACAGAAATTCCAATACCAGGAGCCTTGAGTTTATCCGCCGGGCCTTAAAAACCTATCTCAGTTTTCTGAAAAAGGCTGAGACCTCACGGATGCTGACAGCCATCGAGCCTATCAACTTCGTAGATGAATATCAATATGTCGAGCAACTGATCCATGATATCACATTCGTACTTGACAACCGACGGTACGAATAGGCAGGGTCCCTACCCTAACCAACAGGCGACAAATCAATCAACATCATTCAAGAATTTCCAATGATCCCTCAATCGACCATAGACCAGCTCATCAGTATACCGATCCAGGAAGTGATCGGCAAGTACACCACTTTAAAGAAGAATGGCACGACCTGGGAAGCCTGCTGCCCGTTTCATGATGAAAAGTCACCCAGCTTTAAGGTTTTCCAAAAAACAAATACATACAAATGCTTTGGCTGCGGAGCCGGAGGAAACAGCATCGCCTTCATTATGGCGAAGGAAGGGATCACCTTCCCAGAGGCCTGCCGGTCTCTGGCTTCCGGTCATGGCATTATTATGAAGGAAGAGGAACAAAGCAATGAGCAAAAGGCAGCTCACCTCCATGCTGAATCTCTTTACGTGGTCAACTCCCTGGCCGCTTCCTATTTCACGGCTCAATTGAACGATCCTGCCAATAAACCGGTGATGGACTATGCGCTCAGCCGGTGGACAGAAGAAACCATCAAACTCTTTGAGATCGGTTTCGCTCCCGATAGTTGGGACGGGCTTTTGAACTTCGCAAAGGGATCCGGCATCAAAAATGAAATCTTACTGGCTGCCGGCCTGATCAGCGAGCGGTCAAACTCCCCCGGGAAATTGTTTGATTATTTCCGGAACCGGCTGATCATTCCCATCCATGATAAATACAATCATATTCTGGGCTTTACCGGACGCTCAATGAGCGATGATAAGGCCAAGTATCTCAATACCAGGACAACGGAAATTTACCAGAAAGGGTCACTGCTTTTCGGTCTGAATTTCGCCCGGCAATCGATCAAAAGCAACGATAACGCCTACCTGGTGGAAGGCAACGCCGATGTCATCAAACTACACCAGTTCGGTGTTACCAATACCATCGGGATTTGCAGCACTTCATTCACCCGAGGACAGCTCGATAGCCTGCGAGATATCTGTGCTTCGATTACCATCATTCCCGATTCAGATCCTGCCGGTGTTAAATCGGTAGACCGCTCAGCCAAATTGATCATCGATGCCGGTATGAATTGCAATGTTTTGGAATTGCCGTTCGATAAGGATACAAAGATTGATGCTGACAGCTTCTTTACGGATATCGAACAGTTCAATCAATACGTCCAAAAAAATATCACTGATTACATTATCAACAAGGCTGTTAAATATTCTAAGCTTCCCAGCACCCCCGCCAATAAAATCAGGGCCATCAATGAAATCTCCGACCTGATTTTCAAAATGGATCCGTCGAGTCATGACGTGTATATCGACCAGGTCAGCCGATTGATCAAACCCAAAAAGACCTGGACAGAGAAATTAAAGGAACTGGTGAAAGATGCCACACCAGAAGTGGTAAAGGAAGATAAATTCGATACCATCCCCGACCATGTGTCCCTTTCAGCCTGGCAGAAATACGGTTTCTACGAGGATAAAAATTGTTATTTCTTCCGGACGCAGAAGGGGATCGAAAGAGGATGCAACTTTACGCTGGTACCCCTGTTTCATATCGAATCGGTCAGCAACTCAAAACGGATCTTCCGGATCACCAACGAATATGGCATCACCCGGGTTATCGAACTCCCGATAAACGCCCTCATCAGCATTGGCCGGTTCAAGGAAGCTATTGAATCACTCGGCAATTTCCTGTGGGAAATGTCAGATACCGAACTGAATAAGCTTAAACGGTATCTGTATCAGGAAACCAAATCCTGTTTGGAAGTTACCCAGCTCGGTTGGCACAAGGATGGATTCTATTCCTGGGGCAACGGGATCTTCAACGGAACTTTTACAAACGTGGATGAAAACGGAATTGCATCCCACGACAGCAAGAACTACTACCTGCCGGCATTCTCTCAGATATGGGCAGGTGAGGTCAATCTTTACGTTTCCGAACGTCAGTTTGTTCATCGTGAGGGCAACACGATAACCCTCAAAGATTATAGCCAAAGGTTGATCAGTGTATTTGATAAAAATGCTTCGATAGCCCTTTGCTTTTATTTTGCCAGCCTGTTCCGGGATATCATCATCCGGAAGTTTAACTTCTTTCCCATTCTCAATTTATTCGGTCCAAAAGGCGCCGGTAAAACGGAACTGGCCGTCAGCATCATGAGTTTCTTCGGGAAATTCGGCAAAGGACCCAATATCAACAACACCAGCAAGGCCGCCCTGGCAGACCATGTTTCCCAACTCTGTAATGCTTGCGCTCACATCGATGAATATAAAAACAGCATCGATTTCGACAAGATCGAATTCCTGAAAGGGATGTGGGATGGTACCGGTCGAACCCGGATGAACATGGAAAAGGATAAAAAGAAGGAGACCACGGCAGTGGATTGTGCAGTTATCCTTTCCGGCCAGGAAATGCCAACGGCTGACATTGCCCTTTTCTCCCGGCTGGTTTACCTGACCTTCACCAAATATGAATACACGGATGAGGAAAAGATCGCCTTTAACCAGTTGAAAGAAATTGAAAAGCTCGGCAATACGCACATTACCAATCAGATCCTATCCCTGCGCAAAACATTCACGCAGAATTTCAATAACAGTGTGGAAACGGTGGCTAAAGATCTGGTCGATTCCATCGGGAAAATTGTCATTGAGGACCGCATTTTCAAAAACTGGCTGGTTATCCTGGCCACTTTTCATGCGATCAAAAATCACATCGATGT
The DNA here is from genome assembly GCA_903851365.1 of uncultured Bacteroidota bacterium. Taxonomy (GTDB): domain Bacteria; phylum Bacteroidota; class Bacteroidia; order Bacteroidales; family UBA12481; genus UBA12481. The sequence goes on from CAINOB010000019.1 coordinate 10,287, forward strand.
ATCGTTTACCTATGAAGAACTCATTGCCCTCGCAGCTACTCAGATCCTGATACAGAACAAGGAGACAAAAAAGGGCAACGAGGTATCCATCTTCTGGGAAATGGTCCACTACCTGGCTGCTGATGGTTTTATCCACGACGGAATCGACTTCAAGGTAACCCGATTGAAGACGCTCAAAACAGACCTGAGGGAAGGAGATCTGCCAAAGGAGACCAATATCCTCTTCATCCAGATGTCCAGGATATTTTACTTATACAAGAAGCATGGCAGAGCATCCGGTGAGAACATCCTTCCCCTTGGATCGATCCAGTATTATCTTGAAAACGATAAACGATACCTGGGAAAAACACGGGTGAGGTTCAAGTTCCTTGACACCACCCTGAGTCCGGCTGGCGAATGGAAATCAAAAGCCGAACAAGCCTTTTGCTTCAATTATGATGACCTGGATGTTTCGCTGGACGAAAATACCACCGACGAAGACGATGAATCTTCCACTCCCAATACCCCACCAGCAGCAAAACCCCAACCTGATGAAAAATTACCATTCTAGTTTCCTCGCCATATTTACGTCTGTACAGGAAGTACAGAATGTACACCCTGTTTTTCAAGGCTTTATATCAAATTCCACACAGTACACCTCGGTACAGTCCGGTACAGCCCTCTTTTCTCCGGTACAGCACGGTACACCAAAATACACTTTTAGCCTGCCCTGTACAGTATATAATATTGATTAATAGATAAATAATAAATACAGTACACTGTACCGGCTGTACCGGCAAATATCTGCCCTCAGGAAACGCTTTTGAAAAAAAAACATGTTTTAATGGATTACATCGATCGTGTATATGTTGACCTAAAGGACAGGGGAAAGAGCAACTTCCTGATGTCCAGTCTTAAAGATCCGGAGAAGTTTATTTCAGCGGTCAAATTTCTGATCGATGGCGGCTGGATCACCAATGTTCATTGGGATTCCAGCTATTCCACCCTCTTTATTGAGGAAAAATTCCCATTCGATTCATTCAAAAAAACGATCAAAACCCCAATACCTGAATCTCTTACAAAATCATCTAATACATTATGAAACAATCAATTGAGCGATTTCTACAATTCAATGGCAAAACACTGTTGTTTTTAGCCAAAGACGGAACAAATTGGATAGCATTAAAGCCTATCTGTGAAGCACTTGGCATTGAGTACACGCGTACTTTTAAGAATGTTTCTGCTGACCCGATAATAGGACCTGCGTTGGCTAAACAGCCAATGCAGGTACCCGGTGACCAGATCAGAAATATGATTTGCATCCCGGAAAATTGGATCTATGGCTGGATCTTTTCCATTAATAGTTCGAGTGCGGAGCTGCTGAATTACAAACGGGAATGCTACCGGCTGCTGTATGACTACTTCCATGGCACCATCACCCGCCGGAAAGAGTTACTGGGCGAGAAGGTATCCGTCCAGCTCGAACGGGGTAAGATTGAAAAGGTACTCCGCCAAAACCCCGAGTTCCTGCAATTCGAAAGCCTGAAGGCTATGGAGGCCAGAATTGGAAAATCATTGAAGGAGGTTGAGAAAGACGAGATAGATGAGCAGCTAAGATTACAGATCTGATATCTGCGAATTATATATCCCCATCATATCATGAAACTATCATTCATTACAAAGATCCTCAGCTTCAACCCGGCAGAGTTGTTCGATGAAAAACTCAGAGTCCGGAAGCTGCTCAAAAACACCGATGTAATCCGGATGCTCCGCCTGGCTTATCTCTACGGGGAATTAAAACAGGGATGCACGCATATTGACCCTGGAAGGGAGAAGGAATTCACTTTCGATAAAGTGATCGATGAGCTAGAGAAGTAAAGCATTACCAATTCATTATAACACATCAATATGGCCTCCGGTAAATCAATCATAATACCTTGTAAACCTTACGTTAAGCAATTCCTGATCCAGAATTTCGGTTATCCGGTTAACCTGTATTCAGTGGCTAACCCATTTTCCTACCTCTTTCGCACCTATCTGACCAAGCCTATTCTCCTGGAAAATGAAAAGGCAAAAAAGCTTGGCCGGCCAAGACAAAAGATCAGGTCCTGCTTTTCGGATTCTCAACTGGACGTTCCGGTGGAATTCGTTCTGTCGGACCATGATTTTTACAATTACGGCTGGGAAATGCATCCGCTCCATGTTCGGGCGCTCAATACAACCTTCGAACAGTCCGCCAAGCTTTTCATGAGAACCTGCATCACCATCGATACCCTGATGTCGGGCAGCCTGGCCGCCAGTATCCGCCGGTTCCAGGACCGGTACAATTACCCGGAGGAAGTGTGGAGTTTTCAATCGATTAAAAAGGACATTGACCGAAATACCACCCGCACTGAAATTGACTTTGACACTGACATTTATGAAAAGATTCAAAAAATATTATTACATAATTTGTACAAACTAGGGACACTCTCTAAAAACAATCAATTTAGCCATGAAATCAACCATCCTCGACACTTACAACATCGGCGGATTAGCCAAAATTTGGCTGATTCCGTCCCATCTGATCGCCTCGATTCACAATAGTCCGCCATCATCCGACTACATTCTTCCCACCGGTTGGGATGAGCTCGCGTGGGAATTCACGCCGATTTTTCAAAGCGCTTCATTCACTGAAGAATTGAAAACTGCCGAAGGCGGCAATTACTATGACTCATCGGTATCCTTTAAACTTGCAAAGATTACCACACTGACCCGGGATATTCTCAAGCAGATCTCATCGGTTCCCATGGCAATCCTGTTTCTGACCCAAAACGGCCAATATATGTTGGTCGGCAACCAGGATTATCCGATGAGGTTACAGGCCAGTTCAAAATCCGGCGCAGACATTTCCGATCTGAACCATGTCGCCCTAACCTATACTGGGAAAAATCCGGATCCGACTCTTTACTGTGCCGATCCCTTCAAATTCCTATAAATACCAAGGCTTTCAAGCCTAATTTGTCCTTTTAAAATGCCTGAGCCACCCCTAATTTGGTGGCTCAGGCATTTTTTTATGACTTGGCAAAAAGGATATATGAATACATTACAACTTGATATAGAAGGATTTATCGGTGAAAACGGCAATTCTAAATCCTTTGTAAAAAACTTTCTTGCTGCAGCTGGCAAGAACCCGGTAACCGTTAAAGTGGACTCCCGGGGCGGCGATGTTGCACAAGCCATATCCATTTATGACCTGTTCGCCGAACACGGCGAAGTAACCGTTCACCTTACCGGTTTCAATGCAAGCGCAGCCACCCTGATCACACTCAGCGCAAAGAAAGTCGTCATGAATTCCAATGGATTCTATTTAATCCATAAGGCCTTGAATTGGGTGGATGCCTGGGGAAACATGAATCCTGATGATATCGATGCACTGATCGAATCCCTTACCAAAAACAAGAAGGAACTCGAAACAGTGACCCTGGTACTCGCTAAAATGTACGCGAAGAAAACCAAGAAAACGACCACGGAAATCCTCAACCTGATGAAGGATGAAACCTGGTTGAACGCAGAGCAAGCTATGTCCTGGGGATTCGTTGACGAAATCCGGGAACCGGCCATTAAGGAAAACCTCCTGCAGAACCAGCGTATGATTGCTATGCTCAACTATTCCGAGCTCCCAATACCAGGTACCCTGATGCAATCCGAGGACCCGATTCCCGGGATCATCGCTACAGTCACCTCATCCATGAAGAAAATTATCAACTCAATCTTTACCATGAAACAACTTGCATTCCTCAACAAATTACTCGGGGTACCTTCCCTGGAAGCAACCTCCGAGGGGATTTATCTTAACGAGGCCCAGGCGACAGCCATCAACGAAGCTCTGGAAGCCAATCAGCAAATCGTGACCGAACGCGATGCCGCGATCGTGAACCGCGATGCCGCCGTCACCGACCGCACCAACATCGTTGCCTCCCTGGATGCCATTGACAGCACCATTGCCACCGCAACCACCATCGAGACCAAGATCCAGGCGATCCGCGATTTCATGGCCGCAAAGCCTGCCGTTGCCCCGGTTGGGGTGGTTACAGCCGTCGATCCGATCACTGACACCATCCCCGACAACATCAAACTTCTCAACTCCCTTCCGCACATGCAGGAAGACAACTAACCTTTTCACCACCAAAACAGCTTTTCATCATGGACATTTCTGAATTAATCACAGCGTTTGGGGCCTACTACGAACAGGCAGGCCAAAACGTCACCCGCATCAAGCGGCTCCTTACTCAGGGCTTGGAGACCCCCGCGATCTGCACCCCCCTCAAAACCGACGATACCATCTATCGTTTGTCCCAGATCAACATGACCCGCATCGTTCAGCCCTTTCAGCAAGGATGGACCCCGATCAACAGCGCCGCCTTCACACCGAATGAGCTCCGCCTGTTCCAGTTCAAAGTGGACCAGGATATTCAGCCGGATTTTGTTTCGGCCAGCTGGCTCGGCTTCCTCGACGCGAACAGTCTGACTAAAAAGGATTTTCCTTTGGTCAAGTATTTGATCGAGAATAACCTCATTCCCTCCATTCAAAACGACATGGAAATGTTCGTGTATGGTCATGGAGAGTATCAAGCACCTACTCCCGGAGTGGCCGGTCCGGTCGTCTCGTGCATGGATGGTCTCATCAAACTGCTTCAGGTAGGTGTGGATGCCTCTACAATTAATTCGGTCAATATTGGGCCTCTGGACAAGGATTCGATCTTCGACCAGGTGGAAGCCTTCATCGATGGCATTTCGGAAATCTACCAAAACGAAGCCATGGACGTTTGCATGAGCCAGACCTGGTACAAGCATTACCTCCGGGATAAACGCGTCAGCGGGTTCTACACGAAATTCTCCGACAAGGAAATCGACAACGGCATCGACTTCACCGTTCAGAAGGTAAAAGCCCTGCCCTCCCTCAATAACTCCAATGTTATTTTCGCCACTCCGAAAGCAAACCTGCTGCACCTGACCAAGAAGTCGGCCAACATGACCAAGTTTGATATTCAGGAATCCAAACGTACCGTCAGTATTTTGACTGACTGGTGGGAAGGTCTCGGATTCGGGATGAATGCAGCAGTATGGACCAACCTTCAGAAAACCGGTAGCGGTTCTGTTTAATCTGAAATATTCACGCTCAAAACATTAAAAACATGGATTTTGCAGATATTGGAAAACTCTTGACCGACGGGAAGAATCTCGGCGGTCTTTCCCAGAAAATCTACTTCGGTCTCTGGACCGACGTAGCCACCTGGCCCACCGAACCAGTGGCTCCGGTAACTCTTGATGCAGCCGGCACGCTTACTGGAGAAATCCTAATGAAAGCCGGTAAACGGATGTTCGAACTGTATACCACCGAGGATGCAGCCAAACTCGAAATCAAGCCTATTGGCGAAGAAGGCGGTAAGGGGTACGAATTACTTCTGAGCGTTTTTGCTCCCGGCTTGAACAAAAAGCTTCTGGGATTCATGAACGCCACCAAGAATGAAGACCTGGTACTTATCGCTGAGGATAGCGAAAACCAGAAATACTTACTGGGATGTGAAATCCGCTCGGCGAAATTCTCCGGCGGAGACGGATCTGGAACCGGATCAACCACCGATGGCCGGCGAGGACTCGGTATGCAGTTCGCCTACCGGGCTCACAGCCTCTATACCTACACCGGATCAGTTCCGTTGACCCCATCAATCTCCGCATAATGTGGAATGAATATTTCACCCTCATAAATGTTCTGCCGGGGCGTATCGTTACGCCCCGGTTCGGAACATTGGACTTTTCAGATCCGAGTCTGCCAGTGGAAAAAGTGCAGGCTCTGTTTGAGGATGACTTCCCGTACCTTCAGATCACACCGCTGGGCATGGAAGCTCTTTATCCGGTGCCCCCTCTTGCCAAACTCCCCTCGAAAAGGGTGGAAACACCAACTCTGGCAAGGAAACCCGTAAAACTAAAAGCTTAGTTTTCGCTTTTCCCGGGTTTTGTATATTGCGAAAGCACCATCGAATAATGCGGTTTTATTTTAGGCCCAGAGTATTCTCCGGAATAAAAACTCTTATCTTAGTGGGCATGAACAGTATTTTCATAACGGTCAATATCTTTTCAATGTATGACTTATCTATGGAGGTCATAAATAATATTCAATACACTATAAGAAAATCAATTATATTGAAAAAAGAAAATTTAGAAAATAATAGAAATTCAATTTGCCTCATATATGGTCTAATTGGAGCCGCCCTACCTCCTTCCAAAACAGATAAAGATAAACTTTTAATAATTAATGGGAGTTATTCAAACAACCATCTTTGACAAAAAGTGATTTTATTGAAATAACATTTAAATCTATGAACCCAGAAATTGAAAAATTAATTGAACTGACTGTCGCAACTGGTGAGATTACCGAAAAAAAAAGAGAAACCATTATGCGTAGAGCAAAAATTCTCGGTGAAGACCTTGATGAAGTAGAGTTAATTCTAAATGGCGAACTAGCACTTTCTAAGAATAATAAAAGTATTAACAACACAGCCGACGTCTATGAAATCAATAAAAATAAACAAGTTGTTAATATTAGTTTGTACCAAATTATCTTATCTTTTTTTAAACAACATAAGCTACTGAAATATTCTGCTATATTTTTTCTAGTTTGTTTAACATTCTTTCTATTTTCTTTACTACTCTTACTTCTGATGTAAATCGTTATATAAATTTACTGAATTCCAAATTATGAGTCTTCCCGACCAATGAAATTTTAAACAAAGCGACATGCACCCCGAAATTGAAAAACTAATTCAGCTTGCGATTGCAGAAGGAGAAATAACTGAAAAGAACAGGTCCATCATTTTGAACAAAGCTGAAAAGCTTGGTGAAGAAAAGGATGAAGTAGAGTTAATAATGGATGGAGAATTAGCTTTATTAAGAAAAGAACATCTTTTAGATCTACAATCCCAAGTTGAATTAAATGAGGAAGAGATAATTAACAAATGCTCAACATGCGGTGCCAATGTATCGTATTTCACAACAAAATGTTCATCGTGCGGAGGGAAAATCTTAAAGAAGGAGTCATCTTCAATAAAACAACTTCTTATCGAACTTTCTGAGATTGAAAAAGAAAAAGACC